>UWSJ01000019.1 GCA_900549525.1 uncultured Coriobacteriaceae bacterium | reverse complement strand
AAGGGGACCGCCGACCTGCGCCGAGCGGGACACACATTCTGTCCTATAAACCAAACGAAGCCGTGGGGAAGGGCAGTGCAGCCCCTCCCCGCGGCTTATTAGCGCGATTCGATTGGCGATTACGATTGGCGCTCGCTCGACGCAGTCGCGAATACGTGGCCCTACAGGCTGCGGAGGGCGTCGACGAGGGAGACCTTGCCCTCGGCGACCTCGCTGGCCTGCTTGATGACCTTGGCGGGCACGCCGGCCACGACGGCGCCGGCGGGCACGTCCTCGACGCAGACGGCACCGGCGGCGACCACGGCGCCCTTGCCCACGCGAACGCCCTCGAGCACAACGGCGTTGGCGCCGATCAGCACGTCGTCCTCGATGACCACGGGCGTGGCGCTGGCGGGCTCGACCACGCCGGCAAGCACGGTACCCGCGCCGATATGGCAGTGCTTGCCCACGGTGGCACGTCCGCCCAGCACGGCGCCCATGTCGATCATCGTGCCCTCGCCGATGACGGAGCCGATGTTGATGACCGCGCCCATCATGATGACTGCGTTGTCGCCGATCTCGACCTTGTCGCGTATGATGGCGCCCGGCTCGATGCGCGCGTGAACGCCCTTGACGTCGAGCAGGGGCACACCAGAATTGCGCGCGTCGACGGGCTGCACGCCCTCGACCACGTAGTCCTCGACGTCGCCGGCCTCCTTGGCCGAGTAGAGCAGGCTCTCAAGCTCGCTCCAGTCGCCAAAGACGATGCGACCGGCCGGCTCGCCAAAGACCTGAGCGTCGCCGTAGTCGAGATCGGCGCCGACGCTCTCGCGAACGTATACCTTGACCGGCGTCTTCTTGGGTGCCGTCGCAATGAAGTTGATTATCTCCTGTGCGTCCATCCCCGTTCCCTTCTGCGCGCCACGCGGGCGCGATATAGCTTGTGGATTGTGCGGGCCGCGCCACGCGGGCGCGGTGTAGTCGGCGGGTCGTGCGGGCAAGGCCCGACACGGGCAGCGCGGGCAAGGTCTGACACGTGCGGCAGCACGGCGACCCGGCCCGACACATGTATCCCTTATGCCCCGAACATGACCTCGTCGAACCCGTACCAGCCCGCGGGCCTGCCGGCCATGCGGCGCACGGCGGCCAGCGCCCCGTTCACGAAGATCTGCCGGCTCGTGGCGCGGTGCGTGAGCGAGACCTCCTCGTCCGGGCCAAAGAACGACACCGTGTGCACGCCGGCGACGGTGCCACCGCGAAGCGAGTGCATGCCCACCTCGCGCGGGTCGCGGGCGCCCACCATGCCGTGGCGGCCAAAGACCGGGTGATACTCGCCGCGACCCGCCGCCTCCTCGGCACCAACCACGGCGTCGAGCAGTATGTTTGCCGTGCCACTGGGGGCGTCGACCTTCTGGTTGTGGTGCGTCTCGATGATCTCGACGTCAAAGCCGGCCAGCTCGCGCGCGGCCAGCGCGGTGGCGTGGCGCAGCACGGCCACGCCCAGCGAGTAGTTGCCCGAGTGCAGCACGGCGGCCACGTCGGCCAGCGAGCGGAGCTCGGCGGTCTGGGCGTCATCGTAGCCCGTGGTGCCCGAGACGAGCGCCGCGCCCGTGCGCCGCACGTAGGACGCGACCGCCGGCAGCGTCGCCACGTTGGAGAAGTCCACGAGCACGTCGGCCGCGGGAGCCGAGTCTGCGGCGGAGAGGTCGAAGCCGATCTGCGCCACGACCTCGAAGGCCGGCGCGCCCGCCTCGTCGCGGGCGACCTCGGCCGTGGAGCGGATGAGCGAGCCCATACGGCCCTCGCCCATGATTGCGATCTTGATGGGAGTGCCCGCAACCGCAGCACTCGCAGCCGTGGCGCCCGCCGCAGCCATCCTCTCCTCGCTAGCCAAGAATCCCAGCTCCCTTCATCGCGTCGAGCAGGGCGGCCTTGGGCGCCTCGCTCATCGGGTACAGCGGCAGGCGGTAGTTGGCCTCGATGAGGCCCATCTGCGCCAGCGCCTCCTTGACCGGGATCGGGTTCACCTCTCCGAACAGCGCCTTTATGAGCGGCTGGCCAATAACCTGCAGATCCCGGGCGTGCGCGACGTCACCGTCCAGGTACGCGCGGCACATCTCGTGCACGAGGGCCGGCTGCACGTCGGCCCAGACGCTGATCGTGCCCGAGGCACCCAGGCTCATGAGCGGCACCGTGAGCGCGTCCTCGCCCGAGTACATGCGGAAGTCGTCGGACAAGCAGTGTGCGATGCTCGCCGCGTAGGCCACGCTACCGCTGGCCTCCTTGATGCCCATAATGTTGGGATGCGCGGCAAGGCGCTCCACGTTGTGCACGCTGATGGAGCAGCCCGTGCGACCGGGGATGTTGTAGATGATGCAGGGGATGTCCACCGCGTCGGCCGTGTGCTTGAGGTGGTGGTAGATGCCCCCCTCGTTGCTCTTGTTGTAGTACGGGCTGATGATGAGCAGCCCGTCCGCGCCAAGCCGCTGGTAGTCAAGGCTCTTGCGCGTCTGCGTGGCTGTGCAGTTTGAACCCGAGCCCGCGATGACCGGCACGCGGCCGGCCACGTGGTCGACAACGAACTTGACGACCTCGCAGTCCTCCTCATCGGTCATCGTGGCCGACTCGCCGGTGGTGCCCAGGGTGAGGATGGCGTCGGTGCCGTTCTCGATCTGGAACTCCAGCAGCTTCTCGAGCTGGGAAAAGTTGACCGACCCGTCCGCGTTGAACGGTGTGACGAGGGCGACAATGGAACCCTCGAGCTTACGAACGTCCATGTGAACCTCCTAGTTTTGAGCCCGATGGGGCACGTAGTCAGCGACGGTGTCGACGGCGAGCGGCGAGGCGACGGGAAAGCAGTCGAAGGTGGCGAAGTAGTCGCGGGGCTCCTCGGCACGGCGGATGAGCTGGCCCGAGCCGTCCGGACGCAGCAGCACCTCCGCGCTCTTGAGACGGCCGTTGTAGTTGTAGCCCATCGAGAATCCGTGGGCCCCCGTGTCGTGGATGACGAGCAGGTCGCCTTCGTCGATGCGGGGAAGCCGGCGGTCGACGGCGAACTTGTCGTTGTTCTCGCAGAGCGACCCCGTGACGTCGTAGGTGTGGTCGGCGACGGCGCGGGTCTTGTCCGGCCCGCCCGGCTGGCCCACCACGGAGATGTGGTGGTAGGCACCGTACATAGCCGGCCGCATGAGGTTGACGGCACTTGCGTCGACGCCCACGTACTCCTTGTAGATGTGCTTGTGGTGGATGGCCCGCGTGACGAGGCAGCCGTAGGGAGCCAGCATGAAGCGGCCCATCTCGGTGAAGATGCGAACGTTGCCCATGCCGGCTGGCACCAGCACGCGCTCGTAGGCCGCGCGAACGCCCTCGCCGATGACGCGGATGTCGTTGGCCGTCTGTCCCGGCAGGTAGGGCACGCCCACACCGCCGGACAGGTTCACGAAGTCCACGTGGGCGCCCGTCTCGCGCTGGAGCCGCGCCGCAAGCTCGAAGAGGATGCCGGCGAGCTTGGGATAGTACTCGTTGGTCACGGTGTTGCTCGCCAGGAAGGCGTGGATGCCGAAGTGCCTGGCGCCGCGCTGGCGCAGCTCGCGGAAGGCCTCGAAGAGCTGCTCGGTGGTCATGCCGTACTTGGAGTCGCCGGGGTTGTCCATGATGCCGTTGGAGAGCTGGAAGAGCCCGCCCGGGTTGAAGCGGCAGCTCACAGTCTCGGGGATGCGGCCCACGGTCTTTTCGTAGAAGTCGATGTGGGAGATGTCGTCGAAGTTGACGATGGCGCCGAGCTTGTCGGCGAGCGCGAAGTCCTCGGCGGGGGTGTCGTTGCTCGAGAACATGATGTCGTGACCGGTGATACCGCAGGCGTCGGCAAGCATGAGCTCGCAGGCGCTCGCGCAGTCGCAGCCGCAGCCCTCCTCGTGCAGGATCTTGAGGATGAAGGGGTTGGGCGTGGCCTTGACGGCGAAGTACTCGTGAAAGCCGGGGTTCCAGGCGAAGGCCTCGCGGACGGCGCGGGCGTTGGCACGGATGCCAGCCTCGTCGTAGAGGTGGAAGGGCGTGGGGAACTTCTCCGCAAGGGCTTCGAGGGTGGCCTTCGGAGCGTAGGGTACCTTGAGGTCGTAGCCCGCGTTGGGGAGTTGCTCGACGGTATGGACGGCTGCTGACGGGCAGGTGGACGGGAGTGTCGCCGACGTCGAATCGGCGGAGTGGTCTAGCGGCGCGCTCATGCGGCTCCAATCGATAGCGCTCCTGCAGGGACGGGCGGGGCACGCGTCATGCGGCTTTCGCCTTGGCCGCCGCCCCGCACTGCAGACAGTCCTGCGGGTATCCTCCACAGGCCCACCCAACTGCGCCGCGCCCGGCGTTCGGGTTCGGCGGGATTGCCTCCACGCGGGGTCATCGCCTGCCGGCTCGCCCGCGCCTCCTCGCGCCCGCACCTCTATCAGCGGGGCTACCCTAGCACAGATTCCGGTGGGGACGTCGGGGCGAAACGCCGCCGACACGCGGGGCGCAGGGGTGGGCAGGCTGTGCGGACCGCGCGGACGGCGAGCTCTGTTGGGTGCCGTTGGGCGGGCTGTGCGGGCGACAATGCCGCGGCCCGTGCGGAGCAGGCCCTGACAACGGGCGACAAAACACCCTCTCGTGCGGAGCTGACCACCGCCGACTGACAAAACCCTGCCTTGTGCTGAGCTGCCTGCGGGACCGGCCGACAAAACCCCGCCTTGTGCTGAGCTGACCACCGCCGGCCGACAAAACCCCGCCTTGTGCTGAGCACAAGCCGGAGTATTGTCAGCTCCACACTGCGTTACTTCGTAACCGGTCATCATTCTCGCAGGTAAATAGCCTATCGAAGAATCGCCCGCGTTTCGCTTCCCATTCCGAACCCCGCATGAAGCCAAGTTCTGTCACGTGAGAAGAAACAACTTCGCACGAAGCCGGGTTCTGTCACGCGCACACGCACGCGCACGGGATTCCGGACGCCACATGTCGCGACCCCACAACGCGAGCCAACTCCCCATTGCCACCATCGGCAGCGAGCTGCACAATTTTCCGGGGGTTGACGCTCCGGCACTTGGGCCCGGAACGTCCGCGAAGAAAGGCGGCATAGCCATGGATGATCTCGAGCGCATCACGCAGTTTCGCCGGGATCTGCACCGCATCCCGGAGCTCTCGTTTGACCTGCCGGAGACGATCGCGTACGTGCGCAGCGTGCTGGAGACGCTGTCGTGCGAGGTCACAAGCCCGTGCGAGTCCTGCGTATGTGCATACTTCAACGTAGACGCCGCCCTGGGCAGGCCGAGCGGCACCACGTCCGCAACCGCCATTCGCGCCGACATGGACGCCCTGCCCATCACCGAGCAGAGCGGCGTGGCATTCTGCTCCGACAAGCCGGGCCACATGCACGCCTGCGGCCACGACGGCCACATGGCCATGGCCCTCGCCGCTGCATGCTGGGTAGACGAGGAGCTCCGCGCCGCCCGCAGGCGCATCGCCGCGGGCCAGTCGCCCGAGTGCCCCCTCGCGCGCAACGCGCTCTTCGTCTTCCAGCCCGCCGAGGAGACCACCGGAGGGGCCAAGAACGTCTGCGAGTCGGGCGTCTTCGAGCGCTACCACGCCGACCGTGTCTTTGGCTTCCACGTGTGGCCCGACCTGCCCGCAGGCGTCGTTGCCACGCGGCCCGGCCCCCTGCTGGCACGGGCCAGCGAGACCACGCTCACTGTTCGCGGGCTCTCGAGCCACATCGCCAAGAGCGCTGAGGGCCATGACGCGCTGCTCGCCGGTGCGCACTTCCTCACCGAGGTCGAGGACCTCATGGAGCTGCTCGGTGAGTCGGAACCGTGCCTGCTCAAGTTTGGCCACATGACGAGCGGCGCGGTGCGCAACGCCATCAGCGCCGAGAGCGTCATCGAGGGCAGCCTGCGCGTCTTCTCGGACGAAATGTTCGACCGCGCGCGCGAGGGCGTTCGCGTCTGCGCCCAGGAGGCCTGCGAGCGCTACGGCTGCAGCTACGACCTGCACTTCTCCGAAGGGTATCCGCCCGTCATCAACGACCGCAAGCTCTTCGTGGCGGCCCGGACGGCGCTCAAGGACGTCAACGCCGGGGCGGAGACGCGTGCCAAGGAGATCGGCGGCACAACCGTTACCGAGGGCGAAACCGCAGGTGCGGTCGAGATGCGCGGAGACGGGCTGGCGCTCATTCCCAAGCCGCTGCTCATCGCCGAGGACTTTGCCTTTTACCAGCAGCACCTGCCCGGCGTGTTCTTCCTGCTTGGCACGGGTACGGGCATCCCCCTGCACTCGGACACCTTCCGCATGGACGAGCGTATCCTGCTGCGCGGGCTCGCCACATACCGCACGCTGTTGGGGATGTAATACAATGCGATGAATCAGAAATGAGCCGCAAGCATGTGGGAAGCCCCGCACCCTGTAGTTAGCAAGAGGAGCCGTACCCTTTGTCCCTCATCTCGGACAAGAGCTCGCAAGCTTGCATCTCGGCTTCCGCCCTATAGCCAAGAAATAGGACTTCTTCCACGTCTGAACCATTAAACATTGCAGCTTTCGCGGGGTTCGAGAATCCCGCTGGCCAAGGAACACCTGCGTATTCGAATGTGTGCTTATCGCTATTCGATCGAACTGCCCTAGAGAAAACCATTACAGGTAGCTTTACATTCTTAAGTGTCACCACTGTTCCCAGTGGCAACCAATCCAGTTTAAACACGCTCATTAAGACTCCCCCTTCATGAGTAGCGTCTTAGGCGTTCGAGGAAGCGGGGTGATCAGCCCCTCCGCTGTTAGCACAACGGAACCCTATGGCTCAACCTAATAACTCCCTCGTAAATTTTTTTCGTCGCAGGGTGGATTCAGCTCGATACTGATATTTTCCCTCCCGCACTTTTTCCTTAATCCACCCCCAGTCCTCTTGGGTGATTAAGTCCTTACGTACAACCACCTCACCCTCGCCCTTTCTCAGGCGGAGAATCGCAAACTCGGGTATCCTTTTCCACTCCACAACATCAAAAACATCAGCCCAGGTATTTGTTACGGCTCCTCCGGCACTACCCTTTTCAATGTGATCCTCATAAAAGCTGCAGGAGAAGCTAAGCACCTTCAGATGCTGAATCTCCTTATAGCTTGGAGCCGGAAGCCCGGCACCCACCTCTTTGTCGTAAAACCATGGGGCACGGCTCCATCCCAAAAAGAGCCCGAGACCCAACAGACAGTCATAAGCCCTTTTTCGGCGGGAGCTCCAGCGCGCGGCGCTTTGGCTACCGTAAAGAGAGCGACTCGGTGGCCATCCGTCGAGCGGCGTTTTTGTAGGACCGGATTCCATGGCAAAAAAGCAGTCCGCGACGCCCCTACGGCACCAAGGCTTTCTCCAGTCGGGCTCCCTTATTCCCAAAAGTGAGCATATCCCGATACAAATCAGCGCAACACTGTTCTTGGTCCCAAGTCCCATGCCGAGCATGATGGTCGCATAGACAAGAATTCCCAAAGGCCGATTGTCTCCAAAAGAGAGCAGACCTCGTAGGACCCCAAGCGTTAACAAGAAGCCAGATACCATAAATCCAAAGAACAGAAGAACCGCGTGTGGCAGTACGAACGCAGATGTCCAAATATCGTGTGGCCTATATGCGAGCCTGAGGTATCTTTTAAAATCTGTATAGCCGAAAGAGAAATCCTGATGAATGGGCCCATTGTCATCCATTACTAATCGCCCTCACCGTTCTGGAGGCGTCGCGAGAAACTCGACACCCCGTCAAAGATAATGTCCCCCAATTCCTCGATTCTTGATTTTTCCAAAGAACCCGCAGGCCCTCTTTCAAAGAGGTAATCCATGCCACTATCTACAAAATCGCCCAGCTGTGGAATAAGCAAGGTTCCCCAGCTAACCAGAGGGAAGAAATCTATCATCATATTGATTGTAAAATATACTGGTGCCGAAACGATGGTATTTAGACGTCTTCTCCCCTCTGGAGCCCCCTCGCTCTTTTCATACTGACCGTAGACTTGGCTAGCTGTAAGTAGCGCCGTCGTTATGGGCCCCATAGCCTTCATAACTCTGTCATATTTATCTAGTCCACGTAAAACAGATTTGGACAAATCGTCAGTTCCCATTGAAACATAGGCATTCTGCAAAATAGTGTCTGCCTTATCACCAACATCACCAATAATGTCAACGGCATAGCCAGCGACATCGAATGCCGTGATGGCCTCGTCTGAAAGAGTGCTTCTATCCAGCTCTACCTCTGTTACCCCTTCAGCCTTAAGGCTGTCTCGCATCGCCCTCTCGTCATCGGTTAGCAATTCGTCTGGCATGCTGTACCACCAAGTTACGGCTTGGGGGGTTATAGAGCGCGCCGTCGGAATATATGAAGCCTTGATCTGTACTTATAAGAGTTGAAACGGAGTTTCTAATACGCTTGCAAATGAACTCAAACTCGCTCAACTCTTGCTTGAGCTTCTCGAATGAATCCTCATAGTCGAGGAGCCTTCTTCTAGCGCTCGTTACTTCCAAGGTCACTTCATCGCGAATGAAACGCTTGTTGTATGTCTTCAGTTGGCCGATCTTCTGCTGCAAAGCCGAAAAGTGATTAACGACACTTGCAAGCCTGTCGATGATCTCTCCATACGCTCTCTCGGCTCGGGATAGATCTCCATCGTTCACATATAGCGTTCCGGATTCAAATGAATAACCCGATCCATTTCCTCGCAGTATTCTCATGAGATCACGGCTATGGCCCAGTATGTTTCCAGCCTGTTCCTGCGCCTCTTGAATAATGCCTGCGGCCTCGGCAACTTCGACAGAAAGGGCCGTCAAAACTGGAAATACGTTGGAGGACATCGAGTTTGAAAACGCCTCTTGCCCCGCTCCCGACCATGTGGAAGCCGCTTGACCCTGAAGCGAACTGGCGGTTGACCCCTGTTCGAGAATTATTACAGCAAGATCGGCACACGCCTTCTGAGCGCTTTCAAGCTTATCTATGTCAAGGTTGATGGAGTTCATTGTCTCAACCCCAGTTTTCGCTCCTCGGCGACTACCCGCTCAGCGTCGAGCTTTGCCTGACGAATCCGTTCAAAGTAATTTGCTTCCTTAGCGCTTAATGTCTTCAGCCTCTCCCTGAGCTCACTCAACGCCTCATTAAGCTTGTCTCTTACGCCCATCACGCTTTGATAGACGTTATTAGACGTTATCGGCAATTTCATCAGTTGAGCCCGCATCCCTAAGACGGAACGCCCAATTGAGGGCACTGTCTAAATCCATCAGAGAGTTACGCGCAGCACATGCTTCGCGTTCCATGAGCTCATAATCACTCTGCATGGACTTAATGGTATTTATATCTGCCTTTACTTCTTCAATTTCTTCTGAGTAGGGAGACCACGCCGACATTTCATTCCCCCTCGAATTGGGAAGACGAAGACTCGTCAGCAGACGCCAGACTAGCCCAAGCGGCATCGACCTTCTGTGCCTGTCAACTGAGAACGGCGCCGCAACGATCAACTTCCTTACTAAGAGATTCGGCAGCGGCAGAAAAATCATCCTGCCCCGCACCCGTCCACGAGCCAAGCAAATCAGACGTGGCTCGTAAGAGGCGAGAACGCGCCCCGCCAATAGCGGCCGAGCAATCTCGAAGGCCGTCAGCGAGAGACGCCATGTCCTCTTGTGATGACCTAGTCTCCATTTCAACCACCCCGGCTACCGTTGAGGCCGTTCGTGCCGTCATTTAGCCACCACTCTATCGATGCGGCCATTTCACCAGTGAGTCTTTGACGTAAGGGTTTTGTTAGGCAGGATTCCGGACTTGCAAGGTCCAGGAGAAAAGCGCCCCAGTTACACCGTTCCCCGAGCGCCCTCCGGGCGTACCATTTCACCACGCGGCGAACAGCCCGCTCGGCCGCCCCACACAAAGGAGACCCGCATGAAGCTCCTCATCGCAAGTGACATCCACGGCTCGGCCACCTGGTGCCGCCGTCTCATGGACGTACTCGACCGCGAGCAGCCCGACCGCGTGCTGCTGCTCGGCGACCTGCTCTACCACGGGCCGCGCAACAACCTGCCCGAGGGCTACGCGCCCAAGGAGGTCATCGCGATGCTCAACCCGCTGGCGCCGCAGGTCATCGCCGTGCGCGGTAACTGCGAGGCCGAGGTCGACCAGATGGTGCTGAACTTCCCCTGCATGGCCGACTACACCGTCGTCTTCGACCCGGACGCCACGCTCGCGCCGGACGGCAGCGCCCCCGTGCTCGACGCCAAGACCGCTCACGCCGCACCCGGCCGCGAGCTTTTCCTCACGCACGGCCACGTCTACGGTGCCGGCTTCCACAACAGCGTCGACCACCTGCCCGAGCTGCCCGCCGGCTCCATCCTGCTGTACGGCCACACCCACAAGAAGGTGAGCGAGCCGGCGCCGACGCACGAGGGCGTCTGGGCGTTCAATCCCGGAAGCGTCTCCATTCCCAAAGACGGAACCCACAGCTACGGCGTGTACGAGAACGGCGCCGTCCGGCACGTGGAGCTGACGGCGGAGTAGCACCGGGGGCGGCGTCGTGAGCGACCCGCGCAGCTGCTGCGGAAGCCGCATGCAGCCGCTGCAGAAGCCGAGCCATGCGTCAAAGTAACATTTCCGCACATTTGCTCTCGGAAGGTGGTGGGCAAATGTCCAGGAATGCTACTTTGATCGGCACCCTCACGGCGCCACCTTGCCACCAGCCGCTCATAATGCGACGAGACCTCCCGCGAACCCTTCGCTTCGGAACCAACTCGAAGAGAGGGCGCATGTACGAACGCAGGATGCGCTAGACCGGCGCGCTCGGCGCCCCCAACTTCGATGGCACTCTTGGCGATGGCCTTGGTCACGCCTTACGCGACAGATCCACCATCCTGCTCAAGCCCCGGCCTACATCTTGAGAGCGCTTGTATGAGGCAAACGAGCGCATTCGTTCTACAATCGCCCGGCTGCGCACCAACAGCTTGACGGGAATACTCGTCAATGTAGCGCGCTGGTGCGAACGATTTCTTGGACGAGCAAGGTCTCCAGGTCCAGCTTCGGTCTCCTGTCGTTTTTCATGCCACAGCTTTCGAACGCGTGAGTCAAAGATCCTATCCGCGACCGCCACTCGCGCCTAAATACCGACCGCTCACCCTATGTGTATCGTTCTTCGATACACATAGGGTGAGCAGAGTGTACTGTGCTCATGGGATCCCATAATCTCCGATGCTTTATAAGCCGCAAGAGAATGGGTAATCATGAAAATGCCCAAGCGCTTTCTAATCGGTTGCCTTGCAGCATCGCTTCTGACCTGCCCAACGCTATCCTTCGCTGCACCCACATCGACCAGCGAGCTACTCACTATCCAGAGTTTCGAGATGACCCAAAAGGACATCTCGAAAAGAATAAATGATATATGTAATAGATATGACCTTTATGAACCCATGAGCCCAGAAGATGCAGAGTTCATAAGAACTTACGCTATGCCCGCAAACGAGCAGCCAACTAGAGCTAGCAAATCATTTAGCTGGGCGAACAACGGTGGTGGTACGAGAGTCACAGCCAACGGTACTGTTTATCACAATGGCTCACTCAACTATACATGGGGCATGAATATGACGGTAAAGACCGTCAACGGAGCCACCCCTCAGAAAATGGTAGCGTCAGTTACCTGCACTTCATTTGGCGTTGTTGGCAGTGATGGATTCGGGAAGATTTACGAGAGAACACTCAGGAAAACCGTAAACAACACGAGGACATTTACGTATGCTCCTGCCGCAAGCTATAGTGGTGTCGGGGTTGTCTATACGGTTAATGCTCAAGTTGATGTCACCGTTAACGGAAGCCATTTCTTTACCGTAACAGGTGATTAATTGTTTCTATCATTATCCGTTATTCTTAATTGAGCGGAAGTGAGCATAATGGGCGTAAGAGTCAGCTCCAACCTACGCAGCCAGGCCAAAGACAACAACCCCTGCGATCGAGCGTCCCTTACGCCCGCAGCCCTTAGAATTACCAAGATGCTGATGGCGCTATTAGGCCTCATGACCGGAGCTTCGCTCGGAGCCCTTGTCTACACCATCATTCAAGCCGCTCTCGGCGAAATAAGCCCGTTCAACTGCGTTCATTTCTTACAATATTCCATCGAATCATTCGTCTGGTATTTGGTTCTGTCGCAGACAAGATCGGTTTTTTGGGAGACGATCAACGGTGGAACTCCGTTCTCGCTCAATGCTCCTCTACGCATAAGGCGGGTATCGATCCTTCTCATTGTCCTGACCTTTTTCGGGATGCTGTTCTCACTCGCAGCTTCTTGGCTTTGCTATGGGATCCCGCCTTCCATTGGGGGGATCACAATGGGCTACTCGGGATTTCCAGCTCCAGAGACGTGGCAGGCCCTTGCTGATAACACTAATTTCATAGTCATCCGCCAAACTGTCAGCATCCCCCTTGGTTCCGTTTTGCTTCCAGGATTCTTGTTGCTCATATCAATTGCTATGGAGTATGGTTATCACCTGCAGAAAGAACATGACGAGACTCTGTAACCCTTTGTTTCGAGCCGATTGAACTGCGTGGCCATGCCGATAATCCTCCACCTTGATGACATTGCGCAAAGGCAAGGCTATACAGTGCAGGAGATGGCCGATGGCGTCGGAATTTCTCGTGTCAACATGTCACATATCAAGAACGGGGCCATCAAGGCCATTCGATTCTCCACGTTGGAGAGGCTCTGCAAGTTTCTTGACTGCCAGCCGGGCGACCTCTTCGAATACGTACCCGACGACCAAGACCCGGGCTAACGGACCGGGCACCCAGGAGCTGAACCCGAACCGAGTGGGTTCAGCTGCCTCGTCGGGCTCACGCTGTGGCCTTTCGGCGCCACCCCTTAACGAGCAGCACGACAAGCACAGCGATCCCGACGAAAGGGACGAACTGCGGCAGCCCGCACGCGACAGCGACGCCGGTCGAGACGCGCACCCACGCCGCACGCCCGCGCACTAGAACTTGCTCGGCGCGCCGTCCTCGTTGAGCAGGCTGGCGGCGTCCTCGCGCAGCTCGTCGATGATCTGGGGGATGTTCTCGCGCACGTAGTCCGAGGTCTGGTACAGGTAGTTGAGCCAGTTGCGATACAGCAGGTTGGCGTGCGCACGCCAGGTGAAGATGGGCTGCTTCTCGGGGTTGTCATCCGGGAAGTAGTTCACCGGCAGCTGGATGGGAAGTCCCGCGTGGAAGTCGCGCCAGTACTCCTGCGCAAGCGTGTCGCGGCCATACTCGAAGTGCCCCAGCACGTAGACCTCGCGGAAGTCGTGGGTAGCGATGAGCGCCGGACCCGTCTCGAACCCGCGCGAGAGCACCTGCAGCGTGGGGTCGGCGTCGACCTGATTGGCGTCGGGCGCGGCATGGCGGCTGTGAGGCATGTTGTGTACCTCGTCGAAGCCGTTGGTGAGGAAGTTGAACTCGTCGCACAGACGCTGCGGGAAGACGCCAAACAGCTTGTTGCCCAGCAGGCGCTTGCGAATGCCGTGCAGGTGGTAGAGGCCCGCGAAGGCGCCCCAGCACAGAAACATCGTGGAAAGCACGTTGGTCTTGGCCCAGTCCATGATCTGGCACAGTTCGTCCCAGTAGTCCACGTCCTCGAACGGCATCTGCTCCACCGGCGCACCCGTGATGATGAGGCCGTCGTAGTAGTTGCCTCTCAGCGTCTCGAACGTGTCGTAGAACTTCACGAGGTGGCCGGCCGAGACGTGCGTGGCCTCATGGGACGAGACGCGCATGAAGTCGACGCTGACCTGCAGCGGGCTCTTGGAGATGAGGCGCAGGATCTGCGTCTCGGTCTCGATCTTGGTGGGCATGAGGTTGAGCAGGCACACGTTGAGCGGGCGAATCTGCTGGTTCTTGGCCACGTCCTCCTCGAGCGCGTAGATGCGCTCCTGCTGGAGGATCTGCTTTGCGGGAAGACCGTCGGGGATGTTGATGGGCATTGCGAGAAACCTTTCTGGGCCGAGGGCGGGGCAAATGGAACCCCGAGCGCAGCCATGACGCCGGACGGTCTGCCGCCGGCAGCGTGTGACGGTGCAAGATGGTACCGCAGCGCGTGGGCGGGTGCGACCAGCCATCCGGGACTCGAACGCAACCAACGGACGGATAATGGCCTCAGCAATCACGTCGAAAGGAGCGCCAATGAACGACGTCGTGAAGTCGCTCGAAGAGCGTCGCAGCTGCAGGAAGTACGACGGCAGGCAGGTGGAGCCCGAGAAACTCGAGGAGATCGTCGAAGCGGGACTCTGGGCCGCAAGCGGCATGGGGCAGCAGGCCACGCACCTCATCCTGGTGCAGGACCCCGAGACGATCGCTACGCTCAGCCGCATGAACGCGCAAATCATGGGCAGCTCGGGCGACCCGTTCTACGGTGCCCCGACCGTCGTTGTGGTGCTGGCCGACGCGACCCGTCCCACCTGCGTGGAGGACGGAGCGCTCGTGATGGGCAACCTCATGGTGGCCGCGCACTCGCTGGGCGTAGCGTCGTGCTGGATCCACCGCGCTCACGAGGAGTTCGAGACCGCCGAGGGCAAGGCACTGCTCGCGAAGTGGGGCGTCGAGGGCGACTGGCGCGGCGTGGGCCACTGCCTGCTGGGCTACGCGGCAGAGGGTGGCGAGAAGCCCGGCGCCGCCCGCAAGGCCGGGCGCGTCACGTACGTGCGGTAGCCGTCGCACGGCCCAGATAGCGGGCGCAGTGCCCTCAGACATACTTCGTGACGGCGTGTCATAGCTGAAACCTATGGCACGCCATCGTTAATTCCACCTAGGTTTGTAGGGTTTTTCTTTCAGCTGGCATGCAAGCGGCTGCTATACTCAGCGGCACCATGATTGAACTCAGCAACATAACCAAGGTCTTCGAGACCAGCGCCGGACGCATGACCGCCCTCGACAACGTGTCGCTCACGATTGAGTCGGGCGAGGTCTTCGGCATCATCGGCGAGTCCGGCGCCGGCAAGTCAACGCTCGTGCGCTGCATCAACCTGCTCGAGCGCCCCAGCTCCGGCACCGTCAGGATCGACGGGCACGAGGTCACGGGCCTGCGCGGCGGCGAGCTGCGCCGCCTGCGCGCCGACGTGGGCATGATCTTCCAGGGCTTCAGCCTCTTCCAGCAGCGCACCGTGCTCGACAACGTCGTCTTCCCGTCCACGCTCGCCAGTGCCGGCAAGCGCGTCTCGCGTGCCGACGCCGAGAGGCGCGCCCGCCACCTGCTCAAGCTCGTCGGGCTCGAAGGCAAGGAGAAGTCCTACCCCTCGCAGCTCTCCGGCGGCCAGCAGCAGCGCGTGGCCATCGCCCGCGCGCTCATGACGAGCCCCAAGACGCTCCTCTGCGACGAGGCCACGAGCGCCCTCGACACGCTCACCACGAGCTCCGTGCTCGACCTGCTCGCGCGGATCAATCGCGACCTGGGCGTCACCATCGTGCTCATCACCCACTCGCTCGCCGTGGCGCGACGCATCTGCGACCGCATCGCCGTCATGGATCGGGGCCAGGTAGTCGAGGAGGGCACGGTGGCCCAGGTCTTCGGCAACCCGCAGGCAGAGGTCACGCGCGCGCTCATCAGCTTCGAGGGCGAGGGTGCGGCCGAGAATGACAGCTCCGCCCCCGAGGAGGCGAACTAGCATGGGTATCTCCGCCTTCCTCGACAAGTACAGTGAGCTGCTCGTGCAGGGCACCATCGACACCACCGTCATGGTGCTGGCCTCCACCATCGGCGCCTACGTCATCGGTATCGTGGTGGGCACGCTGCTCACGGTGCTCTCGCCCACGGGCCTGCGCCCCAACCGCGTCGCCTACGCCATCCTTGGCTGGATCGTGAACATGGCCCGCTCGCTGCCGTTCATCATCCTGCTCGTGTTCCTCATCCCCACCACGCGCCTCGTCGTGGGCACCACGCTGGGCGTTCCCGCCGCGGTGTTCCCGCTCATCATGAGCGCCGGGCCCTACGTGGCCCGCATGGTGGAGTCGAGCGAGGCCGAGGTCGACCGCGGGCTCATCGAGGCAGCCGAGTCCATGGGTGCCTCCACCTGGGAGATCATCACCAAGGTGTACCTCCGCGAGGGCCTTCCCAGCCTGCTGCGCGGCCTGCCCATCGTCATCATCACCATCCTGGGATACACCGCGATGGCCGGCACGGTGGGCGCGGGCGGCCTGGGCGATATCGCCATCCGCTATGGCTACCAGCGCTACCAGGACGACGTGATGCTCGCCACCATCGTCATCCTCATCGTGATGGTGCAGGTCATCCAGAGCCTCTGCAACCTGCTCGTCCGCATCTGCGACAAGCGAATGCGCAGCTAGTCGTCTGCGGCACGTATCGTTAGACGGCGCGCGCATGCCTTTGTCCACCCGTCATCAACCAAGCCACGTCATCTAGCCAAGCGCCCGGGGCCCTCCCCTGGACGCCTGTAGAAAGGAACTGCCATGACCACCAGCATCTCTCGCCGCTCGTTCCTCTTCGGCGGCGCGGCCGTCCTCGGCTCGCTCGCCCTTACCGCCTGCGGTGGCGGCTCCGGCTCGGGCAACGCCGCCACGACAACGGCTGCCTCCGGCTCCGCCTCCACGGTCGGCGGCACCATCACCGTCGGCGCCTCCCCGAGCCCCCACGCCGAAATCCTCAAGGCCGTCGAGGACGAGATCAAGGCCGCCGGCTACGAGCTCAAGGTCGTCGAGTACAACGACTACGTGCAGCCCAACGTGGCCCTGTCCGAGGGCGACCTGGACGCCAACTACTTCCAGCACAAGCCCTACCTCGACAACTACAACCAGGAGAACGGCACCGACCTCGTGAGCGCGGGCGCCATTCACTTCGAGCCGATGGGCCTCTACGCCGGCAAGAGCTCCGACATCAACAACGTGCCCGACGGCGCCAAGATCGCCGTCCCGAGCGACGCCACCAACGAGGCCCGCGCGCTGCTGCTGCTCGAGAAGGCTGGCGTGCTCAAGCTCAAGGACGGCGCCGGTCTCGAGGCCACCAAGAACGACATCGCCGAGAACCCGCACAAGGTCGAGCTCGTCGAGGTTGAGGCCGCGTCCGTGCCCCGTACCCTGCAGGACTCCGACTTTGGCGTGATCAACGGCAACTACGCGCTCTCCGCGGGCCTCGACACCACCGCCACGCTCGCCTCCGAGGACGCAAACTCCGAGGCCGCCAAGACCTACGCCAACATCGTGGCCGTCCGCAACGGTGACGAGAGCAACGAGAAGGCCGCGGCCCTCATCAAGGCGCTCACGTCCGACACCGCCAAGAAGTTCATCGAGGACCAGTACAAGGGTTCTGTTATCCCGGTGTTCTAAGACGCGTGCGTAAGGGGCGCCCGTAAGGCACGCGCTCCCAAACCATACGGCTTTGCGCAGAGCCGCCCCGGCCTCCCCCGGGGCGGCTCCTTTCATGTCGGGCCCCCTCGTGCCGAGGAGACCCGACGCGACGGAGCTCCCGTGCGTTGTATAACCCGAGCGTATGCGCCATACTTGCAGCTATGACTACTTCATTTGCCGAGCTCGGGCTTAACGAGCAGATCCTCGCCGGGGTCGACGCCCTCGGCTTCACCCAGCCAACCCCCGTCCAGGCCAGGGCCATCCCGGCAGTACTCGAGGGGCGCGACGTCCTTGCGAGCGCCCAGACGGGCACGGGCAAGACCTGCGCCTTCACCCTGCCTACGCTGCAGCGCATCGCGGAGGCTGGCAAGACGGCCGCGGCCAAGAAGCCGCTCGCGCTTGTCATCACGCCCACGCGCGAGCTCGCGAGCCAGATCGAGGACGTCACGAAGGAGGTCTGCGCCCAGACCGGCCAGTCCACCGTCGTCGTCATGGGCGGAGCCAAGTTCGACCGTCAGACCAAGGCGCTCGAGCGCGGCTGTGACCTGCTCGTGGCCACTCCCGGCCGCCTCATCGACCTCATGGAGCACAACCACGTGAACCTCTCGCAGGTGCAGGTGCTCGTGCTGGACGAGGCCGACCGCATGCTCGACATGGGCTTCTGGCCGAGCGTCCGCCGCATCGTGGCCGCCTGCCCAGGCGAGCGCCAGACGCTGCTCTTCTCGGCAACCATCCCGCCCAGCATCAAGGGCACCGTGGACGCCATGCTGCCTAACCCCGTTGTCATCGAGATCGCCCGCGTGGGCGAGACGGCCTCGACCGTGGACGAGCACCTCTGCCCCGTCACGCAGGGCGACAAGATCTCGCTGCTCGAGACCCTCATCAAGCGCGAGAAGTTCGGGCGCGTGCTGGTCTTCTGCCGCACGAAGATGCGCGTCGACGGCGTGTGCGCCACGCTCAAGAAGGCCGGGCTCAAGGTCGACGTGATGCACGCCGACCGTCCGCAGAAGGCCCGCGAGCGGGCGCTCGAGAAGTTCCGTGACGGCAAGGTACAAGTCCTCGTTGCCACTGACGTTATGAGCCGCGGCATTGACGTGAGCGGCATCGACGCGGTGGTGAACTTCGACGTCCCGATGGACCCGGAGGACTACGTGCACCGCATCGGGCGCACGGGCCGTGCGGGCGCCACGGGACAGGCGTACACCTTCATGGCGCCGGACGAGGTGACGCCGCTGCGCGAGATTGAGTACTTCACCAAGAAGCTCGTGCCGCTGTTTGACCTCGAGGGCTTCGCGTACAGCGAGGGACGCATCGTGCCCAACGAGCACCGCAGCACGTCCAAGCCCGCGCGCAGCCTGTTTAGCGGTTCGAGGGCACGCGGGCGCGGGTTTGGCGGGCCTCGGGGCGGGAGGTATGGCCGCCACTTTTAGCGTTCGTCTTCCGTGAGGAGGGGGCGGGGATCGGGTTCCTTCGTTCGGGGTCACTTTCGCTGCGCGAAAGTCCCCAGCCCCTCACTCCGGAGCCCGATCCCCGCCCTCGCGGGTGCCGCGGGTCGCCTGACTGCTTCCCGTCCCACGAACCTTCGCAGGCAGGGACGTCATCCCGTCCCCCGGTCGGCGCCACCTCCGCCGCGCGAAAGTGTCCCCAGCCCCTCACTCCGGAGCCCGATCCTCGCCCTCGCGGGTGCCGCGGATCGCCTGACTGCTTCCCGTCCCGCAAGAAGGGCCGCCACCTCATCCCCGCGTTCGGGGTCACTTTCGCCGGGCGAAAGTCCCATGCCCCTCGCTACGGGACGCGGCGGCGGCCCATTCGGGCCGAAAACTGCCTGCCCGCTACTTCACGAAGTCGCGGACGGCGGAGACGATGCCTTCGGCGTCGAGACCGTACTTGCGGAGGAGGTCAACGGCGGGGCCGGACTCGCCAAAGACGTCGTTCACACCGACTTTCTTCACCGGCACGGGATAGCGCTCGGCCAGGGCGTCGCACACGGCGCTGCCAAGGCCGCCGATGACGGAGTGCTCCTCGCACGTGACGACGCGGCCCGTGCGGCGGGCGCTCTCCACGATGAGGTCGGCGTCGAGCGGTTTGATGGTGTGAATGTTGATGACCTCGGCGGAGACGCCGCTCGCGGCGAGCGCCTCGGCGGCCTCGAGCGCCGCAGCAACCATGAGGCCCGTGGCGATGATCGTCACGTCACCGCCCTCGCGCAGCAAAACGCCCTTGCCCAGCTTGAACTCGTACGTCTCGGGGTCGTTGAACACCGGCACGGCAAGACGGCCAAAGCGCAGGTACACGGGGCCGTCAAGCTCATAGGCGGCGCGCACGGCGGCGCGGGCCTCGACATCGTCGGCGGGGCTGATGACCGTCATGCCCGGAATGGCGCGCATGAGGGCGATGTCCTCGCAGCACTGGTGGGTAGCGCCGTCCTCGCCCACGGAGATGCCCGCGTGCGTGGCACCAATCTTCACGTTGAGGTGCGGGTAGCCCACGGAGTTGCGCACCTGCTCGTAGGCGCGGCCAGCGGCGAACATCGCGAAGGTGCTCGCAAAGGCCACGCGTCCCGTGGTGGCCACGCCGGCGGCCATGCCAATCATGTTGCCCTCGGCAATGCCCGCGTCAAAGAAGCGGTCGGGGTAGGCATCCTTGAACTTGCCCGTCTTGGTAGCGGCGGCAAGGTCTGCGTCAAAGACCACGAAGTCATCGTGCTCGGCGGCAAGCTCCACGAGGGCCGAACCGTAGCTGTCGCGCGTGGCGACCTTCTTCACGTCGGCCATCGCTAGGCCTCCTTTCCGGCGGCCTGGGCCTCAAGCGAGGCCCCCGTCGCGTCGAGTTCGGCCATGGCCTCGGCAAACTGCTCGTCGTTGGGAGCCTTGCCGTGCCAGCCCACCTGGTTCTCCATGAACGAGGCGCCCTTGCCCTTCACCGTCTCGGCGACAATGGCAACCGGAGCACCCTTCACCTCACGGGCGGCCTCGAACGCGGCGCGCACCTGCGCCATGTCGTTGCCGTCGGCAAGCTCGATCACGTGGAACTTGAACGCGCGGAACTTGTCCGCCAGGGGCATGGGGGAGTTGACCTCGTCCACCGGGCCGTCAATCTGCAGGCCGTTGTGGTCGACCACCACGACGAGGTTGTCGAGGGCGTGGTTGCCGGCGAACATCGCGGCCTCCCACACCTGGCCCTCCTCGCACTCGCCGTCGCCGAGCAGGGCATACACGCGATACGCGTCGCCCCAGTGCTTCGCCGCGAGCGCCATGCCCACGGCCGCCGAAACGCCCTGGCCAAGCGAGCCCGTGGACATGTCGACACCGGGAGTGTCGTTCATGTTGGGGTGACCCTGCAGGCTGCTGCCGATGTGGCGGAGCGTCTCGAGCTCCTCCGTGGGGAAGTAGCCGCGCTCGGCGAGCGCCGCGTAGAGCGCCGGGGCGCAGTGGCCCTTGGAGAGCACGAAACGATCGCGCTCGGGCCACGACGGATTGGCCGGGTCGAGGTTCATCTCCTGGAAGTACAGGTAGGTGATGATGTCCGCAGCACCGAGCGATCCGCCCGGGTGACCGGACTTTGCCGCGTGCGTGCCGATGAGGACGCCCTTGCGCACCTCGTTGGCGATGCGGGCCAGCTCGTCATCTCGCATATGAGTCCTTCCTGACTACGATGGTGCCCGAAGCCGGGCCCAGACACAGGACACCACTCTACTGCGCCGCAACGACCTTTGCCCAGTCGGCGGCGAAGCTCTCGAGGCCCTTGTCCGTAAGCGGGTGGTGCACGCACTTCTTGAGCGCCGCGAACGGCACGGTGGCGATGTCGGCGCCCATGAGCGCGGCCTGCGTCACGTGGTGCGGCGTACGCACGGAGGCAGTGATGATCTCGGGGCCGCCCTCCTCGTCCCAGTAGCCGTAGTCGTAGTTCTTCACGGCCTCGACAACGGTCTGGAGCTGCGAAAGGCCGTCGTCTCCGATGTCGTCGAAGCGGCCCACGAACGGCGAGATGTAGCGGGCACCGGCACGGGCGGCAAGCAGGGCCTGCGGGGCCGAGAAGACCAGCGTCATGTTGACGCGCACGCCCTCCTTGGCAAGCGCGTGCGTGGCAGGGAGCGACGCCTCGCAGATGGGCAGCTTCACCACGATGTTGGGCGCGAGCGCCGCAAGGCGACGGCCCTCGGCGATCATGTCCTCGGTGGTCTCGGCAGTGGACTCGGCCGAGACGGGCAGACCCTCGCAGAGCTGGGCGATCTTGACCATGTGCGGCTCGAAGTCGGCGAGCTTGCCGCCCGTCTTGGCGTAGAGGCTCGGGTTGGTGGTGACGCCGGAGATGACGCCCCAGCTCTGGGCCTCGCGGATTTCGTCGAGGTTGGCGGTGTCGATGAAGAACTTCATGGTGCCCCCATCTGTCTCGATGTGTTGCACGGTGGTGGCATTGGCCGCGACCGCGCCGCTAGTAGTCATTTAGCATAGCGTTTGATGGTCAACTTTGGGTAAGACGGGCGCGGCGCACGGCGAGCGGATGGTGCACCCGTGCGAGCAAATCCGCTCCCTACTTGAGGCCGAGCACCGTGGGCGTGGAGCGGTAACCGATGCCCATGCGGTCGATGCCCATGTCGATGAGCTCGAGGAAGTGCTCGCGCGTGCGGATGCAGCCGGAGCCCTTGACGGCGATCCTCCCGTCGGCGGCCGCCATCATCGTGCGCACGACCTCGACCGTGGCACCGTGCTGCTCGGCACCGGTAAAGAAGCCCGTGGAGCTCTTGATGAAGTCAGCACCTGCGGCAACGGCGCACTCCGTGCCCTCGGCAACCTGGGCCAGGGTGAGCGAGTCGGTCTCGATAATCACCTTCACCTTGGTGCCGTGCGCGTGGCACACGGCCACGACCGGCTTGAGATCCTCGATGACCTTCTCATGCTCGCCGCTGCGCAGCCAGCCGTAGTTGGCAACGATGTCGAGGTCCTCGATGTCATAGCGCGAGACGTAGGACTCCGCCTGGTGCACCTTGGACTCGGTGGTGGAGAGGCCGAAGGGGAAGTCACAGACCACGCAGAGGCCGGTGTCGGTGCCCTTCACCATCGGAGCGACGACGTCGAGCGAGGAGGGGTTGACGCAGATGGTCTTGCAGCCGAAGTCGATGCCCTCTTGCGAGTACTTCTTGATGTCCGCGACGGTGAACTCGGGCTTGAGCACAGACTGGTCGATGTAACGGGCGAGCTCACGGAGAGTCATCTCGGAGGCGTTCTTGGCAGGTACCATGGCAGTTCCTTTCTGTTCGATTTGTATGTATCGAATCGAAGCAACTCGAATATATGGGCAGTGCCAACCCTTGTCAACAAAAAATTTGTTTCATTTGTTAGATATGATTTGTGCGGAACTTTGCTATACTGCTCACGAAGGCAAATCTGGGCGAAAAGGCCAGCTCATGACTACCGTTGACATCCTCTCGCGCATCTCTCTCGACCCTCTGTCGGCCGAGCCTCTCTACCGTCAGCTTGCCGACTCGCTCTCCTCGCTCATGACAGGCGGCACCCTCCAGCCGGGCGACGCCATGCCCACCGAGGACGCCCTCTGCGAGCGCCTCGGCGTGTCGCGCACGACGGCCAGGACGGCATACTCCGAGCTCGTCGACGCCGGGCAGGTCGTGAGGAGGCCCCGCAAGGGAACGGTGGTGGCCGAGCCCAAGCTTCCCCGCAGCCTCGACAGCCTCTATAACTTCTCGGGTGAAATGGCCAAGCTCGGCATGCGGCCCACCTCCAAGGTGCTGGGCTTCGACGTGACCACGCCGCCTGACTGGGCGGCGCGACGGCTTGGCGTGCCCGACGACACGCCGGTCTACGAGATTCGTCGCCTCCGCCTCGCAGACGAGAACCCTTTGTTGCTCGAGTCGGTCTGGGTGCCCACGCGCCTTTGCCCGGGCCTTACGGCCAAGCAGCTCGAAAGCTCGCTCTATGCGCTTATTTCGCGGGCCAGCGGCGTCACGCCCGTGGAGGCACGGGAGACCTACGAGGCCGTGCGCATGGGGGCCGCCGACGCAAGGCCCTTTGGCCTCAAGGAGGGCGAGCCGGCGTTCATCATTCGGCGCACGACCCTGAACGAGCGGGGCGAGGCCTTCGAGTGCTCCCGCATCGTGGCGCCGGGCGACCGCAACCGCTACGAGGTGACGCTCCGGCGTGACGGGTCGTCCTCCGGCGGCGTTCGTCCTGCGCTCTAGGCGAACGGCGGGCCCGAGGGAGGCGTGGGCGAGCGGCAAGGGCAACGCGCGACGGACGGAGAGGCAAACGAGGAGACAAAGCATGACACCAGCAGAAGTCGCCCGCGACATGAACACGATCGCCCGCTTCACGGGCATACGCGACGTGCCGGAGCTTTCCCGTGCGGCGCTGCGGACGGCAGGGTTGGAAGATGGCGTGGTCGACGTCGCCGTACTCACGGGAGGGGCCATCCTTGCTGGTGGCGACGTGATGGCTGGGGCCATGCGCGCGGGCGTCGCACGAACGTATGCGCTGGTAGGAGGTGCCGGGCACACCACGTCCACATTCCGCGCACGTGTGCGCGAGCTCTGGCCAGCCGCGCACTTCGCCGACGACGCAAGCGAGGCCGAGGTGTGGGATGCCTACCTGCGTTCGCGCTACGGACTCGCCGCCGACGTGCTCGAGACGCGCTCGACCAACTCGGGCAACAACATCACGTTCCTGTTCAAGCTGCTGCGCGAGCGGGGCACGGAACCCGCGAGCGTCCTGCTCGTCCAGGACGCCACGATGCAGCGCAGGCTCGACGCGTGCCTCCGCTTCCACGAACCCCAGGTGCGGGCCGTGAACTACGCGGCGTATCGCACGGAGGTCGTGGCGCGGGAGGGTATGGACGGCAGGACGGGCGACGCTGGCGGGCTCGGGGCGAGCGGGCGAAACCCCACCACGGCTGACCCACTCTCCTCGCTCACGTATGACCACGAGCCCTTCGGCATGTGGGACGTCGACCATTACCTCACGCTGCTCATGGGCGAGGTGCCGCGCCTTACCGACGGGCCGGGTGGCTACGGTCCCAGGGGCGCCAACCTCATCGCCCACGTTGACGTTCCGGACGACGTACACGCCGCCTTCGCGCGGCTCCGCGACGCCTTCCCCGACCACGTGCGCACGGCCAACCCCGCGTTTGCCAGCCCGGCGACCGGCTCCAAAGGCTGACGACTAGGAAATCTCGCCCGCGCGCCGCTTACGCCGAGCACGGAAGAACGTCCGGAGCTCGGTCGCGCACTCATCGGCCAGCACGCCGGGGGTCACCTCGAACTCGTGGTTGAGCCGTTCGTCATGGCTCACGTCAAAGAGCGTGCCGAGGGCCCCGCCCTTGGGGTCGGTCGCCCCGTACACGCAGCGGTCGATACGGGCGTTCACCATGAGCCCGGCGCACATGAGGCACGGCTCGAGCGTCACGTAGACGGTACAGCCCGTGAGCCGCCAGCGGTCGAGCACGCGGGCGGTCGCGCACATCGCCGAGAACTCCGCGTGCGCCGAGGGGTCGCGATCCGTCTCGCGCCGGTTGTGCGCCCGCGCCACCACCTCACCGCCGCGGACGCCCCAGGTCGGGGCCTCGTCACTCCCGCCAACGCGCACCCGCTCGCCGCCGCATACCACCACGGCACCGATGGGAACCTCGCCCTCCTCGGCGGCAGCACGTGCCTCAGCAAGCGCCAGGCACATGTAGTCCTCGTCGGTCACGCACGTCTCGGCGACGTCGCAAGCCTCGTGGCGGCCGTCCTGCGTCACGTCCGCTGCGTCCACCTCGGCAGTCTCGTCCATCTCGGCTGCCTCGTCCATCTCGCCCACGCAAGCCCCCCTACGCGTTGAAGACGTAACGGTCGAGGCGGTCGAATGCCTCCTCCACGCGCGAGAGGGGCAGCGCGAGGTTCATGCGCAGGTGGCTGGGCCCATGGAACATGCGCCCGTCCTGCGCGGCCACGCCCACCTCCCAGGCGGCAGCCTCGAGCTCGTCAAGCGTGCGTCCGTGCGCCGCGAGCCAGCCCGAGCAGTCCACGAACAACATGTAGGTGCCCTCGGGCCGCTGCACCGTCACGCCCTCGAACCGGTCGCGGATGTAGTCGCAGGCAAAGCTCACGTTGCCGTCGATGACCTGCCACAGCTCGTCGACCCACGCGCGGCCGTCTCCGGCATAGGCCCCGATGAGCGCGTGCATCGAGAGCACATTCATCGTGTTGTAGTGGCTCTTGGACGCCGCCGCCTGCACGCGGTCGCGCAGGCACTCGTCGTAGATGACGTGGTAGCTGCCCACGAGACCCGCCAGGTTGAACGTCTTTGACGGGGCGTAGAGAGCCACGGTGCGCAGGCGGGCGTCGTCGCTCACGCTCTGCGTGGGAACGTGGCGGTGACCAGGCAGGATGATGTCGCTCCAGATCTCGTCCGAGACCACCACGCAGTCGTGAGCGCGGAAGACCTCCATGGCGCGCTCGATCTCGTCGCGCTCCCACACGCGGCCGGTCGGGTTGTGCGGGGAGCAGAACACCGCGGCGTGGATGCGGTTCTCGGCGAGCTTGGCCTCCATGTCCGCGTAGTCCATGCGCCATACGCCGTCACTGTCGAGCACGAGGGGGCTCAGGACGATGCGGCGGCCCATGTTCTCGATGCTCTTGGTGAAGCCGATGTAGGTGGGGCTGTGGACGAGCACCGCGTCGCCCGGCCGCGTGAAGCACTCCAGGGTCGAGACAAGGCCTCCCAGCACGCCGTTCTCGTACCCGATGGCCTCGCGCGTGAGGCCCTGGACGCCGTTGCGGTCGCGCTGCCAGCGGATGATCTCGTCGAAGTACTCGTCGCGGGGCGCGAAGTAGCCAAAGGCCGGGTGCTGCGCGCGCTCGATGATGGCGGCGGTGGCGGAGGGGGCCGTGGGGAAGTTCATGTCCGCGATCCACATGGGGATGGCGTCGAAACCCTCGCGCGGGGGCCTGGGAGCTGAGCCGCCGTGGCCCAGCCCGTCGATGGCAATGGCGTCCTTGCCGCGCCTGTCCATGACCGTCGTCCAGTCGTACTTCATCGGGCCTCCTGCACCGGGGCGCACGGCCCCTCGCTCTTGGGTCTCGGGCGCGGACGGCAGGCCCGCCGCTCTCGAGTCTTTGACAATCTGACATACGCTAAGATAGCAGGGCTGCGTCGCGTCACCGCTTCGCGATTCGGCACCCGGAGGAGTGGCAGAGCGGTTGAATGCGGCGGTCTTGAAAACCGTTGGGCGGCTC
>UWSJ01000018.1 GCA_900549525.1 uncultured Coriobacteriaceae bacterium | reverse complement strand
AGCTCACCGGTGTCTCTGGCGCCTACTGGAAGGGCGACAAGGACAACAAGATGCTGACGCGCATCAACGGCATCGCGTTCGGCTCGAAGGAGGCCCTGGAGGAGCACCTCAAGATGCTCGAGGAGGCCGCCCGTCGCGACCACCGCAAGATCGGCCGCGAGATGGACCTCTTCATGATGGACGACGCCGGCCCGGGATTCCCGTTCTGGCTCCCCAACGGCATGGTCGTCAAGAACTCCCTCATGGACTACTGGCACGAGATGCAGGCCAAGTTTGGCTACCAGGAGGTCCAGACCCCGATCATCCTCTCCCGCAAGCTCTGGGAGACCTCGGGTCACTGGGAGCACTACAAGGAGAACATGTACACCACGGTCATCGACGACGAGGACTATGCCATCAAGCCGATGAACTGCCCGGGTGCCTGCCTCATCTACAAGCACAAGCCGCGCAGCTACCGTGACCTGCCCCTCAAGCTCGCCGAGGCCGGCATCGACCACCGCCACGAGCTCAAGGGCGCCCTCCACGGCCTCTTCCGCGTCCGTCAGTTCCAGCAGGACGACGCGCACCTGTTCATCCGTCCTGACCAGATCACCGAGCAGGTCACGGACGTCGCGCACCTCATCACGGCCTACTACGCGCAGTTTGGCTTCCCGTACCGCGTCGAGCTCTCCACGCGCCCCGATGACTCCATGGGCTCCGACGAGGACTGGGCCAACGCCGAGGCCGGCCTCAAGGCCGCGCTCGAGGCCATGGGCGTCGAGTACACCGTCAACGAGGGCGACGGCGCCTTCTACGGCCCCAAGATCGACTTCCACCTGCAGGACTGCCTCGGCCGTACCTGGCAGTGCGGCACCATCCAGCTCGACTTCCAGCTGCCGCACAACTTCCAGCTCGAGTACACCGACGCCGACGGCTCCAAGAAGCAGCCCATCATGATTCACCGCGCGGGCTTTGGCTCCTTCGAGCGCTTCATTGGCATGCTTACCGAGGAGTACGCGGGCAAGTTCCCCACGTGGCTCTCGCCGCTGCAGGTCAAGGTGCTTCCCGTCTCCGAGAAGACCCGCGAGTATGCCAACGAGGTCGCCGCGAAGCTCCGCGACGCCAAGGTCCGCGTCAAGGTGGACGACCGCGACGAGAAGATCGGCTACAAGATCCGCGAGGCCCGCTCCATCGACCGCGTGCCGTACATGCTGATCATCGGCGAGAAGGAGGCCGAGGCCGGCAACATCTCCGTCCGCGACCGTTCCAACGAGACGGTCCAGCGCGACCTTGCCGACTTCATTGCCGACGTGACGGCCGAGATTGCCGAGCGCCGCTAGGGCTTAGGTTGCTTCGCCCCGCTTCGTTCATATGACGCCACAAGCGCCCCTGGGCTCATGCGCGAGCCTGGGGGCGCTTTGCACAGACCGCCGCTCAGACTACCTTACGAGAAGGTATCTCCCATGGTTCATCGTCCCGCACGTCAGCCCGCCCTGCTGTGGGCCGTCGCTCTGTTCGCGGTGCCCCGGCACTTCCTTGCCGCCTATGTGGATACCGGTCGCTCGGTTGCCTTCCTCTACGGTGCCCGGAGCGAGCGTGACATGGTCTACGCGGATTCGCTGCGCGAGCTCGCGGCCAGCCACTCCAATCTTCGTCTTGTGCTCAAGGCGGGAAGTAGGCGTTCGGAGGACGGGGTCGCCGCATCCATGGCCCCCGGCGCGGTCTACCTCATTGCCGGGCCCTGCCCGACGCGGCGCGCCTGGCGCTCGTTTCTGCTGGGTCGTGGCGTAAGCGCTGACGACCTCTACTACGAGCCGTTTGCCATGTAACCACGACAAGGGGAGCGTATGCCCAGTCTCGAAGATCTCAAGAAGCTCGAGCGCCGCCTCGATCCCGCGCGCTGGCGTACGTCCTCGGACGTGGCCCAGGTAGTGGCCAGCTATCTTGCCTGCCACCCCGCCGTTGCCGAGGTGCGCTATCCGGGGCTGCGCGAGGACGCGCTCTTTGCCCGTGCGTCGTGCACGCTCGAGGGCGGGTTTGGCCCCATCGTGACCTATCGCACCACGAAGGGTGAGCCGCACGCGCTCGACTTCACGGACGCGACGGACGCCCGTGCGGCCGTGCTTCGGCTGGAGGTCGAGCTCGGGGACGGCTGCTAGCGTCTGCCTGACTCCGGGCGATTCGTATGCTCTGACTCCCGTTCCCAAGACGCGTCTCTACCGCTTAGCGCTCCAATGCGACCGTTGGTGAACCGTCGACACGCCTGTCCCTGTTACTCATTGTGAGTACGTTAACATGTACTGATGGTACTGTGCCCGTTTCAACTCGCAGGGTTCGAGACGGGTACGGCGGTGCAGATACGAGCAGAAGGGGCAGAGATGATCGAGACGACCAGCTTTGGTGTGCTCGAGGACGGGCATGAGGCGCACGTCTACCAGCTGTCCGCAGGTGGCGTCCGTGTGCGGGTGAGCGACTTTGGGGCCACCCTCCTGGGCGTCGACGTCCCCGACCGTAACGGCGACCGTGCCGACGTCGTGCTCGGGTTCTCCCGTCTCATAGACTACGCAGGGGAGAACGGCGCCTGCTTCGGGGCCACGATCGGGCCTGTGGCCAACCGTACCGCCGACGCCTCGGTTGTGGTCAACGGGGCCAACTACCAGCTCGAGAAGAACGAGCACGGCAAGAACAACCTCCACACCAGCCTTACCCATGGCCTGCACAAGCGGCTCTGGACGCTCGAGCACGCCGAAGACGGCGAGGCGGGTAGTCCTTCGATTTCGCTTGCGTGCGAGCTTGCAGACGGGGAGCTGGGCCTGCCGGGAAACCGGCGCTTCATGGCAACGTACTCACTTGCCGCCAGCGGCACCCTTACGCTCACGTATCGCGTCGCGACGGACGCGCCAACCTTCGTGAACGTCACCAACCATGCCTACTTCAACCTTGCGGGGCATGCGTCCGGCCCGGTTGACGGCCAGCTCGTGCGCATCTTCGCGAGCCGTTACGTTCCTATCGACGAGACGTCGATCCCGACGGGCGAGCTTGCGCCGGTCGCGGGCACGCCGTTCGACTTCCTCGAGCCCCACGCACTCGGCGAGCGTGTCGAGGCCGATGACGTGCAGATTCAGCGCGCTCGCGGCTACGACCATTGCTTCTGCGTTGATGACTACGTCAGTGGCGGTGCGCCCCGGCAGGTGCTTCACGCCGAGGATCCGCTCAGCGGACGCGTACTCGATGTTGCCGTCACCGATCCGGGAGTCCAGCTCTACACCGGCAACTGGCTCGGCGACAAAAACGCCAAGGACGGCGCCTCTTACGGGCCGCGCTCGGGGTTTGCGGTCGAGCCGGAGTTCTACCCGGACTGCGCCCACCATCCGGCGTGGCCGCAGCCCACGTGCGAGCTGGGGCATCCGTTTGAGTCAACCATCACGTATCGCTTCTCCACCGTTCGGTAACCACGTCATGACGGTGGGGGGAGAGTTTTAGGTTTCAAGGCGTGTTAAACGTTAACATTCAATCCGTATCCGCATGGGCATGTGGAGGAGGGGGCCAACTCATGACGCAGCATGAAATTGGGATCGAAACCGCTCGCATAGACGAGGTCAAGAGCCTGTTTGAGCGTCAGTTCGGCGAGATCGGCGACAGGCGCGCCCTGGTGGCGGTTGCCCCTGGTCGCTCGGAAATCGCCGGCAACCACACCGACCACGAGGGCGGCCACGTCGTCGCCGGGGCGCTCGACGTCTCGGTCGCGGGCATCGCCGTTCCCAACGGCACCAACGTCGTCCGCGTGATAGACGCGGCGTTTCCGCCGTTCGAGGTCACGCTCGACTCGCTGGAGCCGCGCAAGGACGAGCGCGTCAGCTCCTCGGGCATCGTGCGTGGCATGGCAGCGGGCATGGCGGCAACAGGGCGTGTGCCTGCGGGCTTTGACCTTGCCTCCACGAGCACCATTCCCGCCGGTGGCGGCCTGTCCTCCTCGGCAGCTGTCGAGGCGCTGTACGGGCGCGTGATGGAGGCGCTCTGGGAGGGCGGCGAGGGGCCCGTGAGCCCGGTCAGGCTCGCCCAGATGAGCCAGGCGGCCGAGCGCGACTACTTCGGCAAGCCCTGCGGCCTTATGGACCAGCTTTCGGTCTGCATGGGAGGCCTCGCCTTCATGGACTTCGAGCAGACGGAGCCCAAGACCGCCAAGCTCGACTTCGATTTTGACGCCGCAGGCTATGGTCTCGTGCTCGTGGACGTGGGCTGCGACCACGCGCCCTTCACCGACGATTACGCCGCCGTGCCCGTCGAGATGCAGGCCGTTGCCCACGAGTTCGGCAAGGCGCGCCTTTGCGAGGTCGACCCCGCCGACTTCGACGCCAAGCTGCCCGAGGTTCGCAAGAAGCTCGGCGACCGCGCCCTCGTGCGCGCCATCCACTACTGGTACGAGAACGACCTGGTCGACCGTCGCTGGGACGCGCTCAACGCCCATGACATCGAGGCCTTCCTGCGCCTGACGCGCGAGTCCGGCGCCTCCTCGGGCATGTTCTTACAGAACGTCTCTACGGGCGGAGACTTCCAGCCCGCCATGGCGGCCCTCGGCATGGCCGAGCACATCCTCGACGGCCGGGGCGCCATTCGCATCCACGGGGGTGGCTTCGGCGGCTCCATCCAGTGCTTCGTTCCCACCGCCGCCGTCGACGGATTCATCTCCCAGATGGACGCCTGGCTGGGCGAGGGCAGCTGCCGTCACTACCACATCTCCGACGAGGGGGCGCGTGCCGCATGGCTGTAGGCGAGGACATCAGGTCGCTCGTCGACTACGCGGTCGACGATGCCCTCATCGGCCGCGAGGATCGCGTCTGGGCCTATAACGCCATCCTCGAGGCCATAGGGGCCACCGGCCCCGGCCCGGGTGACGCCTGGGTGCTCGATGACGCCGTCGAACGTGCGGACGACGCTGAGTTCGACGTCACGTCCTACCCGCTTGAGGACGTCCTTGCCCGTCTGGCCGAGTCGGCCGTTGCCAACGGGTCGGCCGAGGACACGCAGAGTGGTCGCGACCGCGTCTCCATGCGCATCATGGGCCTGCTTACCCCGCGTCCCTCCGAGGTCGTTCGGCGCTTCGAGGATGACCGGGCTGCCTCTCCCAAGGCCGCGACCGACCGCTTCTATCGCATGTGCTGCGACGTGGGCTACGTGCGCCGCGCCGCCATCGCGCGCAACATAGCCTGGGACACGCCCACGCGCTGGGGCGACCTGGAGATCACGATCAACCGCTCCAAGCCCGAGAAGGACCCGCGCGACATCGCCGCCGCCGGCAAGGCCAAGGATACGGGCGAGAAGTACCCCGCCTGCCAGCTCTGCATCGAGAACGAGGGCTATCCCGGCCGCTCTGCCGCGGCCGCGGGTGGGGCGCATCCCGCGCGTCAGAACCTGCGCATCGTGCCCGTCACGCTCGACGCTGAGCGCTACGGCCTGCAGTACAGCCCCTACGCCTACTTCAACGAGCACTGCATCGTCATGAGCGCGCACCACAGGCCCATGCACATCGACCGTGCGAGCCTGACTGCCCTGCTCGACTTCGTCGACCTGCTGCCGCAGTACTTCATCGGCTCCAACGCCGACCTACCCATCGTGGGCGGCTCGATCCTTTCCCACGACCACTTCCAGGGCGGCAACCACGAGTTTCCCATGATGAGGGCCCAGACCGCGACGCGCTTCTCCATGGCGGGCTTTCCCGAGGTCACCGGCGAGGTGCTCTTCTGGCCCATGAGCGTGCTGCGTTTGAGGAGCTTCGACAGGGACAAGCTGCTGAGCGCCTGCGTGCACGTCATCGACGCGTGGCGCGGCTACTCCGACGAGTCCGTTGGCGTGCGCGCTCACGACACTGACGGCACGCCCCACAACACGGTGACGCCCGTCATCCGGCGCGCGAGCGGCAGGGGGGAGAGCGGCGGGGAGGCGCTCGAGGGCGGCTACGAGGCCTACCTTGCGCTGCGCTGCAACGTCACGAGCGAGGCCAACCCGCTCGGCGACTTTCACCCGCACGCGCAGTGGCACCACATCAAGAAGGAGAACATCGGCCTCATCGAGGTCATGGGCCTCGCCATCCTGCCGGCTCGCCTCGTGGACGAGCTTGGGGCCGTGCGCGAGCACCTGCTCTCAGGCAAGCTTGACGAGCTCGAGTGCGACCCGAGGAGTGCGGCGCATGCCGCATGGGCGCGGGAGGTGGCCAAGCGTCACCCGGAGCTCGACGCTGCCAACGCCGAGGGCGTCATCCGTGAGGAGGTGGGCCACGTCTTTGGCCACGTCCTTGAGGACGCGGGCGTATTCAAGTGGGACGACGCGGGCCGGGCAGCCCAGATGCGCTTCCTTGAGGTGCTCTAACATGTCCTGTTCGGCATCCATGGCCGACGTGGCGCGCGAGGCGGGGGTCTCCCAGCAGACCGTCTCGCGCGTCGTGAACGGGCAGCCCAACGTGAGCGACGCCACTCGCGAGAAGGTCAACGATGCCATCAAGAAGCTGGGCTTCAGGCCCAACTTCGCCGGAAGGTCGCTGCGCGAGGGGCAGTATCGCTCGGTGGGGCTCTGCACGTTCGACATCACCTTGGCCGGCAACCTGTCAACGCTCGAGGGCGTGGTCATCGCCGCGCGCGAGCAAGGCTATGCCGTCACCATGGTCGAGATGGGGCCCGAGCAGTCACCCTATTCGGTGACGCACGCCACGAGGCGGCTCGGAGAGCTTCCCGTGGACGGCGCCATCGTCAACCTCGGCATCCTGCCGGAGGACTTCGAGCGGTTCACGCCCCTGCCCGGCCTCAACACCGTGCTCATGACCATGTACGCGCACCCGCGCTGCACCACCGTCGAGTCCGACCAGTACGGCTGCTCGGTGCTGGCCATGAACTACCTGCGGGCCCTCGGTCACGAGCAGATCCGCTTCGTGGGAGGCCCCACGTACCACTCGCACTCCGCGTTTCGCGAGGCGGGCTGGTACGACGAGCTCGTGAAGGCCGGTATCGAGCCCGCGGAGCCCCTGCGCGGCGACTGGAGCGCCGACAGCGGCTACTTTGCTGGGGCTCGCCTTGCCGCCCGCGACCACGAGATGACGGCTGTGTACGTTGCCAACGACCAGATGGCGCTTGGCGTCATCGCGGCCCTGCGCGACCACGGCATTCGCGTGCCCGAGGATGTGAGCGTCATGGGGGTCGACGACTCACTCGAGGGCCTCGTGCCCCACAACGAGCTCACCACCGTGCGTTTCGACATGCGCGAGCGCGGTCGGGTGCTCTTTGACCGGGCGGTGCACGGTGGCCCCGTCGAGGCCATACGCATCCCCGGCGAGCTCGTGAAGCGGACCACCGTCACGCGTCGGCGTTCGGCGTAGCAGGGAGCATTACCTTACGGGTATGTATGCGGCCTCACCCATTCGGGTGGGGCCGCTTATGTTTCTCGGCACGCGCAAATGTCTTCGATTTACCGTCCACCGGTCGTAAGTGACCGTTCGTGAGTACGTTAACAATCTCCGTACGTTTTAGAACCCTGCCCGCATAAGATGACCACAGTTCGAAATCAGGTCGCAATGAGGCGACCTGAGGGAAGGGAGAAACCCCATGAGCATGTCGCGTCGTCAGTTCCTTCAGTTCGCCGGCGTCGGTGCCGTCGTCGCAGGCCTTGGCCTCGCCGGCTGCGGTGGTGGCGGGGACACCGCGTCCACCGGTTCTGCCGGTGGCTCCGCCGTTGCCAACAAGGACAAGCCGGTCGTCTTCTACAACCGCCAGCCGTCCAACTCCTCCACGGGTGAGCTCGACAAGGCGACCCTGCAGTTCAACGCCAACACCTACTACGTCGGCTTTGACGCCAACCAGGGCGGCGAGCTCGAGGGCCAGATGGTCGTCGACTACATCAAGGCGCACGCCGCCGAGATCGACCGCAACGGCGACGGCATCATCGGCTACGTCCTCGCCATCGGCGACGTGGGCCACAACGACTCCATCGCCCGTACGCGCGGCTGCCGCAAGGCGCTCGGCACGGCCGTCGAGAAGGACGGCAACATCGTCTCCGACGCCGTGGGCACCAACACCGACGGCACCTCCTCGCTCGTCCAGGACGGCAAGATCGAGGTCGACGGCAAGACCTTCACCATTCGCGAGCTCGCCTCGCAGGAGATGAAGACGCAGGCCGGCGCCACCTGGGACGCCCCCACGGCCGGTAACGCCATCGGCACCTGGGCCGCTTCCTTCGGCGGGCAGATCGACATCATCGTCTCCAACAACGACGGCATGGGCATGGCCATGTTCAACGCCTGGTCCAAGGAGAACAAGGTCCCGACCTTCGGCTACGACGCCAACGCCGACGCGGTCGAGGCCATCGGCCAGGGCTACGGCGGAACCATCTCCCAGAACCCCGCCGTCCAGGCCTACCTCACGCTCCGTCTGCTGCGCAACGCCATCGACGGCGTGGACATCAACACGGGCATCTCCTCGGCCGACGACGCCGGCAACAAGCTGTCGTCCGACGACTACAAGTACAGCGAGGAGGATCGCTCCTACTACGCGATGAACCTCGAGGTCACGGCCGACAACTACAAGGACTTCATCGACGCCACGGCGCTCTACAAGGACGCCCAGGGCCAGCTCGACGAGTCCAAGAGCCCCAAGAAGAAGGTCTGGCTGAACACCTACAACTCCGCCGACAACTTCCTGTCCTCCACGTACAAGCCGCTGCTCCAGAAGTACGACAAGCTGCTTAACCTCGACGTCTCCTACGTCGACGGCGACGGCCAGAACGAGTCCTCCGTCACCAACAAGCTCACCAACCCGGGCGACTACGACGCCTTCGCCATCAACATGGTCAAGACCGACGACGGTGCCTCCTACACCCAGATCCTCAACTCCTAAGAGTTTGAGGCTCCCGGCTCGACTGGCGTGAGGCACGAGGGGGAGGCGAGATTCCTCCCCCTCGGCTTTGTGCGTTGGGGCCGTCTTTCAAACGGAGCCGCGCGGCCTTGCGCCCGAGCCCTTCCAGTGTGGTCGCCCAGAGCGCGGCCCCGCAAGAACTTCGAGGAAATCGAGGGGTGAATACATGTCAGACAAGCAAGACGATGTCGTCCTTTCCATCCGGGGTATGAGCAAGACCTTCGGGCGCAACCGCGTGCTCGATCACATCAACCTCGATGTCCGCCGCGGTACCGTCATGGGGCTCATGGGCGAGAACGGCGCCGGCAAGTCCACGATGATGAAGTGCCTCTTCGGCAGCTATCAGAAGGACGAGGGCTCGATCTTCCTGGACGGCAAGGAGGTCAACTTCTCCGGCCCCAAGGACGCGCTTGAGAACGGCGTGGCCATGGTGCACCAGGAGCTCAACCAGTGTCTCGAGCGCAGCGTCGTGGATAACCTCTACCTTGGCCGATACCCGGTCAACGGCATGGGCGTCATCGACGAGGGCCGCATGCGCAAGGAGGCCGCGGACCTCTTCCGCAAGCTCGGTATGACGGTGAACCTCACGCAGCCCATGAAGAACATGTCGGTCTCGCAGCGCCAGATGTGCGAGATCGCCAAGGCCATCTCCTACAACGCCAAGGTCATCGTCCTCGACGAGCCCACCTCCTCGCTCATGGCCCAGGAGGTCGACAAGCTCTTCAAGATGATGCGCATGCTCAAGGAGCAGGGCATCGCCCTCGTCTACATCTCGCACAAGATGGACGAGATCTTCGAGATCTGCGACGACGTCTCGGTGCTGCGCGACGGCAACCTCGTCATGACGAAGCCCACGAGCGACACGAACATGAACGAGCTCATCGCCGCCATGGTCGGCCGTTCGCTCGACAACCGCTTCCCGCCGGTGGACAACCATCCCGGTGACACGATCCTGTCGATCCAGCACCTGTCGACCAAGTACGCCCCGCACCTGCAGGACATCACCTTCGACGTCCGCAAGGGCGAGATCTTCGGCCTCTACGGCCTCGTGGGCGCCGGTCGTACCGAGCTGCTCGAGACGATCTTCGGCATCCGCACGCGCGCGGCCGGCCGCATCTACTTCCGCGACCACCTCATGAGCTTCAAGTCCGCGCGCGAGGCCATGGACTACGGCTTTGCCCTCATCACCGAGGAACGCAAGGCCAACGGCCTCTTCCTCAAGGGCAACCTGACGTTCAACACCACGATTGCCAACCTCAACAAGTACAAGAGCGGCGTCGCCCTGTCTGACCCGAAGATGACCACGGCCACCAACAAGGAGCTCAAGACCATGCGCACCAAGTGCATGGGCCCCGAGGACCTCATCGCGAGCCTCTCGGGCGGCAACCAGCAGAAGGTCATCTTCGGAAAGTGGCTCGAGCGCTACCCGCAGGTTTTCCTCATGGACGAGCCGACGCGCGGCATCGACGTCGGCGCCAAGTACGAGATCTACGAGCTCATCATCGACATGGCCAAGCGGGGCACCACGGTCATCGTCGTCTCCTCGGAGATGCCCGAGATCCTCGGCATCACCAACCGTATCGGCGTCATGTCCAATGGCAGGCTTTCCGGCATCGTCAACACCAAGGAGACGAACCAGGAAGAGCTTCTGCGCCTGAGCGCCAAGTACTTGTAAGAAGGGGATGGAACACATGGCAGCATCTGGAAAAATCCTAACGCTGGACCAGGAGGCGCAGCTTCTCAAGCCTATTGACGAGTACGTGGGCGCCATCCAGCAGAAGGTAGACGCCCTGCGCGCCGATGGCACCACCAAGGTCGTGCAGCTCCAGGGCAACATCGACGCGGCCAAGACCGACCGCCTGCTCTCCAAGGACGAGCAGGCCCGGCTCATCGACGGCTACAAGGCCGAGGTCGAAAAGGCAAAGAAGGTCGAGAGCGTCAATAAGCCCGAGGTGGACAAGCTCATCGCCGACGCCGAGAACTACCTCAAGGCCCACTTCGACACCGACTACCTGAACGCCGTCAAGGCGAGCTGCGTGGCCGAGCGCGAGCAGGCCAAGGTGGACTATCAGAAGCACCTCGCCCAGCTTGAGAAGGAGCACCAGAAGAACCTTTCCGGCATCTCCGACTCGGCCGAGGTCAAGGAAGAGAACTACGTCTACAAGAACAAGCAGTTCGACGCCAAGGTGACCTACCAGCAGGAGATCCAGCGCATCAAGGACCGCGAGCACGAGGCGTTCGTGCATCGCTACCACCTCATCGACCTGCTCCGCATGTCGAAGTTCACCCCCGGCGAGAGCCTGGCGCAGAAGTGGGAGAACTACCGCTACACGTTCAACACGCGCACGTTCCTGCTGAACAACGGCCTCTACATCGCCATTCTGTGCGTGTTTGCCGCGCTCTGCGCCATCACCCCGGCGGTCAAGGGCACCTCGCTGCTCACCACGCAGAACGTCCTCAACATTCTGCAGCAGGCCTCGCCGCGCATCTTCCTGGCGCTCGGCGTCGCCGGCCTGATCCTCCAGACCGGTACCGACCTCTCCATTGGTCGTATGGTCGGCATGTGCATGGTTGTCTCGACGGCGATCATGCACCTGGGCCCCAACACCGGCACCATCTTCGGCGTGGCCTTTGACTTCTCCACCATGGCCGTACCCGTCCGCGTGATCCTCGCCCTCATCGTGAACATCGCCCTCTGCACGCTGTTCTCGGCGATTGCGGGCTTCTTCACCGCGCGCTTCAAGATGCACTGGTTCATCTCGACGATGGCCAACATGCTCATCATCTTCGGCCTCGTGACCTACGCCACCAAGGGCGTCTCCTTCGGCGCCATCGACTCCTCGATCCCCAACATGGTCATTCCGAAGATCGGCACCTTCCCGACGATCATCCTCTGGGCCATCGCCGCGATCGTCATCGTCTGGTTCATCTGGAACAAGACCACGTTCGGCAAGAACATGTACGCCGTGGGCGGCAACCCCGAGGCTGCGAGCGTCTCCGGCATCAACGTCTTTGCCGTCTCCATCGGCGTGTTCATCCTCGCCGGCATCCTGTACGGATTTGGTTCCTGGCTTGAGTGCATCCGCATGATGGGCTCCGGCTCGGCCGCCTACGGCCAGGGCTGGGAGACCGACGCCATCGCGGCCTGCGTCGTCGGCGGCGTGTCGTTCACCGGCGGCATCGGCAAGATTTCGGGCGTCACGATCGGCGTGCTCATCTTCACCGCGCTGACCTACTCGCTCACGATTCTCGGCATCGACACCAACCTGCAGTTCGTGTTCTCCGGCATCATCATCGTGGTCGCCGTCACGCTCGACTGCCTCAAGTACGTGCAGAAGAAGTAGCCAACCCGTGGGGGAGTGTCGGGCGCCGCGAGCGTCCGGCCGCACCCACGGCGCGGGCGATCCCCCCTTCCGGAAGGGTGTCGGCGGCAACGTCGGCGCCCTTTCTTTGTGCGCGTGCGTACGTGTCAGCGAGCTACGGCGTTATTGGGCAACGTACGCCAACCCAGCGCCGCCACCACGACGACGATGCGGCGTGACGGCGGCGCTGGGTTGGCCGCGTGTGGTGTGGCGGCGCGCTACTTGCGGGTGACGTCGTCGATGAGAGCGAGCTCGTCGGCCGTGAACGTCGTGTTCTCGAGCGCGTGAACGTTGTCGACGATCTGCTCGGGCTTGGAGGCGCCCACGAGCACGCTCGTCACGGCGTCGTGCGCAAGAAGCCAGGCGACGGCCATCTCGGCGAGCGACTGCCCGCGCTGCCGCGCGATCTCGTTCAGACGCACGATGGTGCCGTGTGTGCGCTCCACGTCCGTCGCGTGCAGGAAGCGGGGGTCGTGCGCGGCGCGCGAGTCGACGGGGATGCCGTCGAGGTAGCGGTTGGTGAGCAGGCCCTTGGCAAGCGGCGAGAAACAGATGAGCCCCTTGCCGAGACGCGCTGTGGCCTCGAGCAGCCCGTTGCCCTCGACCGTGCGGTCGAGGATGCTGTAGCGGTTCTGGTTGATGACGAAGGGCACGTGCATCTCGGAGAGCACCTTCGTCGCGTCCTCGAGCTGCGCCCCGTTGTAGTTGGAGAGCCCGACATAGAGCGCCTTGCCGCTTCGTACGGCCTGGGCGAGCGCGCCCATCGTCTCCTCGAGCGGCGTCTCGGGGTCGGGGCGGTGGTGGTAGAAGATGTCCACGTAGTCGAGGCCGAGCCGCTCGAGGCTCTGGTCGAGCGAGGCGAGCAGGTACTTGCGGCTCCCGTGGTCGCCGTAGGGGCCGGGCCACATCTCGTATCCCGCCTTGGTGGAGACGATCAGCTCGTCTCGGTGGGCGCGGAAGTACGCGTGGATGAGCCTGGCGCAGTTGCGCTCGGCAGCCCCCGGCTCAGGTCCGTAGTTGTTGGCGAGGTCGAAGTGCGTGACGCCGTTGTCGAAGGCGGCGAAGACGATGGAGCGCATCTGGTCCCACGGCGTGATGTCGCCGAAGTTGTGCCACATGCCGAGCGAGATGCGGGGGAGCTTGAGGCCGGAGGTGCCGCAAGGTGCGTACTCCATATGCTCGTAGCGCTTCGGGTTGGGCGAGTAGGTGACGGTTGGCTCGAACAAGGGCGCCTCCCTTTGGGGACAGAATCGCGGCCCGCGGCCGAACCGCTCCGGGTGGTTCGAGGAAAGTATAGGCCCGCTCGTACGTGGCGCTTCCCGCCGCCCGCGGTCATGCGGACAACAGACGCCCACGGCCTTCGACCTACCGTTCGCCGGATTTGCCCAAGCCCTCGGAATCATATACACGATACGACTCCATACCTCCTCGAATATCCAAACCGATACCAGTGCTATGCAAAGAGCTTGTTTCCTGCTCATGGTTCTCTAGTCAACTTGCTCTCAAAGAGGTAAGGTCTTGTCTAGAGAACGCTATACAACCGCAGCTAGGTGCCCCGACCGCTTACCGGAGCCAGGTGCCGTGGGCCATCTCCACCGCATACTATGGGACACGAAGTACCGACGGTTTATGCAAGTCGCCGTCCGGAGGCGCCTCGGCGTCAACGATCGGTCAAGCTGCGACGCACCCGCGTCGCACTACATCTCTGGAGGTAGTAATGGCAAAGGCGGAAAAGGTCATCGACAGCCTCGACGCGCTGACCTCGCGGCTCCAGGCCATGCGCAAGGCGCAGGCCGAGTTCGCCACATTCTCGCAGGAGCAGGTGGACAAGATCTTCCACGCGGCGGCCATCGCGGCCAACAAGGCGCGCATCCCGCTTGCCAAGGACGCCGTGGCCGAGACGGGCATGGGCATCGTCGAGGACAAGGTCATCAAGAACCACTACGCCGCCGAGTACATCTACAACAAGTACAAGAACATGAAGACCTGCGGCGTGGTCGAGGACGACCCGGAGTTCGGCTACAAGCGCATCGCCGAGCCCTACGGCGTCGTTGCGGCGGTCATCCCCACCACCAACCCAACCTCGACGGCCATCTTCAAGTGCCTCATCTGCCTCAAGACCCGCAACGCCATCATGATCAGCCCGCACCCGCGCGCCAAGAAGTGCACCATCGACGCCGCGCGCATCATCCGCGACGCCGCCGTGGCGGCAGGCGCCCCCGAGGGCATCATCGACTGGATCGCCCAGCCCTCGCTCGAGCTCACCAACGAGCTCATGCGCTCGGCCGACATCATCCTCGCCACGGGTGGCCCCGGCATGGTCAAGGCGGCCTACTCCTCCGGCAAGCCCGCCCTCGGCGTGGGCGCCGGCAACACCCCCGCGATCATCGACTCCACGGCCGACATCAAGCTCGCCGTCAACTCGATCATCCACTCCAAGACCTTCGACAATGGCATGATCTGCGCCTCCGAGCAGTCCGTGACCGTGCTCGCCGACGTCTACGACGCCGTGAAGGCCGAGTTCAAGGCCCGTGGCTGCTACTTCCTCAAGGGCGCCGAGCTCGACCGTGTCCGCAAGACCGTCATCATCAACGGCTCGGTCAACGCCAAGATCGTGGGCCAGAGCGCCTACACCATCGCCAAGATCGCCGGCGTGGAGGTGCCCAAGAAGACCAAGATCCTCATCGGCGAGGTCACGAGCACCGACCCCGCCGAGGAGATGGCGCACGAAAAGCTCTCGCCGGTGCTGGCCATGTACAAGGCCAAGACCTTCGACGAGGCCATCGACAAGGCCGAGCACCTCGTCATGGACGGCGGCCCCGGCCACACGAGCTCGCTCTACGTGGCCACCACCGAGAAGGAGAAGATGGCCAGGCACGCCGAGGCCATGAAGACGTGCCGTATCCTCATCAACACCCCCAGCTCCCAGGGCGGCATCGGTGACCTCTACAACTTCAAGATGGCCCCGTCGCTCACGCTCGGCTGCGGCTCGTGGGGCGGCAACTCCGTCTCCGAGAACGTGGGCCCCAAGCACCTGCTCAACTACAAGACGGTCGCTGAGAGGCGGGAGAACATGCTCTGGTTCCGCGCACCCGAGAAGGTCTACTTCAAGAGGGGCTGCCAGCCGGTGGCGCTCGACGAGCTGGGCTCTGTCATGCACAAGAAGCGCGCCTTCATCGTCACCGACCAGTTCCTGTTCAAGAACGGCTACATCAAGCCGATCGAGCAGAAGCTCGACGAGCTGGGCATCGAGCACGCCTGCTTCTGGGACGTTGCCCCTGACCCCACGCTGCAGTGCGCGCGCGAGGGCGCCAAGATTCTCTCGAGCTTCGAGCCCGACGTGATCATCGCCTTCGGTGGCGGCTCGGCGATGGACGCCGGCAAGATCATGTGGGTCCTCTACGAGCACCCCGAGGCCAACTTCGAGGACATGGCCATGGACTTCATGGACATCCGCAAGAGGGTCTACACCTACCCGGAGATGGGTTCCAAGGCCTACTTCGTCGCCATCCCCACGTCCTCCGGCACCGGCTCCGAGTGCACGCCGTTCTCCGTCATCACCGACGCCGAGACGGGCATCAAGTGGCCGCTCGCCGACTACGCCCTCCTGCCTAACATGGCCATCGTCGACGCCAACAACATGGACTCACAGCCCAAGGGCCTTACCTCCGCCTCCGGCCTCGACGTCCTCACGCACGCCCTCGAGGCCTACGTCTCGGTCATGGCGAGCGACTGGAGCGACTCCATGGCGCTCAAGGCCATGAAGCTCGTCTTCGAGTACCTGCCGCGCGCCTACGACAAGGGCGCCGCCGACCCCGAGGCCCGCGAGCGCATGGCCAACGCCTCCTGCCTCGCCGGCATGGCCTTCGCCAACGCCTTCCTCGGTCTCAACCACTCGATGGCCCACAAGCTCGGCGCCTACCACCACATCCCGCATGGCCTGGCCAACGCCGTCATCCTCACGCGCGTCATGCGCTACAACGCCGCCGAGCGTCCCACCAAGATGGGCACCTTCCCGCAGTACGCCTATCCTCACACGCTCGCCCGCTACGCCGAGGCCGCCCGCTTCTGCGGCGTCACCGGCAAGGACGACCACGAGGTCTTCGAGAAGTTCGTCGACAAGATCGAGGAGCTCAAGGCCCACTGCGGCGCCAAGAAGACCATCGCCGAGTACGGCGTGGACGAGAAGTGCTTCCTCGACACGCTCGACGAGATGACGGAGAACGCGTTCAACGACCAGTGCACGCCGGCCAACCCGCGCTACCCGCTCATGAGCGAGATCAAGGAGCTCTACCTCGACGCCTACTACGGTCGCGAGCCGAAGAGCTACGAGGACTAGCGAAGCGGTCCGGGGCCGGTGCGTGCCGGCCCCGCCTTGTCCCGTCCGCATACCGACGCGTGGTGACGGCCGCCGACGCCTTTGCGGCCGTGAGTCTTGCCACGGGCAGTGCGGCGTACAGTGACACAAACCAAACCCCTAGGGAGGGGAGAGAGCCATGGAGCTTCCCGAGAGCAAGGTCGAGCTGGTCAAGCGCGGCAACAAGGTCGTGTACGACTGCGGCGACCGCATCGTCAAGGTCTTCAACGTCTCCAAGCCCGAGAGCGACGTCTTCAACGAGGCGCTCAACCTGGCGCGCATCCAGGAGACGGGCATCCGCGTGCCCAAGATCCTCGAGGTCTCGAAGTGCGAGGAGGGCTGGGCGCTCGCGACCGAGAAGGTGCCCGGCGAGACGCTCGCCGCGCGTATGAAGGCCGACACCAAGAAGAACGCCGACGCCTACCTCGAGCAGTTCGTGCGCCTGCAGCTCGAGGTCAACGGACACACCGCGCCGCTGCTCAACCGTCAGCGCGACAAGTACGCTCGCATGATCAACGGGCTCACCGAGATTGACGCCACCACGCGCTACGAGCTGCTCATCAGGCTCGACGGCATGGCGGCCGAGAACAAGGTCTGCCACGGCGACTTCAACCCGACGAACGTCATCGTGGGCGACGACGGACTGCTCTACGTCTGCGACTGGGCGCACGCCACGCAGGGCTCGCCGGCGGCAGACGCGGCCATGACCTACCTGCTGTTTGCGCTCGAGGACCTTGGCCTGGCCGACCGGTACCTGCTGCTCTTCTGCAAGATGGCCGACATGCCGCTGCAGGTGGTGCGTCGCTGGACGAGCATCGTCGCCGCCAGCGAGCTTGCCCGTCACCGCGACGGGCGCGAGGAGGAGTTCCTCCGCAGCTGGATTGACGTGGCCGAGTACCAGTAGGCCGTCGTCTTCGCGCGTCTTGCCTTCGGGCCCCGCCGTCTTGGCGGGGCCCGTTTCGTTTCTGCCCCCGCATTTGCCGCGCGGGCGCGTGCCGTGCCACCATGCGGGCGCCTATGGGTGCGGGTTGATAGCATAAGGGCACACGCCCGCATGCGTGCGGCTCTTTCGGCGCTCCGGCTGCGGGGCCGAGCTCACGGCCGACGGCGTCGAGTTCATGAGCTACGCGCGGCAGGTGGCGGGGCAGGCCGACCTGCTGGAGGAGCGCTGGGGCGGCGGCGCGGCTTCGGGGAGGGCGACCGCGCCGCGCAGGCTCTCGGTGTCCACGCAGCACTTCGCCTTCGCGGTGCGGGCATACTCGCGTTCGTGGCCGAGTGGGGCGACGAGGCGTGCGACGTGCGTGTGAATGGGTGGTCGGCGAAACCAGCGTCTGCGCTACTTGACGCGACGGTAGATGCGGTCGCCTGCGTACTGGATGAGCTGCACGAGGACAACGGGGATGAGCACGGTGCCGTGCATGATCTGGTCGTTGAAGTTCTGGTAGCCGAAGGTGAGGGCGATGGCCCCGATGCCACCTGCGCCCACCACGTCGGCCATGGCGCTGCGGCCGAGGATCGAGACCTCGTCACAGACCTCCTTCACGACCGACATCGCGTGCGTCACGATGACCGTGCTGATGCCGAGCCGTTCGTTGACCCGGCGGATGAGGGCCAGCACCTGGCGGGTCGTGTTGGGGTCGAGGGCGCTCGTGGCCTCGTCGCACAGCAGGTATTCGGGGTCGAGCGCCAGTGCGCGGCGATGGCGACGCGCCGCTTCTGGCCTCCGGAGAGCTCCCGGGGTTGGAGGACGTCTTGCCCGAGACCCCCACGAGCTCGAGGAGCTCGTCGCGCTTCTCGCACCGCCGTGCCTTGTCCCAGCCGTGTTCTCGCTGGGAAACTCGACGTTCTGGGCAACGGTCTGGCGCTCGAGCAGGGAGAAGTGCTGGAAGATCATGCCCATGCACTCGCGCGGCCCGGCCATGCTCGTGGCCCCCTCGCCCACGCTCTCCCAGTTGTAGGCGTTGTAGTCGAGCTTCACGAGCTCGTCGAGGTAGAGCCCGCCCACGCCATGCAGGTGCAGGAGGTTGAGTCAGGTGTGGCCCTTGAGCACCTCGGCCGTGCGATGGAGGTAGGGCAGGACGAACTCCTCGTGCTCGGTGGGGGAGAGCGGCTCGGAGGTGGAGAACTTCGTGGTGAAGAAGATGCCGTCCCACTTGTGGGGGCCGGTCGAGTAGTCGTAGTGGGCCCCGGAGGCGATGAGCAGGTAGTTGCCGTTCGTCGTGATCTTGACGATGTCCCGGCCGAAGCTCTCGGCGGTCTCCTCGCGTCGGTGACGCCGCGTGTGGCGTGGCGCGTGGATTTGCTTGGCGAGGAGTATAGGTGGAACAAACCTATCGGGACTATAGGTATTTATCGGCCTTAGGTATCGGTATACGTAAAACGAGGCAGCTGGCCTCGGGTAAAGGGGATCGTGAACGACTCATGTGAATGCCCCGGATACTGCCGAATGTACGATATGGCTCGCTTGCGCTTGGCGGTGGGCTTGCTGATGCCCCGAATGTCGCTGAATGTACGACCGGCTCTGCCCGTGCGGACGGGTGCGAGGTCCAAGTGCGGGCAGCGACCCTCTGACGCGGGGAAACGTGGCGTGCGAGTCTCGGACTCCACGGGTGAGGCGGCTGGTCGTCGTACAAACGGCGGCATCCGGGGCAGTGGCGAGGGCGAATTGAGACGCGCACCCCGTCGACCGTACAAACAACGGAATCCGGGGCATCGGAGAGCTGAAATCGGCGCGGGGGATCGGCATGCGGCGTCGACGCGCGACATCAGTGTGTGCGGTATAGCGGAGCGCGGCATATCGGAGCGCGGACATCAACGTGCTGAGGCGCCGCAGAACCCGCAAGGCCCGCAGGCCATCCCTACATGAGCTTGGTCTCCTCGAGCTTGTGCTCGAACCAGTGGTTGAGGCGTATCACGGGGCGGCGCAGCACAAGGCCCAGCACGAGCGCCGGAATCGCGAACGAGAGGAGAATCGCGAGCTCGTGCCAGTAGTCGCCCTGATAGATGCCAAACATGGCGGCGCGCAGGGCGTTCGCGCTGTGCACGAACGGCAGGTAGGGGTAGGCCGCCTGGAAGAAGCCCTGGGGCAGCATCTGCTGGGGGAAGGTGCCGCCCGAGCCCGCCACCTGTAGCACCATGAGCACGACGGCGATGGCCTTGCCCACGTCGCCAAACGACGCGGTGAGCGAGAAGATGATGTTGACGTAGACGAACGAGGACAGCAGGCATGCCAGCACGAAGAGCCAGGGGTGGGCGCACTGCACCCCGAGGAAGAAGAGGTCGCCGCCGCAGATGAGCAGCGTCTGCATGGCACCAACCACGAGGAACAGGAAGATGCGTCCCACGTAGGACTGGCCGTGGCCGCACCCGGTCTCGCGCAGCGCACGCTCGGAGGGCGTGGCGGCAACCAGCGCGCACAGGATCACGCCGCCGATCCAGATGGAGAGCGTGGTGTAGAAGGGTGCCATGGCGCTGCCGTTGTTCTCGACCGTGAAGATGGGATTGCGGTCGATGCTAATGGGCGCGGAGATGAAGTCGGCGAGGTTGGCGGCGCCGCCGGACAGCACGTCGCGCACAAGCTGGACGTTCTGCGAGTTGAGCGCGGAGGAGAGCTGCCCCTCGAGATCGGAGAGCTTGGCGGCGGTCTGGTCGAGCTCGTCGGCCGTCTTGGCAAGCGAGTCCTTGCCGCTCGCGAGCGAGCTCGCGGCGGTCTTGCCGGCTCCGTCCACCGCGTCGAGCGTGGAACGTAGGCTCGCGAGGATGGTATCGGCGCTAACGGCGGTCTGGTCGACCTTGTTCGCGAGCTTCTCAAGCGACTGGCGCACGTCGGCGTCGTAGTCGCCCTTGAGCCCGTCGATGAGCTTCTTGGCGTCGCTCACCTGGCCCTGGATCTTGTCCTTTGCCGTGTGTGCGTCGGTCTTGCCCTGGTTGAGGTCGTCGATGGTCTTCTGGAGCTCGGAGGAGAGGGCCTTGAGCTCGGAGAGCGCCTGCTGTACGCGCTGGTTGATGCCCTGGATGGTGAGGCGTACCTCGTGGACGTCGTCGTAGCTGGCACTGACGCCATCCTTGTCCTTCGAGAAGCTCTCCTCCCAGCCCTTGTAGAGGGTGTCGGTGCCGCCGAGGCGGTCGGAGAGCTCCTGGAGCAGGTCGATCTGGGCGTCGACCGAGTCCCTGGCCTTCGAGAGGCCGTCCGTGAGCTTGTCCACCTGCCCGTCGGCGGTGGCGAAGGCGTTGTCGACGGAACTCGAGATGCCGTCGACGCCGGCGACGCTCTTGGTGAGGGCGTCGTTGATCGAGTCGGTTGCCCCGTCGAGCGTGCTGCCCACGCCGCGGATGCCGTCGGCCGTGTCATGGAGCGACGCGCTCACGTCGGCGGCCGAGCCCAGCGAGGTGGAGGCGAGGCCGGAGCCGCTGTCGAGAAGGCTCTGCGTGGAGTCGACGATCGAGGCGAAGGCGCGCACGTTCTTGGACAGGTCGCCAAGCGTGGAGACCGAGCCCGAGATGGCCGCGTCGAGCTTGTTGGCCGCCTGCATGACTTGGTCGTCGGTGAGCAGGCCGTCGAACTCGTCGAGCGCGCCGGCGAGCACGTCGACGACCGAGCGGGCAAACGAGCTGTCGATGTCCTCCTCGATCTGGGTGGCCGACTTGTCGGTCACGATGGTGGCGATCGAGTTGGACTTCTCGTTCTGGTAGAAGTCGACCTGCGGGTGGGTGGGGCTGTCGGAGAGCGTGCTCATGAGGTCGCGCGAGAACTCGGGCGGGATCACGACGGCCGCGTAGTACTCGCCGGAGCGCACGCCCTCGATGGCGTCCTGCTCGTCGGTGACCACGTAGCCAAAGGTCTCGGTCTCGCGCAGGTCAGACACGACGCGCTCGCCGAAGTTGATGTCGACGGGCGCAAGCTCGCTCGTGTAGCCCTCGTCGGTGTTGGCGATGGCCACCTTGAGGTTGCCGGTGTTGCCGTAGGGGTCCCAGCTGCCGGCGATGTTGAACCACGCGTAGAACGACGGGACGATGATGAGACCGAAGATGACCACGAGGGCGATTACGTTGCCTCGAAGTTGGTTGAAGTCACGGCGTATGAAGCGCAGGGTCTTCCTCATCGTGCGTCACCGTCCTTTCCGTCTTCGTCGCGTGGGACGTGGGCGTCCGTCTCGTCCGTGGTCGCGGCGGCGTCTGTGCCGTCGTCCGACGTCGTGCCGCCGTTCGCCGCCGAGTCGTCGCCCGCGCCGTCGTCGTCGATCGTGACCGAGATGCCGTCTCGCCGCGCCTCGCGCTCGAGCTGCATCTTCTGGATGGGCGCGAAGGCCATGAGCTCGCTTCTCAGCTCGTCGTCGAGCAGGTCGTAGAGCTCGGCGCGGCTCATCGAGGCGAGGGTCGTCTTTTGGCCGACGCGGCTGTGGAGGTACTCGACCACGATGAGGTAGGTGCAGATGCCTACGCACGAGCAGATCCAGAGGATGAGCAGCAAGAACTTCGCGGGCAGGACGAACAGCAGGATCGTGAGCAGCAGCGGAATGACGGCCAGCGCCCAGAAGCCGCGCCTGACGAGCGTGGGATAGGCGAGCTCGAACTGCGCGGCGCGCTTGAGGAAGACCTCGCGGTAGCTGCCGGAGTCCATGAGCACCTTCACGATGGTGGAGAGGCGGAAGTAGGAGCCCTTCATGCCCACGCGCTCCGTGACCATCATGTCCGTCTCGGCGAGGCGACGGTCGAAGAGGGCGTTGATGTTGAGCAGGTGCCTGCGCGCCGTGATGCCTATGAGGACGGCCGGGATGAGGACGAGCGCAAGCACGAGGAGGTTCTGGGCATAGTAGGAGCCGTAGAAGCCGGCGATTGCCTCGCGCATGGCGTTGATGCCGTAGGTGAACGGCAACCACGGGTGGATGGCCTGGAAGAAGCCAGGCTGCAGCTGGATGGGGTAGGCCCCCGATGCGCCGGGGATCTGCAGCACGACGATGAGGACGGCGAGCGCCTTGCCGATGTGCTTGAAGGCGATGGAGATCGAGTAGATGAACGACACGTAGACGAACGAGCAAACCATGCCCGCAAACAGGAAGGCGGTGGGACTCACGGCCTGCACGCCGATCACGAGGTCGCCGATGCAGCAGATGAGCGCCTGCAGCTGCCCGATGAGGATCATGAGCAGCCAGCGCCCGAGAAATCCCTGCCAGGGCTTGAAGGGCCCCACGCCCTCGGCATCGACCTCGAGCTTGTAGATGGCCACGAGGACGAAGCCGCCAACCCAGAGGGCGAGGTTGGTGTAGAAGGGCGTCATGCCGGTGCCGTAGTTCGCCACGGGGTAGATGGCGTTGGAGACCATCTCGACGGGCGAGCCCACGATGTCGCCGGTCTGCTCGGGGTCGAGGCCGAGGACGCCCTGGACGAAGGAGAAGGAGTCGAGGCTCTGGAGGCCGGCCACGTCGTCGGCGAGCGACCCCACCCTGCCCGCCGCGTCGGAGAGGGCCGAGGTGGTCTGGTCAATCGTGGCCTGTCCCTGCTGGAGGATGGTGTCGAGCTCGGCGAGGGTGCCGTCGGCCTGCTGGAGCATGGGGGAGAGGGCTCCCACGGTGCCCGCGAGCCTGCCGCCCGCGTCAGAGAACGAGTCGAGCGAGGACGAGAGGCCGGGGATCGTGTCCGAGGCGAGCGACGACTGAAGGTCGGCGAGGGCCTTGGTGCCCTGCTGGACGGCGCCGTTGACCGAGGACGAGAGGCTGCTCACCGAGTCGGCACCGCTCTTTACGTCGTCGGAGATCGTCTGGAGCTTGTCGAGGGCCGCGAGCTGGTTGTCGGAGAGCGTGACGAGCACCGAGATCTCCTGGTCGAGCTCGGTGGTGAGCTGCTTTTGCGTCTCGATGGACGAGCCGTCGGGCAGTTTGATGGACGCCGTGGTCTTGCGGGCCGTCTCGAGAGTCGTCTTGAGGCTCTGGACGGTGCCGTTCACGGCGCGGATCTCGGAGATGGCCGCGTCGATGCGCCCCTGGGCCCAGCCGATTTCGCCCGTGATCTGGCCGATGTCGTAGCTGGCGCCCGAGGAGATGCCCGAGAGAGTGGAGACCGAGGTGCCGAGCGCGCGCGACAGGTCGGCCGTGAGCGACTGGGACTTCTTGCGCGTGTCGGAGAGGTTGGAGAGCGCGTCATTGAGCGAGCTCTGAAGCGAGCTCGTGGTGCCGGTGAGGTCGGAGAGGGTGGAGCGCGCCTGGGCGATGGCGTCGCGCGACGACTGGATGGTGGAACCCGCCCCCGAGAGCTCGCTGGCGAGCGCCTGGAGCGACGCCTGCTCCTGGCGAAGCCCGCCGAGCAGGCTCGCGTTTGCCTCGTCGGCCTTCGCGGCGGCGTCGCCCACGGCCGCCTGGAGCTTCTCGGCGATGGCCTTTCCCACCACGCCCACGAAGCGCTGGGTTATCTGGTCTTCCAGCGTGGTGGCTCCGGTGTCGGTGACCTTGGGGGCGATCGCGTTGACCTTCTCGTTGACGTAGTAGGCGATATGGGCCTTGTCGGTGTTGCCCTGCAGCACGTCGGCGAGCGAGGAGGTGAAGTCGTTCGGGATTACGAAGGCGGCGTAGTAGCGCCCGTCGCTCACACCCTCCTTGGCCTCGTTCTCGTCGTCGACGAAGATCCAGTCGAGCTGGTCGTTCTTCTCGAGCTCGTCGTGGATCATGTCGCCGGCGTTGGTGAAGCCCACGCCCTCGACGTTTGCCCCGGTGTCCTTGATGGTGACGGCGATGGGCACCGTGGAGGTGTTGTTGTACGGGTCCCAGTTGGCGAGGATGTTGATCCAGGCGTAGAGCGAGGGGATGGCGGCGACGCCGAGCGCGATGACGATGGCGACGGGGTTTCTGAGGATGCGCTTCAGGTCGCGCACGAATATGCGAAGGACTGTCTTCACGTGACCGTTCCTTGAGTCTGTGGCCGTGGGGCCGGCCGGTGCGTCGAGTTCACAAGCCCTCATTATACGGGCGTCGGCATCGAGACGGCACTCGCCCGAGGGGTTTGCAAGTTTACATAATATTGGCACGGAGGACGTAGGGGACGGTTCCGGGCGTCTCTGGAGGACGGTCGCGGTCGGCTCGTCTAGAATCTCAGAAGGTGTATCCGCGATCGCGCGTGCGGTTGTTCGGGGGATGGGCATGGGAGAGGATACGGCGCTTGCGTTTGTTGCTGGGGCGGCTGCGGGCGCGGTCGTCGCGAGCTGCGTGACGCTTGTCATTACCCGTGCCTCCGCGCGTGGCGTGGCGAGTGTTACCGAGCGTTCTGTGGCAAGCGCCGTCGAGCGTTCTGCGGTGGCCGCCCGAGGCGCCGCCTTGGGCGGGGAGCCCCAGGCGGGCCGTGGCGAGGGAGCTGCCCGCCACGACTTCGTGGTCGAGCCCATGGAGGGCGAGGCCGACGCCGTGCCGACGCCCCGTCGACGCGCCTGGCGCGAGGGCTCGAGCGTCTACTTTCCCGACCTGTCCGCCGCGCACGCCGCGGCACCGGGATGCGCCCCCACGGCCCCGTCCGTGGCGGCTGTCGCCTCCACGCCAGACGAGTATGCGGGCGTGGCCACGAACTACGCGCGGGCCGCGACCCTGGCCGAGCGCATGGCCTCGCGTGCTCGCGGCGTCTCGAACGTGCTCGCCGAGCGTCTGTCCGGGGCGTCCGAGCTCATCGGCGACGCGGCGAGCAGGTTCGAGGGCGTCCAGATGGCCGACGTTCCCGTCATCGAGCGCTCCGACGGTACGGTGGCAGACGTGGGGGAGTCCTGGTGGGACGACATTGCGGGCGGCTCGCGTGTCACGGGGGCGAGCTCGCGCGAGCTTGGCGGCGAGGGCGTGGTCGACGGCATGGCCGACAACAGCGCTGCGTTGTTCTGCGTGCAGTCGCCCGAGACCGCGCAGGACGCCTTCGAGCGCGTGTGGGCGCGGGCGGAGGCGGTATCCCGTCCCGCCCCGGCCGAGGCTTCCCCGGACGAGCCACCTGCGTCCGAGCCCGAGGTTCCGACGGCATCCGAGCCCGAGTCCGAATCAGAAGTCACGACGACCCCCGAGTCCGCTTCGGACCCCACCGCCCTCGCGACGCCCTGGCACGGCAAGCACTTCCGCACGACGCCTGCCAGTGAGGCCAGCGGGGACGAGGCGGCGGAAGCGAAGGCGCGTACTAACACCTTTGACGCGCGTTCCCGCGTCGCCGACATCTTCGCCGAAGAGCTCTTCCGTGCGAGCGCCTGCCATGCCGACGCCCGTGACCTCGGCGCTGGAGGCTCGCATCGCAACCCGCCGTGGTGGCCGATCTAGGACGCTGCCGGACTGCCCGCCCCTCTCGCGAATATTTTTGTTTACAGCCCCATGCACGGGGCATACACTTCTCGTGCCCGAATTCGGGCGCTCGTCAAGAGGCGTCTTCGCGCTGCCAAGGGCGGCGCGGCCTGGCGTATGTCGGCCAGACGCACAGAGCTGAGGGACCGAGCCCAATGACGCTCCGACAACCCACCCGGTGGCCGCAACCGCCAGGCAGGGTGCCAATTCTCGGCGGTTCCGCATCGTTCACGCGGGCCGGAAGACGGGGAATAGCGAGCGGCCGCGTGCCATCGACGTTCCCTTTTCTGTTGAGGAGGGAACGTTTTTTCGTTCCCAGCCGGGGTTTGCGGGCCTCGGCGCTTCGGGCGGATTACCGCCGAGAGGGGACTGACATGGCAGACGACAAGACAAGCGTGGCCGAGGGCCAGAAGGCTCTGGACATGACCGCCTCAGGAGAGGTGCCCACCGACGGGGCGTACTACTTCACCTCCGAGTCCGTGACCGAGGGTCACCCCGACAAGATATGCGATCAGATCTCGGACGCCGTGCTTGACGCCATCCTCGAGAAGGAGGCCCGCCTCGAGCGCGAGGGCTACGTGTCGCCCACGGGCCAGCCCGCGCGCCTCTCTAGCGTGCGCTGCGCCTGCGAGACCTTCGTGACCACCGGCACCGTCGTCATTGCGGGAGAGATTCGCACGCAGGCCTACGTCGACGTGCAGCGCATCGCCCGCGAGACCCTGCGGCGCATCGGCTACGACCGCGCCAAGTACGGCTTCGACTGCGATACCTGCGGCGTCATCAACATGATTCACGAGCAGAGCCCCGACATCGCCCAGGGCG
>UWSJ01000017.1 GCA_900549525.1 uncultured Coriobacteriaceae bacterium | reverse complement strand
GCCCCGCCGCCACGGCCCCGGCCGGTGACAGAAGTAATTGTCCTACGCGAGGGGGAGAAGGCCCGTCCGCAGAAGCCCCGGAGGCCGCCGCGAGACGGCTCCTGCTCGCCCTACCAGCCGGGGTCACGACGGCCCGCGACCTCTTCGAGGCCGTTCGCGAGGCGAGCCGTGACGCCGAGTACATCAAGCGCAGGCTCGAGCGAATGGAGTCCGGCGAGGGCGTTAGGGCCGCGAGCCTGGCGCGCTCATCGTCCGGTAGCCGCGCTGACGTCAACGGCACGGCTCGGGTGGACGCGAGGATCGACTACGAGGCCCGCGTGACGCGCCGTCAGGAGGAGAACTACGCCCTCCTCGACCTCGCGTGTGCGATCCTCTACGGGGATGACGCCCGGGGCGGTCTTGCGGCGCTGCTCAGCACGAGGGCGGCGGACCTGCTGTGGCATCACTACCTCTGCGACGAAAGCTGGGAGAGCTCGGCGGCCGCCGTGGGGTGCAACGTTCGGACTGCCTACCGCGAGGCCGACAAAGCTCTCGACCTCCTTGACATGTACGGCATCGACCTCGTTAGGAGCGGCCGGGGAGCCGCTGAGGACGAATGATGGCACCAAGCGGATGGTCTCGCGCGACTCCGTCGAGGCTCGCAAGGCCGATTCCCCGAAACCCGGTCGCCCCGCCCACAAGACGGCCGCCGTCTGACATCACTGTCCCCAGCCGGTTCCCGTCCGGCGCATCCTGGCCCCCGGTTCCCCGCCGGGGGCCGTCGTGTCAGCGTCTGTCAGTCTCTGTCAGTGCGTGACAGTGCCTTCGCGTGTTATACGTAGGCTTGCGCGAAAGCGCGGGTCGGGACTGGAAGCCCGGCGAGCTTGGGGCCTCGGGAGACCGGGGCCCCGTTGTTTTCGCGACAGAAGAGATCGACCACGCCCCAGGGGCCCGCCGAGAGACGGGCCCCTTCCCATGACCGGAGGTGCCCCATGGTCTCCCGCGACTACATGTGCCGCGCCGCGCTCCGGCAGGACACGGCGCCGAGCCGCGCCATGCTGCGGGCGCTCGGCGTGCCCGTGCCCGAGCCGCGCCCGAGGCCGGGCCGCGTCGTCCGGCTCGACAGGTACGAGGGCGTCGAGTGGTGCTTCGCCAACCACGGCAGCCCGATGGACGGGCTGAGGTAGGCGTGGGCGCAAACGTCAGGTATGCCAACGGCTCGGCGCGAAGGAAGCTCCGCGCGTGGCTGAAGGCGCAGGGCAGGCCGTGCCACATCTGCGGCCGGCCCATCGACTACGACCTGCCGGCCGGCGACCCGATGAGCTTCGAGGTGGACGAGCTGGTGCCCGTCAGCCGCGGCGGCTCGCCGCTCGACCGGGAGAACGTGGACGCGGCGCACCGCATCTGCAACCAGAGGCGCGGCAACCGGATGCCCGGCGACGAGCGGCCGATGACGCTGCCGATCGCCCGCTCGCGGGAATGGTAGGCGCCGCCTCGCAGCGGCTCGGCCTGACCCCGGGGGGAGCCCCTCCCCCGCCCCCCCAGGCGCACCAGCGGGCATAGCGCCATTTTTTCTCTCGACCGTGAGGAGCGCCGTGCGCAGGAGCCCGAGACCATCGAAGCCGAAGGGGCCTCTCACCGAGGCCGAGCGCGAGTACGTGCGCAGTCACTTCCCGCAGCTCGGCGTGACGGCGATAGCTCGGAACCTCGGGCGCGGACGCTCTGCAATAAACAAAGTGGTCAAGGACGAGGGCCTGCGCGAGCGAGACGTGCGCGAGCCGTCCTCGCCAGAGGCGGGCGGCGTGCGCGACGACGTGCCGGAGGACGCGCTCGGCAGGCTCAAGGAGCTGCGCGACATGCTCAGGAAGCAGCTCGAGGTTGCCGGCCCCAAGGAGACCGCCGCGCTCGCCCGGGAGTACCGGGCCACGGTGGAGTCAATCGAGCGGATGGAGGGCGACCCGACCGATGACGCAGCAATCGCCCTCGACGCCGTCGCGAGCTCCATCGCCCGCCGCATGCCCTCCTAGGCACTGGGTCACCCAGGGCTCCGGCGCCGGCAGCCTCGTGGACGAGGTCAGGGAGTGCGCCAAGCTCGCCGGCTTCGAGATGCTGCCGTGGCAGCGCGACGTCATGGCCGTCTGGTCGGCTTACGACGAGCACGGCCAGTGGGTGCACCGGCGAAACGGCGCCTCCATCCCGAGGCAGGCCGGCAAGTCGGTGGACGGCATCCTCTGGTCGCTCACCCTTTCGGCCGTCATGGGCTACAAGGTGCTGTGGACCGACCACAACTACAGCACGACGTGCGAGATGCTCGACCGCTTCCGCAAGATTCTCGGTCGCAGGCCAAACGACTCATATGGCATCAAGGCCTTCAACCGCCTCGTCTCCGGCGCGTGCTCCAAGACGGCGCAGGAGAGCTACGAGTTCAAGGGCGGCGGCGTGCTCGCCTTCTCGACCCGAACCAAGTCGGCGGGCCTCGGCTACAGCTTCGACGTGGTGGTCTTCGACGAGGCGCAGGAGCTCATGCCCGAGCACGCGCAGGCCATCATGCCCACCACCTCGGCGGGCGCGAAGCACAACTTCCAGGCAATCTACCTCGGCACCCCGACGAGGGCGGGCAGCGCCGCGACCTGCTTCCTCGACCTCAGAAACGAGGCGCTCGGCGACCGCTGCGGCGACGACGTCTCGTGGGTTGAGTGGGGGACCGACAAGGTGGGCGACGTCACAGACGAGAGACGCCTCTACGAGGTCAACCCGTCGCTCGCGAGCGGCATGGCCGACATCAACGCGATTAGATCCGGCATCCGCGCGCAGGGCGACCCGCTCGCGGCGGCGCAGGAGTACCTGGGCTACTGGCTCCCCGGCGAGACGGCTGCCGCGTGCCTGCCGCCCGGTTCGTGGGAGGCGTGCGAGGTGGACCCGTCGGCGGCCCAGACCGAGGGCAAGCTCGCCTACGGCGTCAAGTTCGCCCCTGACGGCTCGGCGGTCGCGCTCTCTGCGGCCCTCGCCGAGCGGGACGGCCCGGCCTACGTTGAGCTCGTGGACATGGCGTCCACCTCGAGGGGCACGGCGTGGCTCTCGTCGTGGCTAGTCGCCCGCCGCGACCGCTGCTCCTGCGTGGTCATCGACGGCAGGTCGGGCGCCGGCGCGCTCGCCCAGAGGCTCCGCGAGGGCGGCATGAGGAGGCCCGGCATGGTGGTGGAGTGCAACCCGTCCGGCGTGCAGGCGGCCGCCTCGATGCTTGTGGACGAGGTCAAGGCTAAGACGCTCTCGCACATCGCGAGCCCGGCGCTGGACGAGTCCGCCACGCGCTCCGTCCGCAGGGACGTGGGCCGCGACGGCTTCGGCTTCGGCGACGGGCCGAACTCCACCTCAATCCCCATCGAATCGGCCTCGCTCGCCCTCTGGGGCGCGAGGACGAGCAAGCGAGACCCGAGACGCAGGCAGAGGGTGAGCTGGTAGATGCAGATCGAGATGCTCGGGCAGACGCTCGCCGAGGCCGACGGCCTCGACCCAGCCGACGCCGCCGACGTCCGCGACCTCATCGAGCTGTGGGCGCGGAAGAAGGCGCGCAACGACCTGCGCGACCGCTACTACCTCTCCCACGTGGAGCTCAAGAACCTCGGCATCTCGCTGCCGCGCGAGCTGGCCGGCAAGATTCGCCCACGCGTGGACTGGCCGCGCAAGGCCGTGCTCGCGCTCGCCAACCGCTCGGTGCTCGACGGCTACACCGCCAAGGACGCCGAGGTGACCGACGAGCTGAGGGCGATCTCTGAGGCAAACGGCCTCAAGTCGCTCTACCGGCGAAACGTCATCGGCCAGCTCAAGCACTGCTGCGGGTTCTGGACGGTGACGGATGCCGGGGACGGCTCGCCGGTCATCAGCGCCTACCCAGCCACGGCGGCGGCCGCCCTCTGGGACGATGCGCTCAAGTCCATCCGCTGCGGCCTCGTCGTGGTGGAGTCGGCGGCGCGGCAGGGCACCGACGACCGCGTGCCCACGCTGGTCGGCGTCTACGAGCCGGGCTACGTCATCGAGCTCCGCGCGGATGGCGATAGGTGGTCGGCGGCCTACAGGCCGCACGGCATGGGCAGGCCCCTCATGGAGCCGATGCCCTACGAGCCGACGCTCGAGCGGCCGTTCGGCCAGAGCCGCATCACGCGCACCGTCATGAGCATCACCGACGACGCCGTGCGCGAGAAGGCCCGCTCGGAGGTCGCCGCCGAGTTCGCGGCGTTCCCGCAGAAGTGGCTGCTCGGCACCGACGCCGAGACCATCAACGACGGCAACCGCTACAGCGCAGCCATGGGCGTCATGCAGGAGGTCGCCAAGGACCCGGACGGCGACTCGCCGACCATCTGGCAGTCGCCGCAGCTCACCATGCAACCGCACATCGACTACATGCGCTCGCTCGCGGCCCAGTTCGCGGGCGAGACCGACCTGCCGCTCTCGTCGCTCGGCGTGGTCTCCGACAACCCCAGCTCCGCCGAGGCCATCTACGCGGCCAAGGAGGACCTCGTCATCGACGCGCAGAACCTCAACCGCTCCAACGCGCAGGCGCTGAGGAACGTCGCCCTCATGGCCCTCGCCGTGTCGCACGGCACCGACTGGGCGACCGAGCGCGACGCGGGCCACGGCATCGAGCCGATGTTCCGCAACGAGGCGAGGCCGAGCGTGGTCTCGATGTCCGACGCCCTGCTCAAGCAGGTGCAGGCCATCCCGTGGCTCGCCGACACCGACGTCGCGCTCGAGATGCTCGGCTATACCGAGGAGCAGCGCCAGCGCATGCAGGCCGACCGCCGGCGCGCCCAGGGCCGCGCGGTGCTCAACGCCACGACGGGCGTGCCCGTCGACACCACGGCGCTCACGACGGCGGAGACGCGGCGGCAGGCAACGGAGGCCGCGAATGGCACTCAGCAGGCAGGCGCTTAGCGACTACGACGCCACGCTCTCGAGGATGGAGCGCGCCGCGGCCGACTACGTGCGCAGGAGAGTGGACGCCTACATGGCGAGCTACCCCGAGGCGAGCGTGGCCGACGTGCGCGACTTCGCCATCGGGGTCATCGACGACGCCGTTGGGGCCTATGGCGACGCGGCATCGACCGCGGCGGCCGACCTCTACGACGAGCTGGCCGAGGCCTCGCCCAAGACCCTCCCCACCGCCGCGGTGGACACCTCCGACGTGTCCGGGTACGTGGACAAGGAGGTCCGCTACCAGGCTGGAAAGCTCGTGGACGGCGCGCCGTCGGCCTTCGCCGACGCCGTGGCCGCGTGCGCGTCCGACCAGGTGAGCCGCAGGGCGAACGCCACCATGGCGAGGAACGCCCGGCGCGACCACATCCGCTACGCCCGCGTGCCAATGGGCGGCGAGACGTGCACGTTCTGCGCGATGCTCGCCAGCAGGGGCTTCGTCTACCGCTCTGCCAAGTCCGCGGGCGAGGGCACACACTGGCACAGGAACTGCCGCTGCAAGGTGGTCCCCGAGACCGCCGGTACGGTGGAGGGCTACGACCCAGACGAGTGGTACGGCCGCTGGCGTGAGATGGAGGCAATCGACGCCGACCCGGGCATATCCGGCGAGGCGAAGCGCGCAGCGAAGGTCTCGATAGCCACGAACGGGTCGGTTCGTCTTCGGGGTGGTGGAGACCCGGCTCGCGACTACTTCGGTTCGGCCGAGGAGTCCAACCCGGACGAACTGAGAGAGCTGAAGCGCTACCTTCGGTCAGAAGGGGTGGAGCTTCGTCCCAAGACGCATGACAGCGTGAACTACGGGCCGTCACCCAAAGAGGGCGAAGCCGGGCAGCTCAATTACGTTCCCGGCATGAGCTGGTCGGCATGGGTGCACGAAGCAGACCACTTTGAGTTCGACAAAGAACACGGTTTTCCCGCCTCCGTGTATTGGTGGGCGCATCCCGAGGAATGGGACAAGGCTGAGACGCGCGCCTACGGGAAAGAGATAAAGATGGCAGAGGACGCGGGTTATACTGAGCTTGCGGGGAAGCTGCGAGAGAACCTTAAGGCCGATTTCGAGCGAAGGGGGAGGAGGCTGGATGACTGACAGAGATAAGCGGATTAGATCGCTCCTCGACTCGCCCGGCTCCAGTGACCGTGCACAAGGCATCGCCCTGCTCGTCATGGCCCATGATTTCTCATCTGAGTTCAGGGAAATCATCGGCGGATTCGTTAATGACGACACTCCGACCTCGTTTCACGTTCCTCTGTCGGCACTCGCAAGGGCATATCTCATTATGTCCGGCGATAATGCGCTGGAGGCGGACGACCGGTGGACGGCCTATATGCTCGACTCGTTTAAGGCGGCATAATGAAGCGCGACATGGACCTCGTCCGCTGCATCCTCATGACCGTCGAGAAGGCCGATGGCGAGGTGACGGACTCGCGGCTGCTGGACTGCACCGGGGACATCGGCAGACTCGCCTTCCACGTCGAGCTGCTCCAGAGTCATGGCCTGCTCGTCTCTGAGGTATTCCGCGACGGCATGGGTGACCCGATGTCCGTCTCCATCTCCGGGTTGACATGGGAAGGCTACGACTATCTTGATGCCATCCGCTCCCAGAAGGTGTGGAACAAGGCAAAGGAGGCCATCTCGAAGGCTGTCGGGGACACCTCACTGTCCGTCGTGAAGGACATTTGCGTGGCGCTGGCCGCGTCCCTCGTCAAGCAGCAGCTGGGAATCTAGCCAGCAAACGCACCAGCAAACTCATCGTGGTCGCCTCCGGGCGGCCATTTTCATGCCGAAACTGGCCCCGCATGGGGTCTTTTTCATACCCGTACACAATCCCCCGAGGCCGAACGGCCGGAGGGGCCGCCGGAAAGGCGGGGAGGGAGAAGACATGGCAGACGAGACCAGCGAGCAGGCCGAGGCCCCGAAGGCCAAGGCAGCCGAGCAGCCCACCGACTGGGAGGCCAAGTACCGCGCCGCGATCGAGCACTCCCGCGAGTGGGAGAAGAAGGCGAAGGCCAACAAGGGGGCCGCCGACGAGCTGGAAAAGCTCAAGACGTCCCAGATGACCGACCTCGAGAGGGCCCAGCGCGAGGCGAAGGAGGCCAAGGCCAAGCTCGCCGCAATCGAGGCGGAGAGCGAGCGCCAGAGGCTCGCGGCCGAGGTGTCCAAGGACGCAGACGTGCCGATGGACGTCCTCACGCTCGACCTCACGACCGAGGACGGCATGCGCCAGCTCGCCAAGCGGTGGGCCGAGGGTCACAGGGTGCCGAGCGCGCCCAGGGTCTCCGCGCCCGGGTCGTTCGCCACGGACGCCGGGGCCAAGGACACCCCGCTCGCCAGCTTCTCCCGATTCATGGATGAGAATTTCAGAAAGTAAAGGAGAACGAAATGGCAATTACCTCCATGACCACCAAGTCCATCTCCCTGCCCGATGAGGTCTCCGGCGAGATCTGGCAGAAGACCCAGGAGACCTCCGTCGTGATGCAGCTCGCCCAGCAGATTGACCTGCCGGGCAACGGCCTCACGATCCCCGTCGTCACGGGCGACCCCGAGGCCGGCTGGGTGAACGAGACCGACGAGAAGCCGGTCGGAACCCACACCCTGACCACGAAGCACATGAAGGGCTACACGCTGGCCCTCATCGAGCCGTTCTCAAACCAGTTCCGCGACAACGACGCCGCGCTCTACAACGCGCTCACAGGCCGCCTCCCCGGCGCAATCGCCAAGAAGTTCGACCAGACCTGCCTCGGCTTCGCCACGGCCCCCGGCGACGGCTTCGACACGCTGGCTGGCTGCCCGACGGTGGACGTCTCCGGCACCAAGACCTACGACGCCTTCGTGGACGCCATCCAGTCCGTGTCCGACCACGACGCCTCCCTCTCCGCGTGGGCGCTCGCCCCGAAGGCCCGCACCATCCTGCTCAAGGCCAAGGACACGCAGGCCCGACCGCTGTTCATCTCCAACGTGGCGACCGACACCGCCCCGTCCTCGGTGCTCTCCATCCCGGCCTACTTCCGCAAGAGCTGCTACCGCGCGGCTCAGACAAGCGGAGCGAAGGCCGCCGAGGTCGTGGGCTTCGGCGGCGACTGGTCCGGCGCCCGCTACGGCGTGGTGAAGGCCATCAACGTGTCCTTCACCGACCAGGCCAGCCTCTCCTACGTGGACGGCTCGACGACCAAGCAGCTCAACCTCTTCCAGCGCAACATGTTCGCCGCCCGAATCGAGATCGAGGTCGGCTTCGTCGTTCGCGACAAGAACGAGTTCGTGCAGCTCAACAACGGCGCTGCCACTGCCTAGGAGGGGCCGGATGGCAGACGAGACGCCGCTTGTCCTCGCCACGCCGGGGGACTACGCGGCCCGCTACGGCGAGACCGACGACACGGCGAGGCTGCGGGCGCTGCTCTCCGACGCCACCGCCATCCTGCTCTCGGCCTACGAGGCGAGGTGGGGCGATGAGTACGCGCCCGGCGTGCACCCGGCCTTCGACCGCTCGGCTACCGCGGTGTGCTGCCTGCTCGCCAACCGAGTGCTGGCCGCGCCGCAGATGCTCACCGGAGCGACCCAGTACAGCCAGACGGCCGGCAGCTACAACGCGAGCGTGACCTACGGCAGCGCGATGGGCGAGATGTACCTCGGCAAGGCCGACCTCAAGCGGCTCGGCCTCTACGGGTCGCTCGTTCGCGAGCTCAGGCCGATGCTGGAGGTGGAAGATGGCTTATCCGACGATACCTAGCCTCATCTGCGGCGAGACGGTCACGGTCGTCCGACCGACGGTCACGCGCAACGACATCGGCGAGCCGACCTACGGCGAGCCCGAGCGCACCGCGCTCGACGGCGTCGTGGTGGCCCCGGGCGCGACCGCCGACCTCGACGCCGGCAGGCCCGAGGGCGTGACGGTGGCCTACACGCTCCACCTCCCCAAGACCTACCAGAAGCCGCTGCGCGGCTGTGCCGTGGAGGTCAGGGGCGAGACGTGCCGCGTCGTGGGCGACCCCAGGCCATACACGGCGGCCAACACGCCGGGGCCGTGGAACTACACGGTGGAGGTGGAGAGGGCCGATGGCTAAGACGACCGTCAGACTCAGGCGATTCGTCCCGAACCTCGCTGGCTACACGCAGGTCAAGGACGACGGCGAGGTGCAGGCAATCCTCCAGGGCAAGGCCGACTCCGTGCGCGCCGCCGCCGACTCGATGCTCGGCGAGCCCGGCCACAGGGTCGTGCAGAAGCGCGCCAAGTTCGACATGCGCTATGTGGTCGGCACGGAGACCGCGCACGCGTTCCACTCGCAGGCCAAGCACAAGACGCTCACCAAGGCCTGCAACTCCATAGGGGGCGGGTCCTGATGGACGTCGAGGGCGTGGTGGCCCGCAGGCTCATGGCCGCGGTCGGAGTCCCGGCGTTCGTCGAGATGCCCGACGGCAAACATGACCCCGGCGACCTCCTCTGCGTGGAGCAGGTGGGGGGCGGCGGCGGATACATGGAGCCCGTCCAGCTCGACGTGGACTGCTGGAGCATCCGCGAGGGCGGCGGCCGCAAGCGCGCGAGGGAGCTGGCCGGGCTCGTCAAGGCGGCCGTCCCCGGCCTCGAGGACGAGCCGAACATCTTCCACCCCGTCGTGACCAACCAGTACCGAATGGCAGACCCCGACACCCGCCGACCACGCTACGTGGTGCAGGTGGAGCTGTGGGTCTGCGAGTGACCGAGAATCAAGAGAAAGGCGGCCAGAAATGGCAGAGGCAACGGCCAACAACCAGGCCAACGTCAGCGCCGGAAAGGGCGTCAAGGGCGGCTACATCTTCTGCGCCCCGTCCGGCACTGCGCTCCCGACCGACATCAAGACCAAGCTCGATACCAAGTTCAAGGTGCTCGGCTTCATCTCCGAGGACGGCTACGTCGAGACGGTGGACGAGGACTCCGACGACCTCGTCGACATGAACGGCGACCTCATGCACTCCACCAACTCCAACCGAGTTGAGAGCGCCCAGTTCACGCTGGCGGAAATCAAGGCGTCCACGCTCAAGGCCCAGTACGGCGACGCAAACGTCACCGACGCCAACGGCATCATCACCGTGCGCCACAACAGCGACTCGCACCCGATCTTCACGTACGTGCTCGAGCTCGTGCTCAAGAACGGCCGCCGCTGGCGCAAGTGCATCCCGATGGGCCAGTCCAGCGAGCTCGATGACCTCACCATCGCGTCCAGCGAGCTGTGCCAGCGCGCGCTCACCATCAAGTACCTGACTGACTCGGCGGGCAACACCTGTTACGACTACATCGAGTCAACCGAGACCACGGGGGCGTCTTCGGTCTCGTCCGAGAGAAATTAGGAGCGGTAGATGGGAGACATCGTGGCAATTAAGCGCACCAGGACGTTCGCGTTCCGCGGCAAGAAGTTCGAGGTGGACGTCGCGGCCGCCCACTCGGCGCGCGTCTACAAGGCCATCAACCTCATCGACACCCCGGGCCACCAGGCCGCGGGCTGGGAGGCCTACGACAGGCTCTTCTGCGGCCACGTCGACGAGTACATGGACAACGTCCCGCCCAAGGATGGCGAGGACGCGCCATACGGTGCGACGCTCGATGACTTCCGCGAGCTCGTGGCCGCTGCCGTCGAGGCGGCGAACGCAAAAAACTAGCGGGTTTCGTCGCCAGCTTCCTCGATGACTGGGGGAGGCTGGCGGCGGACTTCCGTCAGTTCTACGCCCTCGACCTGCCCCTCGACCTCGACGGGGTGGACGAGCCCGACCGCATGGCGGCTCTCTGGGAGCACCTGCCGGCTGCCTCGAGGACCGTCCGCGCCCTCAACCCGGACGCGCAGTGGACGAGCGCCGAGTGGCTGCTCTGGCACGTCGAGTACGACATACGGCTCTGCCACTGGGCGGGCCACTACGACCGCAAGCACCCGACGCCCAAGCCCAAGCCGCTCGAGACGCCGGGGCAGGTGGCCGAGGCGCGGCGCAGGCGCGACAACGCGCTCGCCGCGAGGGCCGAGATAGACGCGAGGCTCGGCATGACAGACGGATAGCGGGGTGAGCCCATGGCCAACGTCGGAACCGCGTACGTGTCCATCATGCCCTCCATGGATGGCTTCTCGAGGGCGTTCAGCAAGCAGTTCGGCGCGGAGGGCTCCAAGGCCGGTGCGGCCTTCTCGAAGGGCCTCTCCTCGGCGAGCGGCGCGGCATCCGGCTTCAGCGGCACGCTGTCGGCCATGACCGGCGTGGTCACCGGCGTGGCATCCTCCATCACGAGCGGCCTCGTCGGTGCGGTCTCTGGCCTCACGTCCGAGATGGCCGACGCCTCCGACTCGGCCCAGAAGTTCGCCAGCACCCTCGAGTTCGGCGGGGTGGACGACTCCACCATCAGGCAGCTGACGGCCTCCACGCAGGAGTACGCGGACAAGACCGTCTACGACCTCTCCGACATCCGCAACGTCACGGCCCAGCTCGCGGCCAACGGCGTGTCCGACTACGGGCGCCTCGCCGAGGCCGCCGGCAACCTCAACGCCGTGGCGGGCGGCAACGCGGAGACATTCAAGAGCGTCGGCATGGTCATGACCCAGACCGCCGGCGCCGGGAAGCTGACCACCGAGAACTGGAACCAGCTGGCCGACGCCATCCCCGGCGCGTCCGGGCGCCTGCAGGAGGCCTTGCGCGCCAACGGGGCCTACGTGGGAAACTTCCGCGACGCCATGGAGAAGGGCGAGATAAGCGCCGACGAGTTCAACCAGGCCGTGATGCAGCTCGGCATGGACGACGCGGCTCGCGAGGCCGCGACCAACGCAAGCACCATCGAGGGGGCCATGGGCAACCTCGAGGCCGCCGCGGTGGGCGTGGGCTCGGCCGCAATCGACGCCTTCAAGCCGCTCGTCACCGGCGCGATGAACGGGCTCGGCGACTGGATCTCGGGCCTGCGCCCGGCCTTCGACACGCTCGGCGAGGGCGTCGAGACCTTCTCGTCCCACCTCTCCGCGCTCGGTGACTCCGCCTCGTGGGGAGACGCGCTCTGCCTCGCCGTGACCGACGTCGGGCAGGCGTTCGGCCTGTCCTACGACCAGCTCAGGCCGTGGGCCGACGGCCTCAAGCAGGTCGGCGACACCGCCCAGGGGGCGCTTTCCGTCGCGGGGGCCGCCATAGGCGCGTTCGCCGGGGCCATCTCCGACGGGCAGTCGCCGCTCATGGCGCTCAAGGCCGCGTTCGACCAGCTTCCCGGGCCCGTCCAGCTCGCCGTCGGAGCCTTCGTTGCCTTCAAGGGCGCGATGGCCATCGGCTCTGCCGTCTCCACGGTGTCTGGCGTCATCTCCACCGTCACAGGAGCCTTCTCGGGCATCGGCGGCGCGGCGTCTCAGGCGGCTGGCGGCATCACGCAGGTCGGCGGCGGCGCGGCGGCATCTGCCCCGCAGATTCTCGCGCTCGGCGGCGCGGTGGCCCTCGTGGGCGCGGGCGTCGCGCTCGCGAGCGCCGGAATCTACCTGCTCGCGCAGGCCGCGATGCAGATAGCGGCCGCAGGCCCCGGCGCCGCGGTGGCCCTCGGCCTCATGGTCGCCGCCATGGCTGGCATGGTCGCCGCGACGGTGCTGCTGGCCCCGTCGCTCACGGCGAGCGCCGCCGGCCTCGCAGCCTTCGGGGCCGCCGTGGCGCTCGTGGGCGCGGGCCTTGCCCTTGCCGGCGCGGGGCTGCTGCTCATGTCGGCTGCGCTGCCCGGCATCGCGGCGAACGGCGCCGCGGCGGCGGCGGCGATGGTGCCGCTCGCGGGCTCGCTGCTGCTGCTCGGCCCGTCGCTGCTGGTGGCGGGCGCGGGCGCGCTCGTGGCGGGCGCGGGATTCCTCGCCATCGGGGCCGGTGCGCTCGTGGCCGGGGCGGGTCTGCTCGTCATGGGCGCGGGCGTCGTCGTGGCCGGGGCGGGCCTCATGGTCGTCGCGGCCGGGGCCGCGGCCGCGGCCGCGCCCCTGCTCATGGTGGGGCCGGCGTCGCTGCTCGCCGGGGCCGGGATGCTCGCGCTGGGCGCGGGGGCCACGGTCGCCGGCGCCGGGCTCACGCTCTTCGCCACCGGCTCGGCACTCGCCTCGGCGGGGGCCGTCGCGCTCGCCGCCGGCATGGCGGTGGTCGCGGGAGGCGTCACGCTCGTCGCGGGCGGCGCCACGCTGCTCGCGGCGGGGATGTCCGCGCTCGCCTCCGCCATCGTCACGGCGGCGTCGGGGTGCGTGGCCATGGGCGCCTCCATCCCGATGGTGGCCTCCGCCGCCCCGGGCGCGGCCACGGGCCTCGGCCTGCTCGCCGCGGCGTCGCTCGCGGCGTCGGGCGGGCTCATGGGGTCGGTGCCGGCTCTCACCGCAATGGGGGCGGCGTGCGCCGTGACCGCGGCGGGCGTGCTCGTGTCGGCGACCGGCATGACGGTGCTCGCGACGTCCTCCATGATGGCGGGGGCCGCGCTCATGGTCGTCGCGGCGGCGCTGCCGGTCGTGGCGGGGCAGGCCCCCGCCGCCTCGGCTGGGCTGTCGGCGCTCGGCTCCTCGGCGGGCAGCGCGTCGGGCGGGCTGTCCGCCTGCGCCCCCGCGATGGCGGCGCTCGCAGCGGCCTGCCTCGTGCTGGCCGCGGGCGCGGGCGCGGCCTCGGGCTCCGTCGCCACGGTGACGGCCATGCTCGGGGCCATGGCGGGCGCGGCCGCGGGGACAACCGGCGCCCTGCAGGCGCTCACGTCGGCGCTTGCCGACGCGACGGCCGCCGAGTCAGCCGCCAAGCCGCCGCTCGACGCGCTGCCCCCGTCGATGACCGCCGTGTCCGCGGCGTCGGCCCAGATGGCGGCGGGGGTGGAGTCCGACGCCTCGCAGGCCCTCTCATCGATCCAGCGGATGTGCTCCCAGATGCAGTCGGCGGTGTCCTCCATGCGGCTCACCATCCCGCGCATCGAGGTCGGCGCGCTGCCCCACTTCCGCATGTCGGGGCGCTTCGACCCGCAGTCGGGGTCCGTCCCATCGGTCGGTGTCACGTGGTACGGCTCCGGCGGCTTCTTCGACCGCGCCTCGCTCATCGGCGTGGGGGAGGCCGGCCCCGAGGTCAACATGCCGCTCGCCGGGAGGCGCATGCGGCCGTTCGCCAAGGCGGTCGCCCAGGACATGGAGGGCTTCGCCCGCTCGGTGCAGACCGGCGGCGGCACCACACAGATTGTCCTCAACGGCGCGGTGCTCAACGACGACGCCGCGATGCGCTCGGCCGCGCGCGCCCTGCTCGTGGAGCTGGCGCGCAAGGCGGACATGTAACGTCACTTACAACCCAATGGACGGAGGCGGCCCATGGCCACGGGCGACAGGCTCCCCAACGGCTCGTACGTCATGATGTGCGCCTCGACCGCCGGGGCGGAGTCACCGCTGTGCCTCGACGTGGCGGGCGGCACGGACGCCATCGGCACGGAGATCCGGCTGTTCGGCATGGACTCGCGCGACTCTCAGGTCATCACGGTCTTCGACGGCGGGAGCGGGGGCGACCAGAAGCTCTTCTGGCCCGCCTGCGGGCGAGCGGCGGACGTGGCGGGCGGCGCGATGGCCGACGGCACCGACGTGCGCCTCTGGGACTCGTGGGCCTACTCGGACACGGCGAACAACGCCGCGCAGACGTGGCGGATCGTGCAGGCGGGCGGCACCGCGACCTACGCTGGCAAGGCCTACCCGCTCTACAAGGCGCTCTGCCACAAGGACAACGCCTACTGCATCGAGACCTACGGCGTGACGCCGACGAGCGGCGACAACGTCGACATCTGGCACTACGACACGGCGGACGCCCCGGGCAAGCACTGGATCTTCGTGCCGGTCCCAACCGTCACGACCGGTGTGTACACCATCCGCCCGCTCGCGGACGCGTCGCTGTGCCTCGGGGTGTCGGGCGGCTCGTCCGCCGAGCTGGCCAACTGTGCGGTCGAGAAGGCCGTTCCCAACGCAAACTCGCAGGTGTACGGCGTGCGCACCGACAAGCAGGGCGTCGTCCGCATCCAGAGCGCGGCCGCAGCGGGGTACTACATGGGCGTCTGGCCGACGGACGACGACAAGGACCCATACTCGGGGGCCGGCGTGCGCCACACCTACGACACGCGTCTCGTCACGAACCGCGTCAACTGGGCCACCCAGCCCTCCGGCAGCGGGCGGGACGCCAACGGCAACACGGTCCCCGCCTACAAGGTGACGCCGCAGGCCGCCCCTAACGTCAGCTACAACCTCGACGCGGCGGACGGCAAGGACGGAGAGCTCGCGTCGTTCGCGAGCGTCCAGAAGGCCAGCTGGCTGCAGGCCCAGTCGTGGCTCTTCTGGCCGGCCGAGCAGTACGACGCGACTCTGGGCACGCCCTCGCGAGTCAGGGGCCACGACGGGCGGGACGCGTCCGACCGCTTCTTCACGCGCTCGACCGTCAAGCTGCGCCCGGCCTGGGACTACGTCGGCGCGTGGCGCGACGGCTTCTCGGTGCGCTACCGCACGCGTGCCCGCAGGGCCGGCGGCCCCATGTCCACGTGGTCGGCGTGGGCGTGGGACGTCAACGGCTCCACCGGCAACGACGGCTGGGGCATGCCCGGCACGCCGTCCCTCGACAGCCCGTCGGACGCCGACCCCATGACGGGCTTCACGGGCCGCCACCCGCTCTCCGTTCCCATCTCGCGCACCGGCAACGACCGGGTCGACGTGGAGTGGGAGGTCAGGGCCTTCGCGGCGTCGACGGGCCACCTCGCGGGGCCCGCTCACGGCCCGAGCGCCACCGGCGCCGTCACCGTCGCGTGGCGGCCGACGCTCAGTATCGCGGGCGTGGCCATGTCTCCGACGGGCCTGTCCGTCATGTACCAGTCCGACCACACGCGCGGCGGCAACCTCGTCCGCGCCGAGGTCGAGGGCCTCGGCTCCGCGCGCTCGGCGTCGGCCCCGGCGTCGGGGTCGGTCGACGTGCCGCTCTCCGCCCTCTCGCGCGCCCCGCGAGAGGGCGAGACGGTGCGCGTGCGCCTGTGTATGTGGACGAGCGACGGCGCGGCGGCGGCCTCCGACGGCTCCCACGCGCTGTCCTACACGGCGGGCCACGGCGCGACGCTCTCGCCGTCGGTCAGGGTCTACGGGGCGCCGGCGCAGGACGCCACGGACGGGACGACCCGGTACTGCGCGGTCGCTTCGGGCTACCCGGACGGCACGCGGTTCTTCCTCGTCGTCAGGCGCGGGCACGGTGACAGGATGGTCGAGGTCGACCCGACCCGCATCCTGCCGCCGCTCGGGGTGGAGTGGCAGCTCTTCGCCACCTACCGCAGCGGCCCAAGCTGGGCCACGTGGCTCGGGAGCTTCGATGCCATCGAGGCGCGCGGCTGGCTCGTGGACGAGGTGGACGGCTCCGACGGCATCGAGGTCTGGGTCAACGAGGGCGAGGGGCCGCAGTTCGCCCCGACCTACGAGCCAGACGTCACGACCCACGTCACCACCGGACGCGAGAGGCCCGTTGTCACGAGGGGCAGGACGGTCAAGGCCACGTGGTCGCTCGAGGGCTGGCTCGGGCTCACCGACCCCAAGGAGGAGCGCGACCAGGCAGACTGGCTCGCCCACGCGGGGCTGGTCACGTTCCGCAGCCCCATGGGCTTCTGGGCGCGGGCCTACGTCACGGACTGCAAGGTGGGCCTGTCGCGCTCCGTCGGCGGCAAGGTCTCGGCGAGCTTCGTGGAGGTGGAGTGATGGTGGACTGGGCCGACACCAGCCGCACCGACCGCTGGCTCGTGGAGATGGTGGACCCCAACGATCTCTCCACCTCGAGGGGCTATCTCGCCGAGGGGACGGTCACGGGGCTTTCGCTCACGCTCGCGCGGGACTCGGACACCAAGGCCTCGGCCAAGGTCTCCACCCTTGGCGATGACGGCTACGTGGCCGGCTCGATGCTCAGGGTCTGGCACGAGGTGGGTGAGTGGGGCTACCGCGAGCCCGTATTCACCGGCTACGTCAAGGAGGCCCCCGACAGCCTCGTCCAGGGCGTGCGCCAGACCGACTACCAGCTCGGCAGCGCCCTCTGGGCGCTCTCGCGCGACCTCTGGCCCGCCCCCCTCGCGGTGGCCTCGGGCGGCACGGCGCTCGGGGCAATACGGGCGGTGCTCGACCAGTGCTCGAGGCCTTACGACGTGCTGGCGGGCGCGCTCGACCTGCGGTTCACCGAGGCGAGGGCGTGGGAGGCGGGGTCATCTCGGCTCGAAAGCCTCGCGGACCTCGCGGATGCGGCGGGTGACCGCCTGTCGGTCTCCGGCTCCGGCCTCGTGACCGTGGCTGCGCTGCCAGACCTCACGGCTGCGACGACGCCCACATGGGAGCTGGACACCGAGGACGATAGGGCCATGACCCTCTCCGACGGCGCGAGCCACACATCCGCCGTGGGGGACGTGCCAGGCCGCTACATCGTGACCCACAAGGAGGGGTCGACGGTGACGGTCGGCGTGGCCGACGTGGCTGCCGGCATGCCGTCCAGCGCCTCGGCGCGCGGCTACGTCGTGGCCGAGACCAAGGATGTCTCCGAGCTCCCGGGAGGGCTGGCGCAGGCATACGTGCTCGCGGCCCAGTACCTAGCGGCTGCTCAGGGACACGACGAGGAGTGGAGCGTGACGAGCCTGTATGCCCCCTACCGCGAGGGTGACGTGGTGAGCCTGCGCCTGCGGGGCGAGACCCACCTGGGCTACGTGAGGGACGCGGACTTCGACCTTCTCGGCGGCACTGTGAAATTGACGATAGGGGGCATAGCGTGAGCATCGAGAACAGCGACGTGGAGCTCGGCAAGGCCATCTACCGCGGCGGCATGGCGGGCACCGGGCGCTCGGGCGGCAACGGGTACCTCGGCAACGTCGCCCAGATGGGCGGCACGGCGCTCTCGGACTCGGCGGGGGGCCGCGTCCTCGTGGACATGGGAGGCCAGACCGTCGCGGCATCGCAGGGGGTCGACCTGCCCTGCACCGTCAGCGTGAGGAGGGGCGACGCCTGCATCATCACGCTGGTCAACGACGCCCCCACCGTCACGGGCGTCGTGGGCAGGGGCGACCAGCAGCAGGACGAGATCAACAAGGCAGCCCAGAAGGCCACGCAGGCCCAGGCCGACGCCAAGGCCTCGCTCACGGCGGCAGACCTCGCCAAGCAGGTGTCCGACGCCGCGAAGGCGCAGGCGCAGGCCGCGCAGGACGCGGCCAAGCACACCCAAGACCTCGCGGAGGACAACGCCAAGAAGGTCGCCGAGACCACCAAGACGGCGCAGGACGCGCAGGCCAAGGCGGCGCAGGCCACGAAGGACGTGGACGCGGCGAGCAAGGCCGCCCAGGCCGCGCTCGAGAGGGCCGCGTCCGCCCAGCAGACCGCCGACGGCAAGAACAGCATCGACCACGCCAAGGAGGAGCCGGCCGGCGACCACGCCAAGGGCGACCAGTGGTGGGTGCTCGATGACGTGGGCCACGTCGTGGGCGTGCGCGTCTGGACCGGGGCGCAGTGGGCGCCCTACAAGCTCGTGGTGGACGAGCTGGCCGTCCCAAGCTCGGTCGGCACCGTCTCAATCAAGGACGGCGCAATCTCAGGCGACAAGCTGCAGGTCAACTCCGTCCAGGCGAAGAACATCACCTCCGGTGCCATCACCGCTGACAAGGTCGCAGCGGGTGCAGTCACCACCGGCAAGCTCGACATGGCCCAGATGACGGGCGACAGCGCCTACCTCGCCTCTCTCGTCGGCGCGATCATCAAGACCGGTGCCATGGTCGCGGGAGACCCGTCCAAGGCCCACGTGGTCGTGGACGGGAGCGGCCTGACCTTCTACGGCAACGACGGCAGAACGGTCAAGATGCAGCTGCAGACCGCCACCGGGGACATGGTCATGAGCGGCTACGTCACGAGCGGCGACCTGTCCAAGGTCTCCGCCTCGCAAATCGTGGACATCACCCGCCACTACTACAACTCGACGTCAAGCACGGCCCTCGAGGGCGACTCGTGGTCGACCGCCTACCCCGGCTGGGCAGACAAGCGCTACATCTGGGTGCGCGACGACACCACCTTCGGCGACGGCCGCACTGTCAAGGGCACCCCCGTCATGCTCACCGGCAACACGGGCGCGACCGGCCCCAGGGGAGACGCCGGCACTCCCGGCAGGGACGGCGCAGATGGCCAGGACGGGAGGATGCTCTACGGGACGTGCTCGACCCCTGCCGCGACAGCCGCGAAGGCGGCGGGCGTCCCGGGCGTGACCTCGCTCTACGCGGGCCTCACCGTCTCGGTCACGTTCTCAGAGCGCAACGCAGCCGACGCCTGCACGCTCGACGTGTCCAACACCGGCGCGAAGCCGCTGTACGTGGGGCGAGCAGCTGAAGAAGGGCAGGAGCTGGGTCGCGAACGTGCCCGTGCTCTGCGTCTACGACGGCAGCAAGTGGCTCGTTGACTCCGGCTCCATCGCCGCCACGGCCACGATGCCCACCTCCGACGGCCTGTACATCTGGCGCTACAACTCCGCCGGGGCGGCGAACCAACTCTACACGCTCATGACCGGCTCGGCCATGCAGGTGCACGGCGAGTCGGGCATGGTGGCCCAGTTCGCCGACAAGCGCATCGACCTCGGGAGGGGCTCGTACGACTCCACCATCTCGATGTGCAACGACTCCATGCGCATATACACGAAGGTGACGACCGGGCGCGACGGGTCCAAGTCCTACAGCAGCTACTACCTGAGCAACGCCGACGCCGGGGCGCACGGATCGGCCTCGTCCATCAACCTCGGCTTCAGCAGGTTCTCCGCGGACCCCACGAAAGACGAGCCGGTGGACAGCGGGTACCCCTCGCTCGGGGTCTCGGCGCGCGGCGCGTCGGTTTGCCACATCGGCGCGGACCTCGTCGACATCAACGGCACGACCATGTGCCGAATGGAGACGCTCGTCAAATCCGGCGGCTGGCGGGCCTACGCCTACAACGGGGTCGTCTACGTCTATGTGGCCAACGTCTCGACCGGCTCTGGCGCGGCGTCGTGGGACATCGTCTCCTGCCCCACGAAGCTCGCCGCGGCCTACCGCCCGAGCTTCACGGTCGAGGCCCCGTGCGTCACGAACAACGGCGCGTCGTGGACCGGCAAGCTCATCGTCGAGCCGAGCGGGCGCATCGCCGTGCTCAACACCGGCAACGCCGGCTCGGCCGACGCCCGAGGCGGGTGCCTCAGCTACCCGATCGGCGTCTGACGCGGGCCGGGAATCCACTTCGACGAGGCCGCCGCGCGTCGCGCGGGCGGCGAGGGGAGGCGTAGCCGATGGAGGGTCAGGGGCCGGAGGCCCGCATCAGGGTGCTCGAGTCCGCGACGCAGACGCTGGACGAGCGCGTCACGGCCCACGGCCGCGAGATTGACAAGCTCACGCAGGCCGTCACGGAGATACGCGTGAGCGACCGGCACCGCGACGAGAGCCTGCGGCGCATAGAGGAGAACCAGAACGAGTTCTCGGGCAAGCTCGACGCCCTGCTCATGAAGCCCGGCTCGCGCTGGGAGCAGGTGGTGCAGGTGGCGCTCGCGGCCCTCGTGGCCTACGCGCTGGCACGGATGGGGATCAACTAGAAGGGACGACATGCATGATTAACTGGAAACTGCGCCTTAAGAACAGGACCACGCTCGCCGCGCTCGCGTCGGCGCTCGTGGTGTTCGCCTACTCCGTGGCCTCGGCGCTCGGGGTGGAGCCGCCCGCCACGCAGGAGCAGGTCATGGACGCGGTGACGGCGGTGCTGGCGCTGCTCGCGGCGCTCGGCGTCGTGACCGACCCGACCACCAGGGGCGTGGGCGACTCGGCCCGCGCGCTTGGCTACACGGAGCCCGCGCCCACCGAGGGCGTCGGCGGCCCCGCGCTCAAGGGGGAGTGAAGCATGGACTTCGTCAACCGCAACGCCGACGTCAACATGTGGCTCGACAGGCACTTCACGCCGGGCAGGCAGGGCCGCAGGGTCGACAAGGTGGTCGTCCACTACAACATGGGCGACCTCAGCGTGAGGGGCTGCTACGACACGTGGCAGGACCGCGAGGCGTCCGCCCACTACCAGGTGCAGTCCGACGGCGTCGTCGGCCAGCTCGTGCGCGAGCGCGACACGGCGTGGCACGCCGGCAACTGGGACGCTAACGTCACCAGCATTGGCGTCGAGCACGCCAACAGGGGCGACTCCGTCACCGACGAGTGCATCGCGAGCGGCTCGCACCTCGTGGCGGCGCTCTGCCTCGGCTACGGGCTCGGCCGCCCGCAGTGGGGCGTCAACGTCTTCCCGCACAGCCGCTTCTCGAGCACCGACTGCCCCGGCCCCCTGCGCGAGGGCACGAGCTACCACGACCGCTACATGCGCCGCGCGGGCGAGTGGTACGACGCCATGGCGGGCGGCGGCAGCACCCCCGCGCCAGCCCCGTCGCAGCCCTCCGGCCTCGACCTCGGCGACACGTCGTGGACCGGCCCCAAGATGATCTCGGAGCTGCAGCGCCAGCGCGGCACCTCCGTGGACGGCTGCATCTCCGGCCAGACGGCCTACTGCCGCAGCCGCCTCTGGCGCGTGCAGCCCGACTGCCTGACGGGCGGCAACTCCGGCGGCTCCAGCGTGGTGGGCTCGCTCCAGTCGATGCTGGGGGTCGGGCGCGACGGCTACGCGGGCTCGGGCACCGTCTCGGCGCTCCAGCGCTGGCTCCAGGCGCGCGGCTGGTATGACGGCGACGTCGACGGCTCCTACGGCCCCGCCACGAGCCGGGGCGTCGGCATGGCGCTCCAGGCGGGCGCGTTCAGGTAGGCACGGACGCACAGACCGGGCATCCCCTCCCCGCCTTCGGGCGGGGAGGGGATTTTGAATGGGCAACGCCGATCTGTGGTAGATTGTGTTTGCAGGCAGTCCAAGAGACTGGGCTGCGTACCGGGGTACCCGAGCGTAACGCTTAAGCGTCGTGTGTCGACGCCGACCCCCGGGGTGGGGCCGTCCTATGGGCGGCCCTTTCCGTTTTGCCCCCAGATGCGGACTGCCGATCGCAGCGAAGTAACAAGTGACCCGTCAGCCGTGGGGCTGGCGGGTATTTTTTGTCCTGTTGGGCCAAGCATTTATGCAGTAATTCTGCCTACTTGGCGGCGCGTCCCGCCCACGTCCCAAATTGCCTAAACTGTGTGAGATTGCTGAACTTGTGGACTGAATAATACGAGGTAGGCGAATTTGGTGAATTTACATATATCTACCTGCGAAAACATGGAGATCTAGCCCCTTCGTCCCAGCCGTTCGACCCATGGAGTGACCCTTGAAGCGCGATGAGGAAAAGCTCGGTCCGTACTTCGCCAACCCGCCCGAGGACGTGTGCCTCGCAGACGTCGACCTCGACCGTCTGCCCAGCCACGTCTCCGTCATCATGGACGGAAACGGCAGGTGGGCGACGCGCCAGGGCAAGGAGCGCGGAGAGGGTCACGTGGCGGGCATCGCGAGCCTGCGCGAGACCATCACGGCGAGCGTGCGGCTCGGCATCGACGCCCTGTCGTGCTACGCCTTCTCGACCGAGAACTGGAAGAGGCCGGTACATGAGGTCAACCTCCTCATGCACCTCTTCGCCACCACGCTCGTGAAGGAGCTGCCGCTCTTCCACCAGGAGAACGTGCGCCTGTGCTTCCTTGGTGACATCGAGGCCCTGCCCGACCAAACGCGCGCGGTCTTTGAGCAGGGCCTTGCCGAGACGGCCGACCACACCGGCATGACGCTTGCGCTCGCCGTCAACTACGGAGCGCGGTCCGAGCTCACGCGCGCCGCTCGTCTCATTGCCGCCGACGTCGCCTCTGGGAAGCTCTCCCTTGTCGACGTCGACCAGCAGGCGGTGTCCTCGAGGCTCTACACGGCAGGGCTACCTGACCCCGAGCTGCTCATTCGCACCTCGGGCGAGCTGCGCCTCTCCAACTACCTGCTCTGGCAGCTCGCGTACAGCGAGTTCTACGTGACCGACGTGCTCTGGCCCGACTTCGACCGCTGGGAGCTCCTGCGCGCCATCCGCGCCTTCCAGGGTCGTGATCGCAGGTTTGGTGGGGTGAAGGCGTAGTGCCCGAGTCCAACGAGCCCGAGCTCACGGGGGAGGGGAGCGCGCGTCAGCCGAGGAACCTCGACAACGCCACGGCAAGCCTCGAGCGTCGGCATGAGGCGCGCGAGGGCGACCGTGTTGTCGGGGGCCTGCGGAGTCAGCGGGCGCGCAGCTGGACCGAGCGCTTCCTCACGCGCTCGACCTACGGCGTGCTCTACGCCCTCGTGGTGCTTGCCTGCCTGTTCTGGGGCCGCATCCCCACGATGGTGCTCGTCGCCGCGATGTCCTGGCTCTGCTGCTCGGAGTTCTACCGCATCGTCAGGCTGTCGGGACGCATGCCCAACGAGGTCATCGGCCTCGCCGCCGCGGTCGTCTACCCGACGTGCGCCCTCTTCCGGCCCGAGGCAGAGACGGCCGTCACGCTGCTGCTCATGCTCGTGTGCGGCTCATGGTACGTCGTCACGCCGAGGTCAAACCTCTCGGACGCCGCGGTCACCGTGTTCGGGGCGGTCTATACCGGGTTGCTCTACTCGTCCATCGTGACGATACGCGCGGCGGCGCCGGGACTCGAGGGTGCGCTCCTGGCGCTTGGCGCCATGGGGTCCGTCTGGGTCAACGACGCAACGGCTTACATCGTGGGCTCCAAGCTCGGACGCAGAAAGCTTGCCCCGCGCATCTCGCCCAACAAGAGCTGGGAGGGCATGATCGGCGGTCTGGTGGGCTCGTGCGCCGTGTGGGCGCTTGTCTGGTGGCTCGGCGTGCTCGGCGTCTCGCTGCCACTGGCCTTGCTTGCCGGCATCCTCTGTGGCGTCACGGGCGTCATCGGCGACCTGTTCGAGAGTCGCCTCAAGCGCTCGGTGGGCGTCAAGGACTCCGGCAACCTCATTCCCGGCCACGGCGGCCTGCTCGACCGCTCGGACTCCATGCTCTTCGCGAGCATGACCGCATACTTCGTTCTTCATCTTGGAGGCATTCTTTGACGATTCTCGAGGAGACCTTCCCTCGCGCGGTGCGCCATCGACCGCTTCGCCTTGCGCTCCTTGGGTGCACCGGATCTATTGGCACCCAGACGCTTGACGTGTGTCGTCGCAATCCCGACAAGGTGACCGTCACGGCCCTCGCGGCGAACAGCTCCGCTCGCGAGCTTGTGGCCTCTGCCCGCGAGTTTGGGTGCGGCCATGTGGCGCTCGCGAGCGAGGATCGCCGTCACGACCCATCCCTGTCCGAGCTTCCTGACGGTTGTGAGGTTGGTTTTGGTCGGGATGCAGTGACGAGGCTCGCGTCGCTTCCCGACGTGGACTGCGTGCTCGTGGCCGTGGTGGGCCAGGCGGGCATCTGGGCAAGCGCAGAGGCCCTTCGTTCGGGCAAGGTGTGGGCGCCGGCCAACAAGGAGGCGCTCGTCTCGGGCGGCGATTTGCTCATGCCCATGGCGCGACCCGGGTCGGCCATCCCCGTCGACTCCGAGCACAGCGCCATCTTCCAGTGCCTCGTTGGCGAGCGCAGGGATGACGTGTCCCGCATCTGGCTCACGTGCTCCGGCGGCCCCTTCTACGGGCGAAGCAGGGGAGAACTCGAGCACGTCACGGCGGCCGAAGCGCTGGCGCACCCCACGTGGTCCATGGGTCCCAAGATCAGCATCGACTCGGCCACGCTCATGAACAAGGGGCTCGAGGCCATCGAGGCGCACCACCTCTTCGACGTCGCGGTCGATGACGTGAGCGTCCTCATTCATCGACAGAGCTGCGTTCACTCGGCCGTCGAGTTCTCGGATGGTTCGGTGAAGGCCCAGATTGGCCCCTCCGACATGCGGATCCCCATTCAGTATGCGCTGAGCTACCCCAAGCGCTGGGCGTGTCCCTGCGAGCCGACCGACTGGCGCCACGCCCAGGACTTCACCTTTGGCGAGCCCGACCTCAAGGTGTTCCGTTGTCTTGCGCTCGCGCTCGAGGCGGGCCGCGTCGGCGGCACGCTCCCGTGTGCGATGAACGCGGCCAACGAGGTCGCCAACGCCGCCTTCAGGGCGGGTGCATGCGGGTTCTGCGACATCGACCGCATCGTCGAGCGGGTGATGGACGCCACCACCGTCGAGCCCCTGACGTCCTTCGACCAGATCGAGGCGGTCGACGCCCTCGCCCGAGAGCGTGCCCGCGCCGAGGTGGCGAGGCACTCATGACGCAGCTCGGGCAGGTTCTCTCCGCAGTCTTCTGGGGCGCGCTTGTCCTCAACGTGCTCGTGCTCGTCCATGAGGGCGGCCACTATCTCGCCGCGCGCGCCTTCGGGATGCGCGTGACCGAGTTCTTCATCGGCATGCCCTGCCGCGCCCGCATCTCCCACCGGAGCCCTGCGCGGGGCACCGAGTTTGGCATCACCCCCGTCCTCGTGGGCGGCTACACCCGGATCTGCGGAATGGAGGGGGAGCCCGGCCCCCACGCGGCGCACTTGCTTGCGGCCGTCGCCCGGCACGGGAGCGCCACCGTGTCCGAGCTCGCAGAGGACGCGGGCTGCAGCGAGGACGAGGTGCTCGACGAGCTCACGATGCTTGCCGACTGGGCGAGCGTGGAGCCCGTCTGGGCCTCCTGCGAACGTCCCGCCAAGCGCGAGCTGCCCTGTGGTTTCAGGACGGTTCGTCGCGACGCGCACCTGCTCACGGCCTTTGACGCCGGTCATGACTTTGCCGACGACGGCGCGACCGAGGCGGGCCAGCCGCATGATGTTCCGGGCGGCCCCGATTCCTTCCTCGCCGTGGAGCGAGGACGTACGTATCTGGGCAAGGGCCTCGTCCCCCGGCTCGTGGCGTTGTTCGCAGGCCCTGTCGTGAACGTCGTGCTCGGCCTCGTGCTCGTCGCGGGGACCCTCTCCCTTGGCGGCATCACCACGGCTCGTGACGTCCCCGTCGTCGGCTCGGTGAGCGCAGGCTCGCTCGCCGCCGTCTCCGGCATCGAGGCAGGAGACGAGATCTCGACGGTTGACGGCACCCCCGTCACGACCTGGATCGGCATGGGCCAGGAGCTGCGCCAGGCCATCGCCAACGGCACTCCCTTCGAGTGCACGCTCGAGCGCAACGGCTCGAACCTCACGGTGACCGTCGACCCGTCACAGTCCTCTGACGGCTCAGGCCTCTTTGGCGTCGTCGCGAGCACGGAGACCTACCATCCCGGTGCCGTGGAGTCACTCGGCCTCGCGTGCCGCTACGTCGGCATGACGGCGAGCTATGTGCTGCAGCTGCTCCAGCCCTCGCACGTGCAGGAGGTCGTCACGCAGTCCACGTCCGTGGTGGGGATTTCGGTGGCCGCCTCCGAGGCTGCCGCGCGGGGCCCCGCAGACCTGCTCTTCCTCATGGCTGCGATCTCGCTCTCGCTCGGGTTCATGAACCTGCTGCCCATCCCGCCGCTCGACGGCGGCAAGATTGCCATCGAGTTCATCCAGGCCGTCATCCGCAGGCCCCTTTCGATACGCGCCCAGTCCGCCGTGTCCTACCTCGGCCTCGCCGCCATGCTCGCGCTCTTCTTCTTCGTCCTTCAGCAGGACGTCGTTCGCATCGTCACCGGAGGCTAGTCATGCTCGACCTTCGCCTCGCGTCCCAGCAGGGCACGCCCCTGCCTCGCGAGCTTACGCATCAGGTTCACGTGGGTACGGTCGCCGTTGGCGGCGGTGCCCCCGTGTCCGTCCAGTCCATGTGCACCACCAAGACCGCCGACCCCGCCGCCACGGTTGCGCAGATTCTCGACCTCGCTGACCTTGGGTGCGAGATCGTTCGCGTGGCCATCCCGCATGCCGACGCGCTCGATGGCTTCGGCGAGGTATGCAGCGAGTCGCCCCTGCCCGTCGTAGCCGACATCCACTTCGACCACCGCCTGGCCATCGAGGCGGCACGGCGAGGCGCCTCTGCCCTGCGCATCAACCCCGGCAACATCGGATCTTTCGAGAAGGTTGACGCCGTCATTGACGCTGCGGGAGAGGCGGGCATCCCCATCCGCATCGGCGTGAACGCCGGGTCGCTCGACCGCTCCATCGACGCGCGCGAGGACCTCACGCAGCCCGAGAAGCTCGTGCAGAGCGCCGTCTCGTTCGTGCGCCACTTCGAGGAGC
>UWSJ01000016.1 GCA_900549525.1 uncultured Coriobacteriaceae bacterium | reverse complement strand
CCGCGGATGACGGCTTGGGAAGCCGTTGCCTTACCACTTGGCGATGCCCGCATGTCCTTCGATAGTAACACAGACGTTAGGTAAGCCCTTCCAGATTCGATGTCTCCTTGGGACGGAACGACTTCGTCTGTCTCTCACGGAGAGGCGCCGCCCCACTCGCGGCTGGTTTTACATCGCCCGCTGCGGTCGTTGATGGCCTGGAAGGGCGCTCCTACCTCACTAGCAGCGGTGTCAGATTCCCGTCTGCTCATGGTCAGAGATGTGTCTGACGCGCGCCCTACGATGGCCGTCCAACACGTCGACAAGGAGGGTCCATGACACGTCTTCCAGACACGCGCAGGGCAAAGGGGACGAGATCGCGCGAACCGGGACGCTTACGAGGGAGGGCAAGAGGGCTTCGGCACGGAGCGCGGAGCGCGGGCAGACCGTACGGCATCAGCTCGGGCCACGCGGGAAAGCCACGCGTGACACACGCAGAGGCGCAGGTCGTGTCATGAGGGTCGGCCACGGCAGAAGGCTCGATGGCCGTCGCCGTCGGGCACGTCTTCTGCCTAATCCAACCAAACAAACCAACACGTCCACAGACAAAGCCCCTCACAAGCAGAAAAAGCCCCGCCGGGGTCGACTACCCGTCATCATCGCCGCCGTACTCGGTATCGCCGCCGTTGGCCTTGGAGCCGTGGCGTGGTCGCTCTGGGCGGGCTCTGGGATGTCCATGGGCACAACCATCACCGCCGCCGAGGACGGGCTGACGAGGGACGAGATACAGGCTCAGCTCGACGGGGAAGTACGGGCGAACATGATGACCGTCAGCGTCATGCCAACCATGCGCCTCGATCCCAAGACACATGAGCTGGGGGTTGGGGCCGAGAACGTCGACGAGAACCGGTTTCCGCAACGCTTCACCCTGACGCAAGGATCGAAGACCCTCTGGACGTCCGGCGTCGTCATGCCTGGAGAGCGCATCGAGAGCGTCGTCGCTCCACTGGCAGAGGAAGGCGACGCGCGCATGGAAGTTCAGGCGCTTGACCCCGAGACGAGCGCGAAGCACGGAAGTCCCACCGCCGTAGAGGTGTCGATCGTGACCATGACCGAAGAAGAGGAATCAGCGTAACGAATCAGATGGACGCTCGAAGGGAGACCCATGAACAGCTTCAACGCCCGCCCCGTCACCGACGCACATGCGAATCTCGAGCAAGACGCACCTCCCTGTATAACGCGGGCGCGCGCGGCCCTTGCCGTGCGCGCCGGAAGCGCCCTGCTGGCAGCGGCGCTCGTGGGCCTTGCTCCCGTCCCGGCACGTGCGGCAGAAAGCACCACCGTCACGCAGGGCAAGACGGGAAGCACGCGCGTCACCGTTGTGGCCGATGACGAGAACCTCAGGTTCCGCGTTCCCACGCTCATCCCCTTCGTGGCCGCAAGCGACGGCACCCTCACCGGGCCCACGGCCGACGCGACGCGCATCGAGAACCTCTCCGCCTATGGCCTCAAAGTGACCAACGTGCGCGTGACAACCGCAAACGGCTGGACACACGGAAGCGACGTGACAAAGAGCGATGACTCGATTTCCTGGAGCGTGGGGCCAAGCGGATCCATGGTCGACGCCGGCGAGGCAACCACGGCTACGGGCACGAACGTCAACAGCCACCTCTGGAACATGACCTACCAGAGCGCCTCGGTTGAGACGGATGACATCAAGCTCGCAACAAGTGGGAGGGTCGGCAGGGTGGCGCAGGACATCTCGTCTCCCGTGCAGGTGGGAACCGTTACCTTCACCCTTGCTCCGGGCGCACACGCACAAACGAACGGCGACGCCCCGACTGACGACGACTCCGTGAGTGGCGAGGGCGAGACCACCGAAAAGCCCGGTACCGAGGCTCCAGGCCAGGACGGGCCCGTTGACGTAGCAGGTGATTAGCATGGGCCCCATTCCCCTCAAGGCGCTCGGATCCGTCGTTAGCGCGGGACTGAGTGGCCCCTCCGGCTCAACGGACGTCACCGTACGGGGCCTGCCCGCTGCCCAACCTGTCCAGGTCGTCAACCTTCCCCAGACGGGTACCGACAGCCTGCCATGGGTGCTCGTCTGCGCCGGAGCCGCCCTTGTTCTTCTCGCGTTCTCACTGCTCGTAATGGCAGGGAGGGGCAAACATGGGACTTCCTAGACATCGCGGCCGAGGGCTATCGCGCGCGCTCGTCGCATGCGTTGGCACCCTAATCGCGACAGCGCTCTTTCTGTCGCAGCCCGCGGCCTCATACGCAGACGATATCGACTACTTCGAGGACGACGTCCGCGTTACCGTGCCATCCGCAATCGCTGAAGCCTCGTCGAGAAGGGCGGCGAGGGCAGCGTCCCCCACTGGCCAGTGGGTTGTCTTCAAGCGCAGCGAGGGCTCCCACATCATCCAAATCTCCGACTACTTCATCGCGTCATCCGCCAACTCCGACGGAACGGTCAACGTGACCGTCAGGACGACCATGCACAACCAAGGAGGAACGGGAGGGATCTTCTGGACAACCACCAAGACCATCTATGACAACGGAGCAAAATGCGCCTACATAGGGGAGGACTGGGACTCAATAGCCTATGACGGCCAATCGATCTCGAAGCAGGCGACCTTCAAGGTCTCCGGAGGCGGGTCGCATCACATCACCTCAACCGAAACCCTGTTCCGCCAGGACGCCGCCACGGTTGCGGGGTGGGACTTCTACGTCAACATCCCCTTCCGTATTTCGGCCGCGGCAGGTACGGGCGGATCCATAAGCCCCTCCGGGCACGCCCTTGTCAACGTGGGCGGCTCGAAGAGCTACACCATCTCCGCGTCGAGCGGATACCGCATCCTCGACGTCAAGGTGGACGGCAAGAGCCAGGGGGCCAAGAGCTCCTACACGTTCTCCAACGTCTCCTCCGACCACACCATCGCGGCGAGCTTCCAGAAGACATGGATCGTGACCTTCAAGGACGGCGTGACGGGATCGACCATCTCGACGGTCACCGTCGACGACGGAAAGGGCGCGACACGACCCCAAGCACCCTCGCACGACGGGTGGCGCTTCGACGGATGGGACAAGGACAGCTCGAGCGTGCGGAGCAACATGACCGTCACGGCCGTCTACACCAAGATGCACACCGTCACCTTCAAGAACTGGGACGGCTCCACGCTCAAGACTCAGGTCGTGCCTAACGGGTCGGACGCGCAGGCACCCAGCAACCCCAGCCGGGACGGTTGGACCTTCACGGGATGGGACAAGGACTTCTCACGCGTCGACAAGGACACCGTGGTCACCGCAACGTACGAACCCGTCATATCAGTGCGCGTCCCCACAGTGTTGCCGTGCCGAATCCTCGCGGACGGGTCGGTCGTGGTTCCCAAGGACTACGCCATAGAGAACCTGTCGGTCGTAAACGTGAAGTCCGCGCAGATCGAGACCTCGGGGATGCCGAGCGACGCCTCGTACACGCTCTCCTGCGACGGGAGCACGGTACACACCTGGAAGGGGTCGGACAGCACGAGCAAACCCATCAAGATCAACCAGCGCTCGAAGAAGGGAGTGTCCCTCAGCGTCTCCCCCGTGACGGGGAACGGAAGCTGGCGAGCGCTCGCGCAGCGAGCGACAACGGGCGAGCGGGGACTGTGCACCATCTCCTACACGTTTGAGTGGGACAAGTGAGGTCGGGAGAGCCCCGCCTTGTCCCGACGAGAAGGGCGGCCCTCGCGCTCCTAGGCGGGGGCATGCTCGTTGCCGGCGGATCGCTCATCGCAGGGGGAGCGATCCGGGTACTCGACGAGAACGAGGCGCTCGACCGCTTCGAAGCACGTTCCCGTCTCGCCATCACGCGGGAGTCCGAAGGCGAGGGGGCTTCTGTGGCAACCGTTGACTGGAGCCAGCTGGGCAACCACGGAGTCGCTTGGCTGACCGTTGAAAACACCTCGATCGACCATCCCGTCGCCCAGGCCTTCGAGGACGACGCTGACTACTTCCTCTCGCACGACCTCTGGGGATCGAGCAGCGGCATCGGATGTCCCTTCGTAGACTTCAGAACCCATGCCGACGCCTCTCACGTGCTGGTTCTCGCACATCGTCTGTCGGCGTCTGGCAGACTCTTCGCCGAACTGCAGGATGCACATGAGCAGGGTTCGTTTGAGGGACTCGGCCGTCTCACGTGGGCCACGCCCAACGCGGGACAGACGATATTCCGGCCCATCTGCGCGGCCGAGATCGACATGACGGACCGGCTCGTGCAGAGCTTTTCCTTCGATTCCGAACAGGCGCTTCGCTCCTGGCTCATGGAGAACCTTGAGCGCTCATCAGCGCGCTCAGCGAGGGCATACAACGCAGCACGAGCGGCAACGCGAGTGGCGACGCTCGTGACATGCTCGGCGGAAGGCGGCGGGCAGAGGCTACGCTCCGCGGTCATGTTCGCCACCTAGGAATGCGACGAAGGAGAGCTGCCATCATTTGACCCGGCACGCAATGGCCGATTATCCACAAATGCCATCCGGATACAGAACGCCGGGGCGCGAGTTTGAACTCGCGCCCCGGCGAAACACCACGTGAACTGTCGTTCAGCCAGCCCCGACACGAGAGCTCGGGCGGAAACCCTAGGACCTCCTGATGACCTCGGCCACCAGGGCGCTCACGTCAGCGACATTGCCGTCGTTGACGTTCTCGCAGACGTCCTCGGCGGTACCCGAGAAGGCCGGGAGCTCGTTGTCGCCCATACCCATGATCGTAACGGCCCTCAGCGAGCGGCGCATGAGCGAGGTGGCCTCGGTATCCGCCCACGGGCGCGACAGCTTGCCAAGGCCAATGTGGAGGTCGCTCGCGACGGAGGCGAGAAGCGAGGAGAGGCGACGGTCGGCGCGGCGCTGGACCCCAAAGCCCTCGTGCGTGAGAATCGTGAGGTCACCAGCACCAACGCAGTCGAGGTTGATGACGAACGCACCACGGAGCGCCTTGCGATTGGCCGCGAGGAAGTCCTTCACACCAGCATGGTCGAAGGCTGAGGCGCCAGTCGCGACAAACCAGATGTCATGCGCCATGAGATTCTCATCTCCCATGGCAAGAACGGCGTCTCGCATGTCCTCGTCCGTAGGCACGACGGGCATCTGCCCGGAGTCCGACGGGGTCGGCTGAGATGCCTCACTGCTAGGAGCAGAAATGACGGGCAGGACAGGCGGAAGCGCCTCCCCCTCCGAGACGAGTGGCGCCTCCACGGAACCGTCGGCGGGCTCAACAAGAGCGCTCGTGGCACCGGGGTCGCTCGACGCCCCTTCCTGAGGAGCGGCGGTCTCCTGCTGAACGGGCTGCTCGCCCTCGTCTCCATCCGCAAGAAGGTTCTCGGAGGCAGGGGCGGGACGTCCGATGTGAGACGCCGCGTCCTTCACGCCCGAAACGGCGCCCTCCGCGGCCTTCTCGGCAGCCTTCTTGAGCTCGCGAAGCCTCAGTGACAGCGCCGCCCCACCCTTCCAGTGGCTGCCGTGACGAACGCGCTCGTCGTCGTTGAAGTTGTCCCACGAGCCAATGTCCTCGCCCGACTCCTTGGCGTCATAGTCGTCGTCCACGCCAAGCCACTCGGACATCGAGGTCTCTTCCTTGCGACGTCGGGCGAACAGCTTGCCAATAGCCCGCTTTGGAGCGGGGGCCTCATGCGATTCGTACGATTCCGACGCGGCACTGAGAACCCTGATCTCGTCCTGAGCGGCGGGCTGGGAGACGCGCTGCGCCGTAGGAGCCGAGACCTTGGCGGAAGAATCGCGCGGCGTCGAAGCCGGGCGAGAGGCGGCGTGGGGTGCCAGAGCATCCTCGTCGTCCGAAAGAGGATCGGGCAGGTCAAAGAGGGCTGCACGGCGTCCGATTCCAGAGATGTCGCGACGACGGGCAGGCGCGTAGCTGCTCTTGCCCCACTCGGGGTCGGCGGGAGCGGCAGGACGCGGACGGGGTGCGCGCAGAGCCTCGGACGCCGTCTCGGAGTCCTCCTCCACCATGACGCCAAGCCCGCTCTGGTCGGTCTCCACGACAGGTCCCTCGGTCTCGTCCTGACCGTTCTCAAGCTGCGACAGGTCGGAGGCGGAAACCTGGGCCGTCGCGCCCGGGTCGGCAGAGGGAGACGGAATTCGCTCGGCGCGAATGCGGCGGGCGGCAGGACGGGCAAGCGGGCGCGTCGAGTTGGCCGACTCGTTCTCCACGGGTTCGGCAGGAAGCGCGGCCGTGGCATCGGCCGCCGCCTGAGCCTCAGCGTCCTCGGAAGCCTGATCCGCAGCATCCGACGTCTTGGCGTCAGGGGTGCGCTCGCCAGCGATGGGCCCATCGGCCTCCGCAACGTCTCCGTCGTCGGCGGGTGCGTCGGCTTCGTCGCCGTCCGTCACCGAGAGCTCGGGGACTACGTTGCTGACAGCCATGGCTGAGGTCGCGTCGCTTGCAGGAGCGGGCGCGGAGGGAAGGGCCTGCACCTCGTCCATGGCCGCGTCACGGTCTTCGCCCTCGTCGGAGATGCGAGGACGGGGCTGAGACACGGTGGGGGCAACGGTCTCGGCACCCGTAGCGTCGGGGCGAAGGGGCGTGGTCACGTCTGCGACGGACACCATGCGAACCTCTGGCTCAACGTAGGTAATCTCGCACGTAGAGGGAAGGATCCCAAGCTCCTCCAGGACGCGCTTGCCGTGGCGCACGCCAACGACCTTCTCGACCTCGCGCCTCATAACCGGGACGGACTCCGTACGCTCCGCGCTGCCGTCACTCGTAGTGCGCACGGGCTCGCTATCTGCAGAGGAAGCGGCCTGGGCGGCAGCTCGGCGCGCAGGCGCAGACGGTCGCACGCGCTCAAGCACGCCCAGCATGGCGGCAATGGACGACTTGTTGTCGACCGCGCCGGATGTGTAGGGGGTAAAGCGACGAGCGATAAGCGTCGCGCCCCACACGGCAAGGGGAAGGGCTGCGACGATACCGATGATCCAGAACGTACGACGAGCACCCTCCGGAAGGAACAGAAGAATCTGCGCGAGGAGGCAGAAGGCGGAAATGCCCGCAAGGTACGGGAACCCCTGGGCGAGATACTTCTTCGCCACCGATACCTCGCGCCTTGCCAGAGGATCGACGCGGGGTGAGTCGTAGTGAGCGAGGATGACGATGGGACGATTGTGAGCAACGTCGTCACCCTCGGCCTTGTGGAGGGCGACAACGTTCTGGCTGTGCGCCGTGGGGCCAAGCTTGCCCAGAACGTCACGGCCGGACCTCACCATGAAGAGCAGTACGAGCGTCGCGGCCGCAAGCAGCACCCCGATGACTTTCGCCGCACCGGTAAGCCCACTGAGAACCAGGCCCACGAGCGCGAGAACCATCAGCGCACCATGGACGACCCCTCCAAACGAAGGGGCAGAGAACTCCTGAACCTGCGGCTCGAGGCCGTGAGAAGAGAAGACGTCCGCGATGGTGCGCGCGCAGTCAAGCTCCTCCTGGCTGCCTGCCGGAGAGATGCCAACCTCCCGGTCGAGGTAGTCGAGATACTCCTTCGTTATGCCCATCAGTTCACCTTCCGAATAGCGACAGAGCCGCTACCTTGCATTAGACGAAACAGAGTATACGCTAGACGCCCAATAGAGCCTCCCAGGCCGGCCGCAGGCAAGGGGTATGCCGTGCGAGCAATCACGACAAGCGCCATGCCTCTTCATACGACCGGGCACAAGAGACGGGCGCCAATTTGAGGTGTCAAACATCCGTCTGCCCGAGAGCGGGCGGGCGCGATATGCTTGTGCCCAGCTCCGTCACCTCACAATGACGGATCCGGAGAAACAGCAGGTAGAGCCCGAGGGCAGAGGGGGCGGCCGCCATGGTCTCGAGGAAGTCACCCACAATCCTGAAGCGCCGCGACTTGCGCAAGTGTCGACTCGTCACAGACCTCATCAACGCAGGGTTCATATCCACCGAAGACATTTGCCAGCACCGGTACCAGGATATCTCCACCTCCTCCTTCCACAAGACCTTCAAGCGAGACCGCGACGAGCTCGAGGCAGAGGGCGTCCATCTCTTGGAATCAAAACACGGGCTCTCGAAGACCTGGGCCCTCGACCGGGGGCGCACCGTCGCAGACGTCTCATGCCTCGGGGACGACGCACGAGATCGGGCTCTCCTCGTGCGTTCCGTTGGGATTATGCTTCGCCCGCTCGTCGGAGACGTCGAGATAGGGGGGCCACAACTTGGCCAGGCTATCGCCCGCATGGCGCTTGACACCTGCGCGGGCCCGCGGCAGCCGCAAGTCTCCCCCTGCCCCTGCAAACCCGAAGTGCTGCACGCCGTCAGCGAGGGGCTCTCCACCAGAAGACCCGTTCGCCTGCTCTACCAGAGCCTCTCCGATGCCACGCCGACGATCCGCATCGTACGGGCCTGGGGAACGTTCCAGCTCAACAACACCGTGTACCTCGTATGCGAGCGATCCCGCGAAGGTGCGGAGGAGGCCGTAAGGACGTACAACCTCTCCCGTGCGCAAGACGCTACGGTCTGTGCCAACGAGCCTCCCTACGCAATTCCCGATGACTTCTCTGTCTCTAACTACGTGCTCCTTCCCTTCGAGATCGGAGATAGCCGTGTCCAGGTGAGCCTCTATGTGCCCAGAGCCCAGACATCCGCATTTGAGCGGGCCGTTCGCCGACGCGGCAGCATCGAGCGGAGACGCGGGGGCAGCCTGGTCTGGAACGGTCTTGCCGCGAACGTTCAGCGCGCTGCCTCGTGGGCGGTCGAGGTGGGCGCCATCCCCCTCGAGCCGAGGGGGCTCGTCGAAGCCTGGGAGAGGCTGCTTGAGTCCGCGACGAACGAGACGAACGCAGGCCTTGAGGATGGGGGCGACGTCCGATGAGCGGCCGAAGGGGAAGAGGCCGTCCCGTAGAGCACCGGCTCGGCGAGGACATAGCGACCATCTGCGCCCTTGCACGGCCAGATGCAACGACGAGCCCATCCGACCTTGCGGCTTTGCTTGGCGTCACCCAGACGAGGGCCTCGGAGATTGTCGACAGCCTCTCCGTCGAGTCGGTCGATGACGCAAACGCCGACGCGGTGGAGGGCCCGCTCCTTCCGCTTTGCGGGGTCGGGGACAGCGGGCGAGTTCGGAGGCTCACCGCAACGGGCGGTGCGCACTACCCTGCGCTCAGGCTTACCCCCGCGCAGGCAGTGGCCACGGCGGCGGCGCTCGTCCGCGTGGGCATCACACCCGGGACCGACCTGAGGTCCAGGCTGGAAGCCGCCTTCTTCCCGCGTGACACCCAGTCTGGCAACAAGGAAGCACGCACGGCGGACGCCCCGGACGAGACTCCCTCGACCGGAGAAGAGCGCCTCGCGGCGCTCATGACCTGCGCAACGTCACTCGCGCGTACCGTCGCGACAGATGACGCGGCCTTCGTGCGCGGACCTGTCGTCGACTTCCGCTATCGCGGGACGAACGACCTCCTCGCTCGTTCGCGGCGCTTCGTAGCACTCGGCCTGCGCGTTCAGGACGGGGACTGGGTGGTCGACGGCTTCGACCTCGACGCGCGGGCCGCCCGTTCGTTTCGTGCGGCGAACATGACCGACGCGCGGATACTCGACCGCGAGGCCACGGTACCCCTCACCGGCTCGGAACGACCGGACGGCGGCTCCGTCGTGCTTTCCTGCTCTCCGGAGGCCGCGCAAGTCGTCCTCACATGGAGCGGGGCGCGCGTGGTGGGACAGGACGGTGACGTCACTCGCGTCGAAGTTCCGTACTACCGAGGTGACTGGCTTCCCCGGCACGTCCTCGCTCTTGGCCGAGGCGCCACGCATGCAAGTCCCAGCCTGCAGCGAGAGATGCGCGACATCGCGCGGGCAGACCTTGCGGTTGCCCAGAGGGTCCGGCACTAGTCGTGGCTCTTTCTCCATGCCTCGAGGTACCGGGGGAGCGTCCCCACTCCCAACGTCGAGACGTTGGCGCTTGGGAGCGAGCGTAGGAAGACCTTCCCGTATCCCTTGGTGCTTACGCGGCTGTCGGCTAGCACCAGGACGCCGCTGTCCGTCGACGTGCGAATGAGCCTTCCCGCGGCCTGTTTCACGGTGAGCACCGCCTCCGGAAGACTCCACCGGCGCCAGGCCTGACGGTCGAGAGCGGAGCGCGCCTGCGAGAGCGGGTCGCGCGGGCTCGAGAACGGAAGCTTCGTGATCACGACGCATCGCAGCGTGTCCCCTGCGGCGTCAAACCCCTCCCAGAACGACCTGAGCGCCATGAGCGACAGTGACTTCTCCTGCACGAAGCGCTCCCGAAGCCTGCGAGGCGAGGAGCCACGCTCTTGCATGACAACGTCAAGGCCATGTGCTTGCACCTTTGGGGCAACGGCGGCGTAGGTCTCCTCCATCTCCCGGCGGTTGGTGAAGAGCGTGAGTACAGACCCGCCCATGGCAACGTGGACGTCCACGAGCATGCGTTCGAGGCTCTCGAGGTAGCCGGGCTCTCGTGGATCGGGCATGTCACGCAGAGCCACGACGGCCATGTGCTCGTCGAAGTCGTAGCACGATCTCAGCGTACGCGTTGCGTGACGGCCCGCGCCAAGACGGTCGAGGCCCATGGCCTCCGAGAAGTGAGCGAAGCTGCCGCCCACCGTCATGGTTGCCGAGCAGAACGTCACGCTCTGCATCTCGGGGTACCACCGGTCGGCGAGCTCGGCACCCACGTCGAGCTTCTCGGCCACAAGCCGCTCCTGACCGAAGCGCCGCTTGGCCCGTGACACCTCCGCCGAGCACACGTACGTGTCGTCGTCACCGCCCACGATGATGCGGCACGCCTCGACCATTGCCTCGATCTGTCTGATGACGTCCTCGAGGTCGCCGGGAAGGTGCTCTATCGCCTTTTCGCACAGCTCCTGCGCAGAGGCGAGGTCACGACGGCAGTCGTCAAGCCTGCGCTCGAGCTCCTTGCCAACGTCCCGCACGCGAGCCCATTGCTCGCTTGCCCGCGCGTCGGCCCCGAGCCACACCGTGACCATGTCATAGCCGCCGCCCCCGCGGGAGAGTTCCGCAAGCCCGCGAACGGCGTCGAAGAAGTCTGCGGAGGAATCGGCCGCCCGCTTGCCGCTCGCCGCGGCCTTCGCAAGCAGCCCAATGACGGGCAGGGCCGCTTCCTTACCCGTTGCGAGCGCCGTGTACTGGCCGATGACGCCCGTTTGCGTACCGCCCAGCAGCTCGAAGGTCGCCTGCGCACGAGGGGCGGACAGCTCAAGCGCCCACTGCTTGCGTGCCTCGGCTTCGAAGGAGTGCGCCTCGTCGACGACCCAGTTGCGAACAGGCGGGAGGATGTTGCCGTCCGCAGCCACGTTGCGCAGAAGCAGGGAGTGGTTCGTGACGACGATGTCGGCGGACGACGCACGACGACGAGCGCCGTGGACGAGGCAGAGGTTGGGATAGAACGGGCACCGTGTTCTCGTGCATTCGTTCGATGTCACGGTCAGCAGCGAGCGCGGAACGCTCGACCAGCGTATGCCGAGCGCGTCGAGGTCACCCTCTACGGACTGACACACGTAGGCGTAGGTAACGGCGATCGACGTGAGCATGTCGGACGCAATGGCAGCCTTCGACCTCCCGTTTGCCCGAGCCTCGTCCACCGGAAGCTCGGCCGAGCCCGCCGCCCGCACAAGGCGGCGTAGGCAGGGATAGTGGTCGTAGCCCTTGAGGCAGCTGTACGCGAGGCCGTTCGGGAGCTCGCGAGCCAGGGCGGGGAGCTCGTGCGAGACAAGCTGGTCGGTGAGTGCGTTCGTCTTCGTCGCAACGCCGCAGGTCACGTTGTTGCGCTGCGCATAGAGGGCAAGCGGCAGCAGATAGGCCACGGACTTGCCCACGCCCGTACCGGCCTCGATGACGCGAATCTCATGCCGATTGAGCGCCTCGCGCACCCCCTCCGCCATCTCGGCCTGCTGGGGACGCGGCTCAAAGCCCTCGTACATGCGGCCAACCGCCCCGTTGGTGTCAAACGCCGCGGCAACGTCGTCCGCTGGAACGCCCCTCAGCCCGTCGGCGATGTCTCCCGCGTCCTCATGTGGTTTTGTCTCGACGGACTTGACCAGCTCGGCGCGCGACGAGCGCAGCGAAAATGGCACGCCAGGATTGCGCATCGCGAGGTTGGTGAGAATCGGCCGATACGGCCACTCGACCTCGGGATGCATGTTGGCAAGCAACTCCAGAAGCCCATCGGGCAGGTCGGTGAGGGCGCACAGGATGACGCGCCACATGCCGGCGAGGGCGTGCACGTCGTCCATGGCGCGGTGCGATACGCTATCGCACCCAAACGCCTCGGCCATGTCCTGCAGCTTATGCGTCGAGAGGCGCGGGAGGGCCAGCCGTGAGAGAGCGAGGGTGTCAACCCAGAGACCGCTTACGTCAGACCCTCCGGGAACTCGCTCGATGAACGTACGGTCGAAGGTCGCGTTATGGGCAAGCACGGGCACGCCACCCACAAACTCCGCCAGACGCGCCACCGCCTCCTCGGGCGAGGGGGCGTCCGCCACGTCCGCGTCGGTAATGTGCGTGAGCGCCTGGATGTTCTTGGGGATGGGCCGACCGGGATTCACGAATGTCTTGAAGGAGTCAACGGCATTCCTTCCTGACAGACGTACGGCGGCAATCTCGGTCAGCTGGCATTTCGAGAAGGACAGACCCGTTGTCTCCGTGTCGAGTACCACCACGTCATCCTCGAGCAGCCCAAACTCCTCGACGCGGGCCCGCTCGGCGAGCCTTCCGTACGCGTCGACGACGCTCTTGGGCGTCTCGGGCAGGATGATGTCTTCTAGCACGCAGTTCCTCCTGATGTTCCAACCCTGCTTCCTCGCTCGACGGCGAGTTCTACCAGCCTCCGACACAGCTCCGAGAATCCCATCCCGGCTCGACGGGCGGCGTCCGGCATGAGCGAGGACGACGTCATCCCGGGGACAACGTTCGTCTCGAGCATATAGGGCGTCCCTGCGACGTCCACGATGAAGTCGCTTCGTGAGGCGCCCGAGCACTCAAGCGCCACATGGGCGCGGCACGCAAGCTCCTGCGCGCGCGTGACGGTCGACGCGGGAAGCTCGGGTGGGATGACGTGATGCTTCGCGGGGTCCTCGTACTTCGCGTCAAGGTCGTAGAACGCGGAGTCATAGCGAATCTCGACTGCGGGGAGCGCGTCGGGATGGTCGTTCCCCAGCACGGGCACCGTGATCTCGACGCCACTCACGGCCTTCTCGACCAGCACCCGAGAGCCGTATGCAAACGCATGTTCGACAGCCTGCGGCAGCTGGTCGGCGCGCTCCACCCGCGAGATGCCGTAGCTCGAGCCGTTCGACACCGGCTTCACGAAGAGCGGAAGCCCCAGCGCCTCAATCACCACGTCAGTCTCAAGCGGATCACCCTTGTAGAGCAACACGTCCGCCGGAGTAGGGATGCCATGCTCACGATACACGTCCTTCGCCATTGCCTTGTCAGAAGCAACCGCGCTCGCCAGCACGCCCGAAAACGTGTAGGGGATGCCCAGAAGCTCGAGAAAACCCTGCACGCAGCCATCCTCGCCATAACGACCGTGCAACGCCACGAAGGCGACATCATAGCCGCCGCCGGCGATGGTGTGGACGAATGCCGGCGCTGCTACGTCAAGAAGATCGACGTTCGAGAATCCAGCCTGGGCCATCGCTTCGGCGCATTCACGTCCGCTCGCGAGTGACACCTCCCGCTCGTCCGACCAGCCGCCGCAAAGCAGGGCAACCTTAAGCTGCGTCACGTCCACCATGTTGGCCCCCTGTGTCTTCTCGTACGCCTACGTCACCTTATCTTGCGTGCGATACACTCAGGAGTTGGCCGCACGGCCGCAGCTCGGCGAGTTGCCGCAGTGCACGCACCACCACCGCAGGAAAGGCAATCCATGTCTCAGTATGATACCGACTCATCTCGCCGCAAGGTCGACCTCCGTTCGCTCTCCCATGACGACCTCTCGGCGACAATCTCCGAGCTTGGTTGGCCGACGTTTCGCGTGAAACAGGTCGAGGGATGGGTCTGGAAGCACAATGTGACTTCCTACGACGAGATGACTAACGTCCCCGCCGCCCTTCGGCAACAGCTTGCCGAGCGATTCAGCCTCGGAGGAACCGAGGAGGTGGCGAGGCAGATCTCGCGCGACGGCTCGCGCAAGTATCTCCTTCGCTTCTCTGACGGCACGCAGGCCGAGTGCGTCGGCATGCCCACGAGAAACCGTCTATCCGTGTGCGTTTCAACCCAGGCTGGCTGTCACATGGGTTGCGTCTTCTGCGCCACGGGACAAGGCGGCTTCAACCGTTCTCTCACTGCTTCGGAAATGTTCGAGCAGGTCATGCATGTAAGCAAGGACTTCCAGACACGCGCCTCGAGCGTGGTCATGATGGGCCAGGGGGAGCCGTTTGCCAACTACGACGAGACGCTCTCGGCCCTTCGCATGCTCAACTCGCCCGACGGTGCAGGCATTGGCGCTCGCCATCTCACCGTCTCCACATGCGGTATTGTTCCTATGATTCGGCGCTTCTCCAAGGAGACGGAACAGTTCACGCTCGCCGTTTCCCTTCATTCTGCCGTGCAGGACACACGCAATGCCCTTATGCCAGGAGTGCGCAAGTACTCGCTTGGTAGGCTTCACGAGGTTATGGAAGAGTATGTCGAGCGGACGGGCCGCCGTCCCACCTACGAATACGCCCTTATCGGCGGCGTGAACGATAATGGCGAGGAGCTCGACGCGTTGTGCGACTTCACGCGTGGAACGCTCGCGCACGTCAATCTCATTCAGCTCAACGACCTTGAAGGTTCCCGATTCAAGCCTTCCACTGCCGAGAAGGCCGAAACATTTGTTCGACGTCTTGCCATGGTTGGCGTCGAGGCCACCGTCAGAAACTCGCGTGGCAATGACATTGACGCTGCGTGCGGTCAGCTCTCCCAGGCCCATAAGACTGAATAGGTTCGGAACGTTTTGTAGCATCTTGTAATTACGCACGAGGTGCCGTCACATTCATGAGAATGTGACGGCACCTCTATAGTTTGCCCTTACGTTCAACGTTCAAGTTTGTTTTAGTAGCCGGCCTGTTTCCACTGTTTGCGAACCCATTCTTGGTTACGCTTTCTAGCTTCATCCAGGCTCGATTCTGACCCCGCCTTCATATAGGTGTTAGCTGCGAATGCTGCGAGGTTTGACACCTCACGTGCTGCCCTTCTCACACTTTCACGCGCTCGCTCGTCAAGAAGCAGATGCCAGCCAGCTGAAGTTACCGCGCAAGCAACGAATGCCGAGCTGACGTTTCTAATCAGTCTTCCACCCATGCTTCCTCGCTCTCCGCATGGCCAGGAGTTACCTGAGACAGAATTCGAGCGAGTTCGTCCTCATCCTTGAATTCAATCTCGATTTTGTTCTTACCTCTGACCTGCTTTACCTTCACGTTTGTCTCGAGCATTTGCCTAAGTTGACGAGCCGCACGCTTGAAGGATTGCGGAGCCTGCTGCCGAGGCGTGCGCTCCACAGATGCGCCAGAAAACAGCGGAGCGAGAGCTTCTGTCTGCCTGACCGTTAAACTCTCTGCAACGACCTTTCTTGCAAGCTTTATTCGTCCCTCTTCAGAAGGTACTGCAAGTATTGCTCGGGCATGCCCAGCTGTGATGAGAGAATCCTCCATCATTCTCTGAATTTCATCCGGCAAGTCCATAAGTCGTAGCGTATTGGCTATTGCCGACCTCGATTTCGAAAGAATCTGAGCTAATGCTTCTTGTGTAAGTCCCTTGCTATCAAGGAGCTGCCTATACCCCTTTGCCTCCTCAATAGGAGAAAGGTTCGACCTTTGAAGGTTCTCAATCAGTGCAAGTTGGAACACCTCAGTGTCATCGACGTCTCTAATGAGAACAGGAATCTCCTTGAGGCCAGCTAGCTTTGAAGCCTGGTATCTCCGCTCCCCAGCAACAATTTGATACTTGTCCTCAGACTTAGAGGAGACCTTTCTTACGAGAATTGGCTGCAATACACCATTCTGTCGAATTGAATCTGCAAGTTCGGCCAGCGAGTCTTCGTCGAAGTTCTTTCTAGGCTGATTAGAGTTTGCAACGATCTTCTCGATCGGTAACGTCGTCTCGGGATTCGAACCTGTTTCCGCCGTAGCTTCGCTTATCAGTGCGTCAAGTCCTCTTCCGAGTCCACCTTTTTTAGCCACGACGAATCACCTCACGAGCCAGATTTCTGTAGGCAATTGCACCCTTGTTCATCGTTGCGTACATTGCAATCGGGAGACCATGACTTGGAGCTTCCGATACTTTTACGCTTCGAGGAATCACCGTCTTGAACATCTTGGGGCCAAAGTACTTCTTTACTTCCTCAACAACTTGATTAGAAAGTGTCGTCCGCTTGTCATACATGGTCATGAGTATGCCATATACCTCAAGATCCCTGTTGAGGCTTGATTTTACGAGCTTCATAGATTCAAGTAGCTTTGTTACACCCTCGAGAGCATAGTATTCGCATTGAATTGGAATGAGTAATCCGTCTGCTGCTGAGAGCGCGTTGATGGTCAAAAGCCCAAGCGAGGGAGGGCAATCGATAAAGATATAGTCAAAATCTACCTTTACCGAGTCAATCATTCCCTTAAGGATGCTTTCTCGGGCTATTTTTGACACGAGCTCAATTTCTGCACCTGCAAGCTGGATCGTTGCGGGCACCACAAAGACCTTCTTTTCGCACGTGTCCACAATAAGGTCTTCAATTGGATAACCGTCCATAAGAGCATCGTAGATGTCGTTCTCAAGCTCATCTTTATCAATGCCATACCCACTTGTTGTATTTCCCTGTGGGTCAAAGTCGATTACGAGACTTTTTTTACCCTCTTCACCAAGGGCAGCAGATAGGTTAATAGCAGTCGTCGACTTTCCAACGCCGCCTTTTTGGTTAATAATCGCGAGAACTTTTGGGTCTTTACTTGGATTACCGCGCTTTACGTCCTTATAGCCCATCAACAACTCCTCAGTCTGTTTCACGTGAAACATGACGCCTATCTGCGAGGGGATGCTTCCGTGCCTCCCCATCTTTTCGAGGTAACTTTACACCAGCATTTGCGACCTTCTTATAGATATAGAACGTTCTTGTTCCCATAGAATTTGGCAGTTCCATTGTTTCACGTGAAACAAGTTCAAAGCCACACAATTTCGAAACGTACGAGACGTTATCTAACTCTTCAACAGAAGGAACTCCCTTACTGAGGACCAGGAATCCGTCTTTAGAAACAAGTGGTTCGGCATACTCAGTAAGTACATCCAACGGAGCAAGGGCACGAGCAACAATTAGGTTGAAGCACCTCTTATGATCTATCGCAAAGTCTTCCAAACGCATGTGAACAGTATGCACATGACAAGAAAGATGAAGAGTGTCAATAAAGGAATCACACGCAGCAATCTTTTTACCAACAGAATCGAGGAGTGTCATCTGAAACGGATAGACACATGCCAGAGGGATACCTGGGAAGCCACCACCTGTACCCATGTCGAGACATGAAATACGAGAAAAGTCTGCAGAAGCTCCATTGAAGAACACGGGTTGTAAACCACTGATTTCTTGAAAGACCTTAGCAAACAACAATGAGTCCAGGGAGTGGAGGACAAGTGCGCGAGCAGGATTACGAATGCTCGTAAGGTTCGTAACAGCATTCTTCTCAAGCATAAGCTGTAGATGGCGAACGACAGACACTGCTGCGTCAGAATCAAGCTTAATCCCAAAGCCCGAAGCCAACTTCATCAGAGCAACTACAAAGTCACCCGCCGGAGAATCGTAAGAAAGGTCGAGCAGGGGTGTATTGTTCGAAATCTGAGACTCAGTACAAGAACGGGCTACACCGGAAGCTTGAGCAGGTGGCACGTTAGTCCCAGCCTGCAAAGAATCTACAGTAATACGATTCTCAGGATCAAATGAGAGAAAGGGCTTTTGTGCCCAGGCTCGTACATTCAAAGGCTGCTCCATCTCTAATGACAAAAAATCTCGTTTAGGGAAGTTTTGGCATACTGCATCACTACCATGAGGATAGCGTAGGGAAGAAGGGCCTGGGACGACATAAAAAAGGTCGCCAGCATAAGGCAGGCGACCCTCCCAAAGCATATAGAGATGAAGACGCGTTTTCGCTAGTCGTTGGCCTCAGCAAGCTCAATGACAACATAACGAGTCGGATCGATACCCTCAGAATGCGTAACAACCTGTTCGTCTTCACGAAGCGCAAGATGCACGAGCCTACGCTCGTAGGCATTCATGGGAGAAAGACGCGCAGGCTTCCCTGACCTCTTAACACGCTGGGCAGCCGATACTGCAAGAGACTGGACCTTGTCGCGACGGCGGCTCTTGTATCCCTCGACATCTACGACAATGGGATAGTGGAAACCAATCCGCTTAGATAGCATCGACGAGAACACAACCTGCAGGGCATCGAGCGTTACACCATGGCGACCAATAAGAATGGCAAGGTCGCCACCATTGACATCAAGGATGAGCTCGCCTTCATCTCCATCGTACTCGTCAATAGAACACCTGTTCTCACCGAAACATGCCAGAATAGATCGAAGAATGTCGATGGCGGTGTCGGCCACCGCATCAAGCTGCTGCTCGGATAGCTTATCGCCAGCCTCAAAGGCCTCTGCGGCGGCGGTCAGGAGCTCGTTGCCCTCAGTGAACTCGCTCATTGGTACCTCCTCAGTATAAAAAACCGCGCGCCCCAGTCGAGGCGCGCGGCTATGATCTCAACATAGTTAGGCCTTCTTGTGCGGGCGGGCCTTGCGCTCCTTGCGAACCACGTCGACCGCAATCGGTTGGTTCTTCATGCGCTCCTCCTCGTCGTGCTTGGCCTTCTCCAGAACCTTGCGGGTAATGAAGACCTGCTGCACGACGCCCCAGGCAGAAGACGTGACGTAGTAGAGAACGACACCAATGGGCGCACTCCAGCCGAACCACATCATCATGACGGCCATGACGATGCCCATAGTCTTCGTCATGGAAGCCTGCTGCGAATCGGCCTGCATGTTGTTGAGCAGCATGGGGACGAGCGTCAGCACGCCAAAGGCGACGTCAAAGAGGATGTAGGCCCAAGACGCTGCCCACCCGAGCGTTGCCACGGCCGTGGCGGGGGAGTCGGCAAGGGAGGCGAACACGCTGTAGAAGTGCGCACCCTCGGGGATCTTGTTCTGTAGCACGTTGAAGAGCGCAAAGAAGACCGGCATCTGGATGAAGATGGGCAGGCACCCTCCCAGCGGGTTGAACTTGTTCTCGCTGTAGAAGCGCTGCATCTCCTCGTTCATGCGCTGGGGATCGTCGGCGTAGCGCTCCTGGATCTCCGCCATCTTGGGCTGGAGAATCTGCATCCTGGCCGTCGAGCGCGTCGAGCTCACCGTAAGCGGCGTAAGCGCAAGGCGGATGATGGCCGTAAGGACGATGATTGCGAGGCCCCAGTCACCCACGCCATTGGCCAACAGCTCAAGCACCTGGGTGAGAAACCCGACGAACCAATCCCACAAACCCATGTTACGAACCTCCAGCGACCCGTCCCTAGGGTACGGGGTCATAGCCTCCCTTATGGCGGGAATTGCACCTGAGAATCCTCGTCAGGGCAAGCCAACCACCTCTGAGTACCCCGTAACGGCGAAGCGCCTCTATGGCGTACTGAGAACAGGTTGGCGTATAGATGCACGAAGGGGGGAGCACGGGAGAGATGACAGCCTTGTACGCTCTCACCACAAGGATGAGAGCCCGAGCTGCCAGCCCTGGCTCGTGTTCCCCCGTGTCACTCATGCACCGACCCGCTTAACGAGCCTGCCAAGCGCTCGAGCCACCTCAGTCGACGTGGCGGTGCGCGTGGCGTTGGTCGAGAAGAGAATCACGTCGTATCCCTGCAGCGGAAGACCGGCCTCGAAGGCCGCAGCACGCAAAACACGCTTGCACCGATTGCGACACACCGCATTGCCGACACGCTTCGGGGCAACAAACGCCACCCGCGAGCGTGCACCGTCGGCAACGGGCATGACACAAAGCCGCACAAGCGCGTGATTTACGCGTCTTCCACCCTTGAAGACCTTCTCAAACTCCTGCTTGGACTTGATGGTCTCCACAAGGCTACCTAAACAGTGAGCCTCTTGCGGCCCTTAGCGCGACGACGGGCGAGAACGGCACGGCCGCCCTTGGTGGCCATACGGGCACGGAAGCCGTGGCACTTGGCGCGCTTCCGCTTATTGGGCTGATACGTACGCTTCATTGAATCCTCCTGAGGTGGAACCGAATCACTGCATAGGCAGTCAAGCCCTAAGATTGTAGGGGTGCCTATCTCGAGATGTCAACGTGACCTTGTGTTTTTCACGGCATTCGTGTTAGCGGGCATGCTGTCAGACGCTCCCGAGGGCGCAGCTAAGGACATCAAGCATCGCCGGCGAGTCGAAAGCCCAGAAACCCCTCGCTGGAACAAGCCTCGCGCAACTCACCAGAAACTTTCATCATCGACGGAATATTTGCCCGCATAAGACGAAAGATTCACGCCAAGTCCTGTATCTTTTCATGGCATGCGTCACGAAGGAACAACAGGTTATCTACAAGTTCTCACCGACTGTTGAAAACTTTTCATCGGCGAAAGGAAGTTGCCGCAAGTTTTCACCACGTGACGGAAACTTGTCGAAAGTCCTACAACGCAGACCGTGGCGACGTGAAGTTATGGATGGGGATGTGGCAATGGCAGACGCCTTCTACCCGTTCGTGGGGACAGGACCCGCGGGCGCAGGCGAAGAGACGGACAAGGAACCCGGTGCTGCAGGCAAACCGGAGACGCGCACGCTTGGCGATGTCGTGCAGAACCCCGCGCGCATCGCGGTGTTCGACGACCCGGCCGCCGCGCCCCGCGTCATCGTCGTGCAGCCCAAGGACGTTCGCTCCTACCTCGAGGAGGTAACCGCCACCGTCACCCGCCTCGCGAAGGAGCAGGGCGGAAAGATCTCGTTCACGGTCATCAGAGAGGTTGTGGAGAACCTCGTCCACGCCTACTTCAGCGAGCCCACCATCTCCATCCTCGATGACGGCAATACCATCCGCTTCTCCGACCAAGGGCCCGGCATCGCAGAGAAGGGCCGCGCCCTGGAATACGGCACCACGTCCGCCACGGAGGAGATGAAGCGCTACATCCGCGGCGTCGGCTCGGGCCTTCCCTACGCACAGCAGTACATGGAGGACCACGGAGGCACGCTCACCATCGAGGACAACATATCATCGGGGACCATCGTAACCATCTCCATGCCTTCCGAGCAGGGGAATTGGTCGCGGGCGAGTATGCACGCGACGCCCAGCAACGCTCCGATGCCAGTGGCAGGACAGACCATGGCCCCGCAGCAGCCAGCGTTTGCGCCCGCGACGACACAGCAGGCCGCTGCCATGGCCGCATACCCCACCATGCCCGCGCAAGCATCCCAACCGCAGATGACCGCCACATGGGCAGCATATCCGCATGCCGCCTACCCCCAACAGGCGTGGCCCGGCTACCCCCAGCCCTCCTACCAGGCTGCACCCACAATGCCCGAGACGGCACAGGCCCAAGGCTGGCAGATGGCCTCCGCCACCCCAGCTGGGCCCGCCGTTGCCGCCGGGGCGGCGCGCGCCCAAGCTGGCGAGCCCCTCACGCTGGGAACCAGGGCGATGCAGGTGCTCGAGTGGCTCACGGAGCACGAGGCGGTTGGCCCCACCGACCTCGCACCCGCCTACGGAGGGTCGCTGTCAACATGGACCCGTCAGCTCAAGGAGCTTGAGGACAGGGGGGTCCTGCGCAAGCAAGGACAGAAGCGCAGGCTCACCGAGCTGGGTAGGACGCTCTTGTAGAGAAGTGTCCCCGGGCCGGCGGCGGCAGAGGTTTTCGACACTCGACAACGTCTCCAAGCTGCGGTGCGAATTTCTCAACATCCCATATAATGAGTTTTCAACATTACTGAACAACAGCCTCCGGCTCCTCGAGGGCCGGAGGCTCGAGACTGACAGGAAGCCCCATGGCCGACACGACCGACATGGACAACGAGGCCGCCGAGAGCGACGCACAAGTGCTCTGGGCCGACGTCGTCGACCTCATCGCCGAGGAGGGAAGCCAGCCGGCGCTGCTCGCCATGCTCAGGAGCTGCAAGGCCGCCGACATGGACGACGCCTCGATCACGATCGCAGCCGGATCGGGTTTCGTGAAGCGCACCATCGAGAAGAACGCGGCCACCATCGAGTCGTGCCTCGAGCGAGCGGCATTCCAGCCCATCCGCCTCGTCGTCGAGCTCGACCGCGCAGGCAGGGCGCAGGGGGAGCCTGCGGCGGCGCCCGCGCCCGTGGCTACGACCATCTCGCCTGCCGAACTCGCGCGCATGAGGGAGGCTGAGGCTTCGCAGACGTCCTACGGCGCGGTGGGCAACGTCCCAGCGGCGGCCCCCACAGCCACAACGCCCGCAAAGCCCCAGCGCGACCGCACGGCAAATCCGCTCGTGGAGGGCATCACCGCCGCCGACTCGCGCCTTACCTTCGACACCTACGTCGAGGGCGAGGAGAACCAGCTGGCCCTCCAGGCCGCGAAGGCCGTCGCCAACGGCAGCCACGGTTACAACCCGCTGTTCATCTACGGCAAGAGCGGCCTCGGGAAGACGCACCTCCTCAAGGCCATCCAGAACTACCTCGCCGTCAACGTCCCCGACCGCATCTGCGTCTACCGGCAGGCGCGCGACTTCGTGGGCGACTACACGAGCGCCATGCTCGACACCTCGCGCGGGGTCAAGGAGGCGCTCGAGCAGAACTACCACGACATCGACGTCCTCATCATCGACGACATCCAGGGCTTTCGCGGCGCCGCCAAGTCCGTCGACTTCTTCTTCGACACGTTCAACTACCTCACGAGCCACGGCAAGCAGATCGTGCTCGCCGCCGACGAGAGCCCGGCCGAGCTAGGGCTCGCAGAGCGCGTGTCGAGCCGCCTCGACTCGGGCGTCACCCTCTCCATCCAAGTGCCGAACTACGAGCTCAAGTACGGCCTCATCAAGGCCTTCTACCAGCGCATGAAGGCGGACGCCGCCGAGGACGGGCTCACGGGCTTCGAGGGCGAGATCTCCGAGGACAACCTCGACTACATGGCATCGCGGGCGGGAACCAACATCCGCACCATCAAGGCCTTCTGCCAGTCGTGCCTGCTCGCGGCCACCACGAAGCAGAACCGCGGGGAGGTCTTCGGGCGCGAGGACGTGGCGCAGATCGCAGTCTCGAAATGGGGCAGCGAGCAGCGCACCTTCACCATCGAGCAGATTCAGAAGTTCGTCGAGCAGCGCTATGACATCTCCCACGCCGACCTCGTGAGCAACAAGCGCAACAAGGCTCTCATGGAGCCGCGTCACGTGGCCGTATGGCTCGCGCGAGAGCTCACCGACTCGACGCTCGCCCAGATCGGAGAGCGCTTCGGCGGACGCAGCCATGCCACGGTCAAGCACAGCATCAAGTGGGTGGAGGAACGGCGCGACGCAGATCGTGTCGTCCACGACAAGATCTCCCGCATGAAGGAGGATCTCATGTCGAGCTAGCGGGAATTGGCTTTCTCCACGGCTTGTCGATAACACGACAGCTCGTGTGGAAAACCCACCCCTGAGCGTAGAAGTGTTTTTCTACATCTCCTCTACGTTCAAAACCAACGGGCGGGCTCCACACAAACTTCCATCATTGACAAAGCGTCTACCTGCTAGTTCGTTAGGTTTTCAACGTTTCGACAGCCCCTACTACCACTACCGTTGCTTATATATCTATATATAAGAACAGATAGGAGAGAACCCCATGCGCTTCACCGTCTCCCAGTCCGCGTTCGCGAAGGCCCTGGCTGTGGTCTCCAAGGGCATCGCCACGCACTCGACGCTCCCCGTGCTGAGCGGCGTTCTCATGCGCGCCGACAACGGCACGCTCGAGATGCAGACGAGCGACCTCGACACTTCCATTCGCCACAAGATTCCCGCCAACGTGGAGGAGCCGGGCGAGACGGTCATCTCCGGACGCGTGCTCGGGAGCATCGTGAAGAACCTTGCCGACGCCTCCATCACCTTCGACGGCGGGCAGGGGGCAATCCACCTCACGTGCCAGAACAGCTCCTTCCACCTCAACACCCTGTCGGCCGACGAGTTCCCAAACTTCCCCGAGATCGCGATGGAGCGCCACGTCGACCTCCCCCGCGACGTGCTCTCCAGCATGGTCGACAAGGTCTACAAGGTCGTCTCCAAGGACCCCAGCCACCCGGCCCTTGCGGGCGTGCTGCTCAACGTCGAGGAGAACCTCGTGCGCCTCGTGGCCTCTGACGGCTACCGCGCCGCCATGTGTGACACGCAGGTCGCCACGCCCGACCTCACGGACATGTTCGAGATGATCGTGCCTGGCAACGCCTTCCACGACGCCCTCACCCTCCCGAGCGACTCTGAGTCGGTCACCATCGGAGACACGGCCAACCAGGCCATCTTCGTCTTTGGCAACACCACCTACGTGACGAGGCGCATCGAGGCTCAGTTCCCCAACTGGCGCGGGCTTCTGCCCAAGGACGTGCTCACCTCGGTCACGGTCAAGGTCGCCGACCTTGCGGGTGCCCTCCGCCGCGTGAGCTCCATCGCGGCCCAGGGCCTGCGCATCAAGATCGAGGTCGACCCCACGCAGGCGCAGACCACGCTCTCCTCAAGCTCCCCGGACCAGGGCGACGCCCGCGAGATCATGCAGGTCGAGGCCCAGGGCGAGCCCAACACGATCTTCGTCAACTATCGCTACTTCGGGGACGGCATCGCCGCCGCCGACCAGACGGGCGACATTACCCTCGAGCTGCAGCAGGCGGGGCGGCCCGGCGTCTTCAAGGCCTACGGGAAGATCAACTACCTGTACATCCTCATGCCGCTCAGGGGCATGTAGTGTCGCTGGTCGTCACGCGCGTCACGTTCGACGGCTACCGCAACCTCTCCGGGCGGGTGCTCGAGCCGGCCGCGGGGGTTACGGTGCTCGTGGGCCCCAATGCCGCCGGCAAGACGAACACCGTGGAAGCGCTTCAGTACCTCACGGCAGGCACGTCGTTTCGCCGTCCCGCCCCTGCGGAGCTCGTGGCGGCCGGGACGTCCTCGGCCCGTGTCGAGGGACGCATCGAGGGGGACGGACGCGTGCTCGACGTGACGCTCGAGGCCACGCCCGAGAGGCGGCGCTTCCTCAGAAACGGCAAGGCCTGCCGGGCGGGAGACCTTGCGGGGACGCTCCTGTCGGTGCTGTTCTGCCCGGACGACCTCTCACTCGTGAAGGGCGCCGCCTCGCGCCGCCGCATCGAGCTCGACGCCTTCGGGGCTCAGGCAAACGCGGGTTACCGGAGGGTCCTCGCTGCCTATACGCGCTCGGTGGAGCAGCGAAACCGACTTCTCAAGGACGGGTGTGACGCTGCCCTGCTTGACGCCTGGGACGAGAGCGTTGCCCTCGGCGGGGCCACGCTGCTCATGCACCGGCTCAACCTCTTTGCCCGTCTCTCCGTGCTCGTGTCCGAGGTCTACGGGGAGGTTGCCCCGTCCGAGACGCTCTCGTGCTCCTATGTTCCGAGCGTCGGCGGCGCCACGGCCGGCATGGGCCGAGACGAGCTCGCCACCCTCATGCGCGAGCGGCTCTCGCGCTCGCGTGCGGACGACCTCCGCCGCGGGCAGACGAGCGTGGGCCCCCATCGCGACGACGTGGCCTTCGCCATCGACGGCCGCGACGCCCGCGCCTACGGCAGCCAGGGCCAGCAGCGCTCCGTCGTGCTCGCGTGGAAGCTCGCCGAGGTCCGCCTGTGCGAGACGCTGCTTGGCGAGCGGCCGCTGCTGCTGCTCGACGACGTCATGAGCGAGCTCGACGAGCATCGCCGTGCTTGCGTGACGAGCTTCGTCGAGGGCGGAATCCAGACGATCATCACCACCACGAACCTCGGCTACTTCACCGACGCCCAGCTCTCTGACATGAAGGTCGTGCGCTATGGCGACGAGGAGTAGCCGTTGGCTCGAGCGGCGCGAGTACGACCCGCTCGACCCGGCCAAGCAGCACAAGCCGCACGCGGCGGGCGAGCTCGTCTCGTCCTTCGTGGACGGCAAGGTGCTCAAGGGGGCCTCGGCCGCGAGCCGCGCCCTCGTGACCTGGCGGCGCATCGCCGGGAAGAGGGCCTCCAAGCACACCGTGGCCGTGTGGCTCAACCGTCCCAAGAGCGGAGCGGGCCTGCCCGAGCTCGTGGTCTATCTCGACGGCAACGCCCTCATGGCCGACCTCACGACCAACGCCGAGCTGTACGTGGAGCGTCTCGCCTACGCCGGTCTCGACGTGGCCCGCGTCCGCTTCAGGCTGTCGCGCCACGCCGGGGAGCGCCCGAGCGCTTCTGGCGAGCGAGCCGAAGCCCCCCTGCCTCCAGAGCTTCCCGCCCTCACGCCAGACGAGGAGCTTGCCGTCGAGCGTGCCTGCGCCAACCTCCCGGAGAGGCTCCGTCCCAACGCCTGTGAGGCCATGAGGCTCTCCATGAGGCGCGGGAAGCTAGAAACCACGAAGAAGGGGCCATCCCTGCCGTAGCGGCCCCCATGGTGACCCAGATGATGAACTGGTCGCGATTTGGATCACGTTTGCACTCAGGATTCGTGCAATTTCGCAATTGGCGTAGAATAGAACAGATTGCCCATTTGACCCATGACGAACGAAGGGGGAACACGGGTGGCATCATCTCCCAAGGAACACGCCTATGACGGCAGCGAGATCAAGATCCTCGAAGGCCTGCAGGCGGTGCGCAAGCGCCCGGGCATGTACATCGGCTCCACGAGCGCCTCGGGCCTGCATCACCTCGTCTACGAGATCGTCGACAACTCCGTCGACGAGGCCCTCGCGGGCTTCTGCACTAAGATCGGCGTGACCATCCACGCCGACAACTCCATCACCGTCGCTGACAACGGGCGCGGCATCCCGGTGGACAAGCACCCCACCAAGAAGATCCCGACGCTCGAGGTCGTCCTCACGATCCTGCACGCGGGCGGCAAGTTCGACAACAACGCCTACAAGGTCTCCGGCGGCCTGCACGGCGTGGGCAGCTCCGTCGTGAACGCC
>UWSJ01000015.1 GCA_900549525.1 uncultured Coriobacteriaceae bacterium | reverse complement strand
CCGTGCGCGAGCACGTGCCCATCGTGGTGCTCATCTGGGAGGACGAGCACTACGGGCTCATCCGCTGGAAGGAGGAGGAGCAGTTTGGTGACACGTTTGGCGTGGGCTTCTCCAACCCGGACTTCAAGGCGTACGCCGAGGCCATGCACTGTCACGGCTACGAGGTGACGGCCGCGGACGACCTGGTTCCCACGCTCGAGGACGCCTTTGGTCACGACGACGCACCCAGCGTGGTGGTCGTGCGTGTGGACTACGCCGAGAACATGGCGCTGACGAAGCGGCTGCGCGAGCGCTACGGGAAGTAGCGCGGTCGCGCCGCATGTCGTGCTCGCCGCGCCTAATCGGAAAGCGGCCGGGCGTACGTCTCGGTAGTTGTCGCCTAGCCTCTCGGCCATTCAAACGAAAGCCCGCCGCCGCGCTGGGGTGCGCGACGACGGGCCGTGAAGGTGCTGAGCTGACGGCGCCGGCATCTAGCGGCGCGTGCCTGTCGATCTATCGATCGCCGAAGCTGATGCCCAGCTCGCGGGCCTGGCGCACGAGGTCACCGTCGGGGTCGACGTACTTGAGCTTGCCGGCGATGTCGGCGAGCGGAGCATGCACGATCTTGCCGTCCTGCTGGGCGATCAGGTAGCCAAACTCGCCGCGCAGGCAGCCCATGGCCGCCTCGACACCGCACTGGGTCGCGAAGATGCGGTCCTGTGCGTCGGGGGTGCCGCCGCGCTGGGTGTGGCCGGGGATGGCCACGCGAACCTCGCGGTCGGTGCGCTCGGCAATCTGCTCGGCGATGTCGTAGACGATCGAGGGCGACACGCGGGCGGCGACCTTCTTCTTGTACTGCTTCTTGGGCATCGCCGCCTCCTCCTTGGAGATGGCACCCTCGGCCACGGCCACGATGGCAAAGCGGCCGCCGTCCTGCTCGCGCTTCTCGATGGCCTTGATCACGTTGTCGAGGTCATAGGGGATCTCGGGGATGAGGATGACGTCGGCGCCACCGGCGATGCCCGCATACAGCGGGATCCAGCCCACCTTGTGGCCCATGATCTCGACCACGAACACGCGACGGTGCGAGTTGGCCGTGGTCTTGATCTCGTCGAGGCAGCGGGTGGCCACGTCGATGGCGGTGGGGAAGCCGAGCGTCATGTCGGTGCCCCAGGTGTCGTTGTCGATGGTCTTGGGCAGCGCGATGACGTTGAGGCCCTCCTGCGACAGGCGGTTGGCCGTCTTGGCCGAGCCGTTGCCGCCCAGCATGAAGAGGCAGTCGAGCTTGAGCTTCCTGTAGTTCTTCTTCATGGCGGGAACCTTCTCCACGCCATCGGCCTCGGGCTGGTCGAGGTACTTGAACGGCGTGCGGCTCGTGCCGAGGATGGTGCCACCGCGCGAGAGGATGCCGGAGAAGTCGGCCCAGTCCATCTTGCGCCAGCGACCGTAGATGAGACCCTGGTAGCCGTCCTCGATGCCCCAGATCTCGACGGGCTCCTTGGACTGGTTGATGATGGTCTTGACGATGCCGCGCATGGTGGCGTTGAGCGCCTGGCAGTCGCCGCCGCTGGTGAGCAGTCCGATTCTGAGCATGGTTCCCCCTTTGGGCGGTCGTGCCTGGGGCGGCGACCGTCGTGGCGGCCTCGCCCTTGCGGCGCGGCCCTTGCTTACGTGTGGTGTGATGGGCGCCCGCATGTCTCGACGTCGCCGTTGTCCATGCTACAGCAGGCTGCCGTGCCTGTGCACGTACAGGCGCTTCGCGACGTGGGCGAGGCCAAGATATCCCGCCATGAGGCCGGCGAGTAGGACGAAGAAGGGCACGGGCAGCGCCACGAGGCCGAGTGCGTCGGCGACGCCGGGCGTCCAGGGCAGGGCGGTGACCACGGCCACGCCGCCGACCGTGAGCGCCACGAGCGCGCGGGTGGGACGGCTGGCGCCCGCGCCGCCGACGCTGCGCAGTGCGTGGATGACGAGCGTCTGCGTCCACATCGACTCGACGAACCAGCCGGTCTGGAACACGGCGGCGAACAGGGCGGTCGCCGTGCTTGCCGCCATGCCGCCCGCCGCGATGCCGGCGCCCGCAGTCCCGGCGCCCGCAAGCGCCGCCCACGGCGCCCCGACCACGGCCGGGCACACGAGCCAGAACATCGCCGCGAATGTGAGCAGGTCGAAGACCGTGCTCACCGGCCCCATCCACAGCATGAACGAGATGACCGAGCGCGCGTCCCAGCTCTGCGGGCCGGCCAACTGCGCCTCGTCCACGTTGTCCCACGGCAGCGCCACGCACGCCACGGTGTAGGCGAGGCCCAGGAGCAGCAGCTGCAGCGCCGTCATCGGCATGAAGGGCAGCACGATGCTCGCCACGAGCACGGAGAGGACGTTGCCGAAGTTAGAGCTCGCCGTGAGCTTGATGTACTTCACGGTGTTGGCGTAGGTGCGGCGGCCCTCGCGGATGCCGCGGGCGAGTACGCGCAGGTCCTTCTCGAGCAGGATGATCGGGGCGCTGTCCTTGGCGACGTCCACGGCGGTGTCGACCGAGATGCCGCAGTCACTCGCGCGCATCGCCGCCGCGTCGTTGATGCCGTCTCCCATGAAGCCCACGGTGTGGCCGGCCTGCTCGCGCAGCACCCGTACCACGCGGGCCTTCTGCAGGGGAGAGAGTCGCGCGAAGAGCTGCGTGGACTCGGCACGCGTGGCGAGCTCGTCGTCGGCGAGGGTGTCGACCTCGGTGCCCACGAGTGCGTCCGTCGCGTCCACGCCAACCTTGGCGCAGACGGCCGCCGCCACGAGCTCGTTGTCGCCGGTGAGCACCTTGACGGCCACGCCGCGGCGCTCGAGCTCGGCCACGGCCTCGGCGGCGCTTGCCTTGGGCGGGTCGAGGAAGGCCAGGTAGCCGATGAGCACCATGTCACGCTCGTCTTCGGTCGAGAAGGCCCCGGCCGGACGCGGGTTGGTCTTCTGCGCCACGGCCACGACGCGCATGCCCTGCGCACCCAGCTCGCGCACCTTGACGCGGACGCGCTCGCGGAGGTCGTCGGTGAGCGGGGAGACCGCCCCCGCGTACTCCACGTGCGAGCATGCGGCCAGAATCTCCTCCACGGCGCCCTTGGTGACCATCTGGGTCTTGCCCGTCTCGTCCGTCACCACGACGCTCATGAGGCGGCGCTCGAAGTCGAAGGGGATCTCGTCCACCTTGCGGTAGCGCCCATCCAGCGCCGAGGCGTCGAGCAGCTCCTCGCCGCGCTCCACGATTGCGCGGTCGATGAGGTTGCGCAGGCCCGTCTGGAAGCGGGCGTTGAGGTAGGCGTGGCGCAGCACTCGGTCGTCCTCGTTGCCCATGACGTCCATGTGGCGCTCGAGCACGACCTTGTCCTCGGTGAGGGTGCCGGTCTTGTCGCAGCACAGCACGTCCATGGCGCCGAGATTCTGGATGGCGGGCAGCTCCTTGACGATGACGTCCCGGCGGCTCATCTCCTGGGCGCCGCGGGCGAGGCAGGTGGTCACGATGACCGGCAGCATCTGCGGGGTGATGCCCACGGCAACCGACACCGAGAAGAGCAGGGCATCGAGCCAGTTGCCCTTGGTGAGGCCGCTCGCGAGGAAGACGATGGGGCACATCACGAGCATGAAGCCCACGAGCACGCGCGAGACGTCGGCGACGCCACGGTCGAAGGCCGAGGTGCGGGAGGTGTCGCCGAGCGTGCGGGAGAGCTTGCCGATGCAGGCGTCACCGGCCGTGGCAACGGCGACCGCCGTGGCCGAGCCGCTCTGCACCGTGGTGCCGGAGAACGCGATGTTGGTGCAGTCGGTGAGAGCGAGGCGGGCCGGGGCGACGCCTGTTTCCGCGGCTTCCGTGTCCGTCGTGACGGGGGCGGCGACCTTCTCGACCGGCTCGGACTCGCCCGTGAGGGCGCTCTCGTTCACGAAGAGGTCCTTGGCCTCGAGAATGCGCAGGTCGGCGGGCACGAGGTCGCCGGCAGCGAGGCGGATGACGTCGCCGGGCACGACCTCGGCCATGGGGAGCTCCTGCTCGGGCTCGCCGGCGCGGATGACGCAGCAGGTGTTGGTCACGAGCTTCTGGAGCGAAGCCGCGGCGTTCGCGCCCTTGCCCTCCTGTACGAGCGAGAGGATGCCCGAGACGGCTACCATCACGGCGATGATGATGGCGGTGGAGGGGTCGCGGTCGTCCGGTGCGGCGAGGATGACGTTGGTGTAGAGCGAGATGCCCGCGAGGGCGACGAGGATGAGCGTGAACGTCGTGGCGAATGCCGCCACGACGCGACGGGCGAGCGAGGGCCGGCCGGCGGCCTCGACGACGTTGGGGCCGTGGAGCTCGCGCGAGGCGGCGAGGATGTCGGGCGCGAGGCCGCGATCGCTGCTCCCAAGCTGGGCGAGGGTCTCGGCGGCGGTGTGGGTGGCGGCGAAGATGACGAGCTGGTCGAGCTCGCTCGCGCCGGTGGTGGCCTGCGCGTTCGTGCGCAGGATGTGCAGTGCGTTCGTCTTGATTGACATGGCGCACCCCCTGATCCTTAGACGGGGCTCGGCGCATTGCGCCGACGGATGGGATTGGGTGGTGTGCGCCCACGACGGGGCTATGGGTTGGCGATGGCCGACTGCGAGTTGTGCGTCAGCCATGGGGAATCAGACGGGATTCTGCCGCGATTTAGGCAATGGCCAATCGGGGTGCCGCGTCGTGGGCGCTCGTACTATGACTGCCTTCCATGACCGCACCTCCTTGTGTCGACGTTGCCTCGGTCGTGCTCCGAAGCCGCAAGGGAGTATAGCCACCTGCGCCCGGAGGTTGTCAAGGACTTATTTTGCTTTTTCGTGCCGCGTGCGTGCCGTGTGCGTTTCGCGTGATGGTGTCCGCCGCCTGGCCCCGGGCGCATTGACGCACCCGATTGCATGGCCTATCATCGCGATTGAACAAACGTCAATGCTCGAATGCACGAACGGGGCACACAGTCGTGCGTGCCTGCGCCGACCACGGGGTTAGTCGGTGCCATGAGGCTGAGAGGTGTTCCATGGGCCGTACGACAAAGCAGGTTTCGAGCACGCGGGGAAAAGCCGGAAAGTGTCCGTCGGAGGACGCCGAGCAGCCTCGTCAGCCTCGTGTCGTGAAGCAGCCCGACCAGCGTAAGCAGGAGATCCTCGACGCCGCTATGGGCCTGTTCACCACGAGCGGGTATGACTCCGTGTCGATGCGCGACATCGCCCGTGCGGCGGAGATTACGCCGGGCCTTGTCTATCACTATTTCGACTCCAAGCAGAACCTCTTCTCGGCGGCCTTTGACGCGTACGTTATCGAGTGCACGCGGGCCCTCGTTGCCGTGCTCGACGATCAGGACGTGGAGCTCTCCCACAAGCTCGACGTGCTGTTCTCCCAGCCGGCGGACGAGGAGAGCCAGCGCTACCACGCGTTCTTCCACGCCAAGGGCAACCGGATGTTCCACGACCATCTGTCGTTCGCCATCTGTCAGCGTCTGTACCCGCACGTTCTCGCGGCCATTCGTAGTGACGCGCGGGCTCGGGGCGTTGTGGTGCGAAACTCCGAAACGCTTGTGGACTTCATCATTCACGGGCAGCTCAACCTCATGAGCGCGCATGATGCTCGCGTGCCCGAGCGGCTCGACCTCATCCGCAAGTACGTGCAGATTCTGCTGGACAGCCAGACCGTCCCGGCGTCTTCTGCGGAGGCCGTCGGTGCTGAAGGGTAGCCTGACGCTCCCGGCATCTTGGCTGCGGCGCGTTTTGGGCGTTTTGGTGGTGCGGCTGCGGGGTTTACGCCGTTTGCGGGGCGCCTCCGGCGGCAAAGTGCAGCGAATGTATGGGTATTTTCCGGTGGGTTCGAGTAGACCGCCAAAAAGCGAAAACCCGCAGGTCTCTGACCTGCGGGTTTTCTCCTGCCGCCTCGGGGCTACTTACCTACGTTCGCAGAAACCCATACATTCGCTGCACTTTTGATTCGGGCGCGGCGGTGCGGGCTTGTACGCGGGCGCGGTGTCGAGCCTGGGCGCGGGCTCGGGGATCTTCGGGCCCGGAGCTACTTCATGATCTTGCGGAACAGCGCCTTGACATCGTCGAAGTCGGCATCGCGGGGGTTGCCCGGGAAGCAGGCGTCGGCCATGGCGTCCTTGGTGATCTGGTCCAGGTCGTCCTCGGTGATGGCATCGCAGGTCTTGGGGATGTTCACGTCCTCGGAGAGCTGCTTCACAGCCTCGATGGCGGCATCGGCGGCCTCAGAGGTGGTCATGCCGTTGGTGTCCACACCCATGGCGCGGGCGACGTCAGCTAGACGACCCTCGACAACCGGCTTGTTGAACTCCATGGCGATGGGCAGCAGCATGGCGCAGGCAACGCCGTGCGGGGTGTCGTAGTGCGCGGACAGCGTATGCGCCATGGCGTGGTCGATGCCGAGGCCCACGTTGGAGAAGCCCATGCCGGCGATGTACTGGGCCATGGCCATGCCCTCGCGGCCCTTGCCGCCCTTGTGCTCCTTGGCCTCGGCCACGCTCTCGCGCAGACTCTTGCTGATGAGGTGGATGGCCTCGAGGTGGAACATGTCGGTGAGCTCCCATGCGGCCTTGGTGGTGTAGCCCTCGATGGCGTGCGTGAGCGCGTCCATGCCGGTGGCGGCGGTGAGGCCCGCGGGCATGCTGGCCATCATGTCCGGGTCGATGACGGCGACCTCGGGCGCGTCGTTGGTGTCGACGCACACGAACTTGCGGACCTTTTCCGGGTCGGTGATGACGTAGTTGATGGTGACCTCGGCGGCGGTACCGGCGGTGGTGGGCACGGCGATGGTGAAGACCGCGTGGTTCTTGGTGCCGGCAACGCCCTCAAGCGAGCGCACGTCGGCGAACTCGGGGTTGGTGATGATGACGCCGATGGCCTTGGCCGTGTCCATGGAGGAGCCGCCGCCGATGGCGACGATGGAGTCTGCCTCGGCCGCCTTGAAGGCCTCGACGCCGTCGACCACGTTCTGGATGGTGGGGTTGGGCTTGATCTCGGAGTAGACGGTGTAGGCGATGCCCGCCTCGTCGAGCAGGTCGGTGACCTTGGCCGTGACGCCAAACTTCACGAGGTCGGGGTCGGAGGCCACGAAGACCTTCTTGTAGCCGCGGCGCGTAAGCTCGCCGGGAATCTCCTTGATGGCGCCGGCGCCGTGATAGGAAATGGTGTTCAGGACGATGCGGTTAATTGCCATGGTCTCTCCTTTGGTCGTAATGGCGATGGACATGATAGTCCTGCATTGGCGTCGGTCATATGGGAAATCGACCGTCGGAAGCGAGGCGTCGGTAAGCGTTTTCTTGGGCGGCAGGGGCGTGCTAGGCTGTGCGCAACCGGCCTTTTCTTGACAGTCGCCGTCCGCTATTGGGGCGCCCATGCTTCGCTTTCTTCGAGGAACCGTGTCGAGACGAACGGACGCCCGCGGCTCTGCGGGGGGCGGGGGACGTGCGCACGCGTCTGGCCTCCACCTTCGAGCGGTTCCCGCTGGCCGTGCGGCTCGCGGCCCTGCTCGCCTCCGTCGGCTTTGGCGCGAGCGACGCCGTCATGCGTGTCACGGTGACGGGTCATGACGGCTCGCTTACGGGCGCCCCGCTCTGCTCGCTGCGGTTTTCTCGCCTCCCGTTCTTGGCGAAGACGGTGCCCCTTGCCTCCTCGGCAGGCCTTGCGGACGCCAGCTTTGACCTTGCCCCGGAGCGCCTGCTCGCGAGGCCCAATGCAGATGAGACGAGCGTGCGCATCTCGGCCTCGGGCGAGCTTTTGCCCGTGTGCCGCCTGGACTCGGGCGTGTCGCCGAAGCTGGCGCTCTGGCAGTGCGGCAGGCGTCGCGAGGCGCCCTTCGCCTACGTTCTTGCCGCCAAGGGCTCGCTTGTGAACTCTTCGGCTACGGACGAGATGCGCGACCTCATGGAGGAGATGGACGAGCGGAGGCGGCCCTCCGAGGAGGAGGCAAAGGACGGGCCGCGCCTGTCGGGCCTGCCCGTGGACCCACCGACGAGGCTCTTGACCTGCTCGCACGCTGTGCCGTGGAGCCTGCGGACGTGGGACACCTGGCGGCTGCGGCCACGCCCACGCGTCTGCTGGGCCTGTAGCCGCGAAGCGATCTGCTTGGTGCGACGGAGGCCTCGCTGAGCGTGAAGGTGCCCAGAGCGGCTGGCTGGCGGGGAGCGCCGGTTCGAACGCACCCGCGTGGCCCTTGCCATTTTTGTCACACCCTCCTTGACAGGCGATGCGTCATGAGTACTCTCTTGACTTATCAATAATTGACTAATCAAGAATTCACGAAGAGGTGACCTGCATGGCCAACGGATCCGACGGGGCCTCCCGTCCCGCGGCCACGACCACCGGCACGTCGCTCACCGACCTCCATACGGCCGTGCTCAGGGCCTTCCATGCCCAGCGCTCCTGGCTGAGGCCGGCGGGAGACGCCCTGGGACTGGGGCCGGGACAGCCCAAGCTCATTTCCTACCTCGCCAACCGAGGGCCCTCCACGCAGCGTGACATGGCTGCGTACTTTGGGATAGACCCTGCGGCGGTCTCGCGCATGCTGGACGCGCTCGAGCGCCGTGGCTTCGTCGAGAGCTCGGCAAGCCCCGTCGACCGTCGCGTCAAGGTGGCGTCTTTAACGGAGCTTGGCGCCAAGACGGCGCTTCGGTGGGACAAGAGCTGCCACGAGCTTGAGGTGCGCATGCTCAGGGGCTTTACGCCCGCCGAGCGCGATGAGCTCATGGCGATGCTGGAGCGCGTGCGCGCCAACCTAGCGAAGACCGACGAGAACGTGGAGCGTGCCGCACATGAGTGACATCCGTATCCTGCTGCGCTACTTCGGCCCCTACCGCAAGGACTTTGCCGTGGCGGCGCTTTGCGTCTTCATCGAGGGCACCCTCGAGCTCATCATCCCGTTTCTCACGGCGTCGCTCATCGACGAGGGCGTCATGGCGCACGACCTCTCCATCGTATGGGTGCGCGGCGTCCAGATGCTCGCGTGCGGCCTCGTGGCCCTTGCCTTTGGCCTCGGCTACGCGCGCGCCTCGGCACGTGCCGCCATGGGGCTCGGCGCCAACCTGCGCGAGGCCGAGTACGAGCAGATCCAGCGCTTCTCCTTCGAGAACCTCGACCACTTTGAGACATCCTCGCTCGTGACGCGCATGACGACCGACGTGACGGTGATTCAGAACGCGCTCACGGGAGGATTTCGCCCGATGCTGCGCGGCCCCGTGATGCTTGTGATGGGCCTCCTCTTCGCAAGTGTGATGAGCCTGCGCCTGGCGGCGGTCTTCTTCGTCCTCCTGCCAATCCTCGCCCTCGCGCTCGTGACCATCATTGGCCGGGTGGCGCCGCGCTATGCGGTGCTCCAGCGCGCGATGGACGAGCTCAACGAGGTGGTGCAGGAGGTGCTCACGGCGCCTCGCGCCATCAAGGCCTTCGTGCGCGAGGAATGGGCGTGCGAGCGCTTTGGCGCCGTGAACGCCGATCTCGCGGACACCGCGACGGGAACGTTCAAGCTCGCCGTGCTCAACATGCCAATCTTCCAGGCGGCCATGTACAGCGCGAGCGTGCTCATCATGTGGTTTGGCGGCCAGATGATCCTGGCCGGGACGCTCCAGGTGGGCGAGCTCACGGGCTTCATGAGCTACGTGCTGCAGATCACCAACTCCCTGATGATGATCTCGAACGTCTTCCTCCTCATGACGCGCGCCCTCACGAGCGTGCGACGCGTGGGCGAGGTGCTCGACGAGGCGCCTACGATCGAGAGCCCGGCCAACGCCATCGAGGAAGTCCCGGACGGCTCGATCGAGTTTCGCGACGTGAGCTTTCGTTATGCCGTCGGCTCCGGTGCCGACGTTCTCTCCCGCGTGACCCTCTCATTCCCGGCGGGCTCGACGGTGGGCGTGCTTGGCGGTACGGGCTCGGGCAAGAGCTCGCTCGTGCAGCTGCTCCCGCGCCTCTACGACGTGAGCGCGGGCGCGGTGCGCGTGGGCGGCCACGACGTGCGCTCGTACGACGTGCGTGCGCTGCGCGACAACGTGGGCATCGTGCTCCAGAAGAACGTGCTGTTCTCCGGTACCGTCCGCGACAACCTACGCTGGGGCGCCCCCAACGCAACCGACGAGGAGCTGCGAAAGGCGTGCCGCGTGGCCTGCGTCGACGAGTTCCTCGACCGCATCGGCGGCCTCGACGCCGACCTCGGACAGGGAGGTGCCAACGTGTCCGGTGGCCAGAAGCAGCGGCTGTGCATTGCCAGGACGCTTCTCAAGCACCCCCGGGTGCTCGTGTTCGACGATTCGACCAGCGCCTGCGACATGACGACCGACGCGAAGATCCGCGCGGGCCTGGCGGAGCTCAAGGACGTCACGAAGGTGGTCATCGCCCAGCGCGTGGCTTCGGTGATGGACGCCGACCAGATTGTGATGCTGGATGAGGGACGGGTGAGCGCGGTGGGCACGCATGACGAGCTTCTTGCGAGCAACCCCATCTACCAGGAGCTGTATCGGACGCAGATGACTGTGGCAGACGACGAGGAGGTGGCCCACGATGGCGAATAGGCGCGCGCTCACGTTCAAGAAGCCCAAGGACCTCAGGGGCACGATTCGTCAGCTCATGGCGTACCTCGGGCACGCAAAGAAGCGGCTTGCCGTGGTGGCCGTGCTCGTTGCGGTCTCGGCGCTGGCCAACCTTCTCGGTACGTACATGATAAAACCCGTGGTGAACCGCCTTGCGGGCGGCGACGTTGCGGGCTTCGTTGCCGGGGTGGTGACGACGGCCGTCGTCTACGCCGTGGGTGCCGCGTCGTGCTTTGGCTATACGCAGGTGATGGTGCGCGCAGCCCAGCGCGTCGTCTACGACCTGCGCCACGACCTCTTCGACCACATCCAGACGCTTCCCCTGTCGTTCTTCGACCGGGTGCGCTCCGGCGACGTCATGAGCTACTTCACCAACGATGTGGACACCATCTCCGAGGCCCTCAACAACAGCTTCGCCAACGTCATTCAGGCCGCCATCCAGGTGGTGGGCACCACGATCCTGCTCATCGTGCTCGACTGGCGGCTCACCCTCATCACCCTTGCCTGCGACCTGGGGCTCGTGCTGTTCACGAGGCTTGCCGGCAAGCGCAGCTCGGTCTACTTCAAGGCACAGCAGCAGACGCTTGGCGTGCTTGATGGCTACGTGCAGGAGATGACCGCGGGCCAGAAGGTCGTGAAGGTCTTCAACCGCGAGGCGGCGAACCTCGAGACGTTCCGTGCGCACAACGAGAGCCTGCGCCAGAGCGGCACCTCGGCCCAGGCCTATGCCGCCACGCTGATCCCGGTCACCGTGAGCGTGGGCTACACCAACTACGCCATCGTTGCCGTGGCGGGATCGCTGCTGGCCGCGGCGGGTCTCACCGACGTGGGGAGCCTCGCGAGCTACCTCGTGTTCGTCCGGCAGTCTGCCATGCCGTTCAACCAGGTGGCGCAGCTGGGCAACTTCCTGCTCTCGGCCCTGGCGGGCGCCGAGCGCGTCTTCGAGGCCATGGCGATGACGCCCGAGGTGGACGAGGGGACGGTCACGCTCGAGCGCACGGGTGGCGACGGCATGGGAGGCGAGGACTCATGGGCGTGGAAGGTGCCGGAGGGCTTTGGCGTGGGCGCCCTCGGGAAGGTGGTGTGCGAGGGCTCGGCCGAGGTCGCGGGAACGGAGCTCGTTCACGGCCCCGTCCCGCTTGCCGGAGACGTGCGCTTCCACGACGTGACCTTTGGCTACGAGGAGGGGCAGACCGTCCTTTTCGACCTCAACCTCTTCGCGAAGCCGGGCCAGAAGATTGCCTTCGTGGGTTCCACGGGCGCGGGCAAGACCACCATCACCAACCTCATCAACCGCTTCTACGACGTGCGCGCCGGCGAGATCACCTATGACGGCATCGACGTGCGCTGCATCCAGAAGACGAGCCTGCGCCGGTCGCTTGGCATTGTGCTGCAGGACACGCACCTGTTCAGCGGCACCGTGGCCGACAACATTCGCTTCGGCAAACTCGACGCCACTGACGAGGAGGTACGCGCCGCCGCACGCACGGCCAACGCCGACGGCTTCGTCTCGCGCCTGCCCCAGGGCTACGACACCCCGGTGACGGCCGACGGCGCCAACCTCTCGGCCGGCCAGCGGCAGCTCATCGCCATCGCCCGCGCGGCCGTGGCAGACCCGCCCGTCCTCATCCTCGACGAGGCCACGAGCAGCGTGGACACGCGCACCGAGGCACTTATCGAGCGGGGCATGGACGCGCTCATGGCCGGGCGCACCGTGTTCGTGATCGCCCACCGCCTTTCCACGGTGCGCAACGCCGACGCCATCATGGTGCTCGAGCACGGCCGCATCGTCGAGCGAGGCACGCACGAGGAACTGCTTGCCCAGCACGGGGAATATTGGGCGCTGTACCATGGCACGCGTGAGCTTTCCTAGGACGGGGAGCCGTTGCCGACACATCTGGACGGGCGCGCGCCCGGGACGGGAGACACATGAGCGAGCCGCTGCCGCGCATCAAGGCGTACGAGGACATGGGGCTGGGGCTGTTCGTGCACTGGGGTCTCTACTCCCAGCTTGCCGCGGGCGAGTGGACGGAGCTTATCCACGAGCGCCCCAAGGCCGAGTACGAGCGCCTTACAGAGACGTTTGACGCGCGTGACTTCGATGCCGACGACCTCGTGGCGGCCGCGAAGGAGATGGGTGCGGGCTACATTACGCTCACCACGAAGCACCATGAGGGCTTCTTTCTCTATGACACGCAGGGGCTTTCCAGCTTTGACGCCCCGCACAGCGCCGCCAGGCGCGACCTCGTTGCCGAGTTTGCCGACGCCTGCCACCGCGGCGGCGTGAAGCCGTTCTTCTACATGGCCACCTACGACTGGCACTCGCCGCTCTACGAGACGGACTTCGACGCCTACCTCGAGTACCTGCGTGCGTCCGTCGAGATCCTCTGCCGCAACTACGGCGAAGTGGGCGGCTTCTGGTTTGACGGCAACTGGAACAAGAAGGAGGCCGACTGGAAGCTACCCGAGCTCTACGGCACCATCAGGAAGTGGCAGCCGGACGCCATCATCATCAACAACACCGGCCTCAAGAACCGCGGCAAGATCGTTGACCCCGAGATTGACGTGACCACCTACGAGCGCCACATCGCCGGCGAGGTCAACCACGGCGAGCCGGCCGGGAAGTACGTGGCGGGCGAGGTCTCCGTGACCGCCAACAAGCACTGGGGCATCGCGGCGAACGACCTCGACTACAAGAGCCCGCGCGAGCTCATCGAGACGATCGCCAACGCCCGCCGTGCCGGGGCCAACGCGCTCGTGAACATCGGCCCGACGGCAGGCGGCGCGATCCAGCCCCTGCAGCGCGAGTACCTGCGCCTCATTGGCAAGTGGATGGCCATGGCGGGCACGAGCGTGCACACCGCACGCCCGAGCGCGACGCTTGAGGCCAACGGGGGCATCCGGGACTTTGTGCTCGACGACCGCGACAATGACGGGCGAGACGTGAGCTACCTGTTCGTGCACGACCTGGCGATCGTGGGCAACGAGAACGTGACGCTGGGCGGCGAGGGATCCAACCTGCGCTCGTTCACCGGCGCCACGCGCCCGGTTGAGCGCGTGAGCTGGCTCGACAACGGCCAGGAGGTTCCGTTCATGCAGGACGCGGAGCGCGGGACGCTCACGGTGGACGCCAACGGCTTCATGTACGGGAGCGACTGGGTGGTTCGCGTGGCGCGCGTGGAGTACCGCTAGTGTGCGGCTCCCGTCGCCGCTCGGGCAAGGGCGCCGGCCGCTCGTCCGGCCGTCCGGCACGTGGTGGCCGGCGCGGGGCGAAGGCCGTTGCCGCCGCCGACGTGCTGCGCGACCTTCCCGCCGCGGACGAGCTGGACAACCTGCCCCGCTATGAGGACCTTGCGGCGTCCGCCGAGCAGACGCGGGCCTTCGACGTTGAGCGCGCCCGCGTGGCCGAGCGTCTGGGCGAGGAGTACGCCGCCTCGCTCGAGATGGGATGCGTGGTTCGTCTCGACCGTGGGTTTCCTCTCGTGGCGTGCGAGGGCAGGGCGCTTCGTGCCGAGCATGCGGTGGGGTTTGCCAAGGGCGAGGCCGCCGAGGCGGGCGTCATGCCCACGGTGGGCGACTGGGTTGCCGTGGCCGTGCCGCCCGAGCATGACATGGGCCTCATCGAGGCGGTTCTGCCCCGTCGCTCGTCGTTTGCGCGCTGGCGTGGCGGCAGGCGCGGGGAGTTCCAGACCCTTGCGGCCAACCTCGACCTCGTGATCGTGGTGGCGGCGCTGGGCGAGGGGGAGCTGCCGCTCGATCGCATCGCTCGCTCGCTCGTGCTCGTGCGCGACTGCGGGGCGCGCGTTGCCGTGGTGCTCACGAAGGCCGACCGCAAGGCGGTGGAGGCCGACCTGGAGGCGGACGTCGCCCGCGTGCGCGCGCTCGTGGGCGCGGGCGTGGACGTGGTAGTGACGTCCTCGGCCGTGGGCGAAGGCATCGGGGGCGTGCGCGCGCTCGTGCCGCCGCGCACGCTCGCGATGATTCTCGGTGAGTCCGGCGCCGGCAAGTCGACTCTGCTCAACGCCCTGCTCGGGCAGGACGCCCTCGCCACGGGGGCGGTGCGGGCACGCGATGACATGGGCCGCCACACGACGGTTGCCCGCATGATGGTGAAGCTGCCCGACGCCGGCGTGGTCACGGACGCGCCCGGCCTCAGGAGCCTGCCGCTCGTGGGCCACGAGCGCGGGCTTGCCCTCGCGTTTCCCGAGGTCGCGGAGGAGGCACGGGCGTGCCGCTTCCGCGACTGCACGCACACGGGAGAGCCGGGCTGCGCCGTTGCCGAGGCGCTGGCGGCGGGCGAGCTCGATGACCTCCGCGTCGAGGCGTACCTGGCGCTTGCGGCCGAGATGCGCAGGAGCGCGCGAAGCCTTGACCCGGACGTGACGCTGTAGGCAGGCCGGGCGAGGGGGGCCGACGGGCGAGACGCCGTGGTGTTCGCGCCCGTCTCAACCCCTGCATCGTCACGGTGACCCTCCGGCGGTCGTGAGCCAAGGCTCTCCCCACGGCATCGCGTCGTGCGGCGTCATTTTTTATGCAGTTTTGGCCTTGGTTTTGCATACGGCCAAAACTGCATTTTTCTTTGACGACACTGTTGACCTCGCATGTTGTGCGAGCTATTTCACGATGACCCCGGATGCGGACATGGCACCCCAAATTCTGTCAGACGCGGGTCAGATTTGTGTCTGTCCGCGGTGACATTTCTTGTCGACGCCGCCGGTTTCCCCGCCCGCGCCCCCGATGATGGCCGTAGGTGACTCGGCTTGGAGGAGACATGGGGCGACAGACGAGGGCGGGCTCATGAGGGGCGGGGCGAGGCTCGCGGCCTCCGCCGCGTGCGGTGTTCTGGCCGTGCTGCTCGCCATGACCCATGCGGACTCGGTGCGTGCCGAGACGGAGCGCGAGCGCACGGAGATGCTCGAGCGCTACGGCGGCGAGGTGACGACGCTCGTGGTCGCCCGCGAGGGCGTGGCGTCCGGCGAGGTGGTGGGCGAGGCCGCCGTCGAGGAGCGAGAGTGGCTCTCGGCGCTTGCTCCGGAGGGGGCGCTCACGAGTGCGGACGAGGCGGTTGGCAGGAAGCTGACCTCTCCCGTTGCCGCAGGCGAGCCGCTCAACGAGCTGGACTTCCTTGCCGACGGCGAGGCGATTGAGGTGCCGGAGGGGCGCGTCGCCGTCTCCGTCCGCCTCTCCGACCGCTCGGGGCTTTCGGCCGACGCGGCGTCGGGCTCGCGCGTGCTCGCGTACGTGGCCGCCTCCGGGGGCGTGCGCCTTCTGACCTCGGACGTGGTGGTGCTGAGCGCGGGACGTGCGGTCTCGTCTTCGGCGGAGCGTACCGCGACGCTCGCGGTACTGCCGAGGGACGTAAAGGCCGTGCTCACGGCCGGGTCGGAGGGGACGCTCAGGCTGGTGCTGCCCGCAGACGACGTCTCCGCCTCGGAGGGTGCGACGGGCGAGGAGGCTGCGGATAAGGCTGGCACCGGCGATGCCGAAGGCCTGACGGAGGAGACGACGCCGGCCCCTACGACGGTCGGGGCCGAGACGGTTGGTACCGAGACGGCCGCGGCAACCACGGGGGCCGCGACGACGGAAGGCGGTGCGTGATGGGCGACTGGGTTGTGTGTGCCGCCCCTGCGGAGGCGGGTTTGCTCGGGAAGTGGATCGAAGCCCGTGACGGAGCGGCGCAGGTGCTGTTCGAGACCGACCCGCTGCGCCTGCGGATCCGCCTTACCGGAGAGCTCGGGGGACGGCGCGTCGTGGTGGGCGAGGGGCTGAGCGGCGTGAGCCCCGTCAACCTGGCGGCGGCGGTGGCGGCCGACAGCGCCTGTGCGGAGGTGACGCTTGCGGTGGAGCGGCCGTCGGGCTCGCTGCTGTCGCGGGCGGCGCGTGCGGGCGTGGCCAATGTCGTGTCGCTCGAGGATGTCCAGGCACTCGTGTCCGCGCAGCAGGCCTCCGAATCGGCGGCGAGTTCGTTGACCGGCGAAGGGGTTACGGCCGCCCGGGTCGAGGGGGAGGACGAGCCTCCGCCCGTTCCCCCGCGCAGTGAGGGCGTGCCGGTGGTGGCCTTCGTGTCCGGGCGAGGCGGCGTGGGGAAGACCACGCTGACCGCGCTCGCCGGGCACGTGGCCGCAGCGTGGGGACTCAGGGTGGCCATGCTCGACCTCGACCTCGCCTTTGGGAACCTCGCCGCCCTCTGCGGGGCAAACGAGCCGCGCGACCTTGCGGCCCTGGCCGAGAGCGGTCTTGCGCCCGATGCGCTCGAACGCTGCCGTACGGCGGTCTCGGAGGGGGTTGGCGTGTGGGGCCCGTGTGACAGGCCGGAGTACGCCGAGGTGGTGTACCCCCTGGTTGAGCCCCTCGTCTCAGGGCTGACGCAGGACAGCGACCTCGTGCTTGTGGACACGTCCTCGTCGTGGGGCGACGCCACGGCTCAGGCGGCCCAGCTCGCAGACCGTCTCGTCATCGTGTCCGACGAGCGTCCCGGCGCCATTCCCGCGCTTGCGCGCTGCGGGTCGTTGGCGGTTCGGCTCGGCGTCGCCCGGACGCGCATCGTGCGCCTCATGAACGGGTGTGACCCGCGCGGGCGCGACGAGTCGTTCGTGGCGCGTGCCGCGACGGGGCTCGAGTGCTCCCGAGAGCTTAGGGTGATGGACGGAGGCGCGGAGGCGGTCGAGCTGCTCTCGTGCGGTAGGGCGGCCGACTTGGTGGCCCTTGGCGGCCCCCTCGTCGAGTCGCTCTCCTACGGGCTCGCCCAGCTACTTCAGGAACTCGGATGCCTTCCGGACTGCGAAGGGGCGGTATCTGCCCTCGATGGCGCGGGACGTTCGCGCAGGCGTTTTTCGCTCCTGGGGCGTGAGCGGCCATGAGCGTGCTCGAGCGCGTGAGGGAGCACGACGCGTCCGCGGCATCGGGCGGCCCCGCGCAGCGTCGGGACTCCCAGCGCCGTCCGCGGCTCCGCGCCCGCCTCAAGCGCGACCTCGTGGACAGGCTCGGTCTCACGGAGGTGGCGACGCTCGTCTCGGACGGCTCGTCTGACCGGGTGCGCGAGGAGCTCGCCGTGGCGTGCGAGGCGGCGCTTAACGCGGGTGGCTATCCCGATGTGGCGCGGGAGGAGCACGACTCGCTTGTGCGGGAGGTCATCGACGAGGTGGTGGGGCTGGGGCCGCTGCAGCCTCTCATCGACGACGACAGCGTGACGGAGGTGATGGTCAACGGCTGCGAGTCGCTCTACTTCGAGCGCGACGGGAGGCTGGAGGGGGCAGGTCGCGTCTTTGACTCGCCCGAGCAGATTCTGCTGGCGGTCGACCGGATTCTGGCGCCACTCGGCCGAAGGCTCGATGACGCGAGCCCCATCGTGAACGCGCGTCTCAAGAACGGGTTTCGCGTGAACGCCGTGATTGCCCCCGTCGCGGTGGAGGGGCCGGTGGTGACGATTCGCAAGTTCTCCGGGGCCCTGCGCACGCTCGAGAGCCTCGTGGCGCTTGGCTCGCTGCCGCCGTGGTACGCCCGGCTGCTCTCGTGGGCCGTGCGGCTCCGCCGTGACGTGGCGGTTGCCGGCGGAACGGGATCGGGAAAGACGACGCTGCTGAACGCCCTGTCCGCGGAGATCCCGGCGAGCGAGCGCATCGTGACCATCGAGGACTCCGCGGAGCTGCGCTTCGACGAGGGCCTGCACGTGGTGCGCCTCGAGGCTCGCGACGCCTCCATCGAGGGAACGGGCGCCGTGACCATCCGCATGCTCGTGACGAACGCCCTGCGCATGCGACCCGACCGGATCGTGGTGGGGGAGGTGCGCGGCGAGGAGTGCATCGACATGCTCCAGGCGATGAACACGGGCCACGACGGTTCGCTCACGACGCTGCACGCCGGCAGCCCCACCGAGGCCGTCTCGCGTCTCGTGCTCATGGCACGCCTGGGGATGGACCTGCCCGCCTCGCTCATCGAGGAGCAGGTGGCGACGGCCATCGACCTCGTCGTCATGTCCCGGCGCATGACGGACGGCTCGCGCGTCATCTCGTCGCTCACGGAGGTGGGCCGCTCCGACGACGGCCGCGTGACGCTCGAGGAGCTTGTGAGCTTCGACGTGGCGGGCAGGTCCTGGCACCTGGAGCGAGAGCCCGCCTTCGTGCACGAGGCCCTCGCCGAGGGCTTGCTGGAGGAGGGGGAGGTGAGGACATGGGCGCGCTCGTGCTCGTAGGCACCTGGGTGGCGGCTTTCTTGGCGGCGTGGGTTGCGCTCGGGCGTGCGGCAAGGGTTCCGGTTGCCAGCGACGCGCGGGCGGGACGCGCGGCGGGCCAGGTGCTCGCGTGGCTTGACCGGGCGGGTGCGCGCCCGCCGCTCTCGTGGCTGGGCGGTCCGTGGCGCGAGGCGGCAGGCGCCTTGGCGGAGCGCCTGTCGACGGCTGGGGTGGCAAGTACGGCGGAGGCGGCAATCGCGATGCTTGCCCTGGCGACGGGCGCGTGCGCCTTGGCCGGGGCTGTCGTCTCGGGCTCGCCCATGGGCGTCCCCGTCGCCCTCGGTGCGTCCGTTGCGGCGGCTCCCCTCTGGAGCGCCGCCCGGGCACGGCGCAGGGACACCGAGCTCGCAAGGCAGGTTCCCGACGTCTATCGCTCGCTCTCGCGGGCGCTCGCTGCGGGCCGCACGCTCTCGCAGGCGATTGCCTACGTTGGCTCGAGTGGGGAGGGGCCCCTGTGCCGGGAGTTCTCGCGCGCCTCGCTCATGGTCTCGTGCGGCACGCCCGCCGCCGAGGCGCTCGACGAGCTGTGTCGGAGAACCGACGCGCCAGGCGTGCGGCTCATGGTGGACGCGTTGGTCGTGTCATCACGCACGGGCGCCCCGCTCCAGGGACTCTTTGCGCGGTCGGCGAGGCTCGTGGAGCGGAGGTTCGAGCTCGAGCGCGAGCTTGCCGCCAAGACGGCCCAGGTCAGGCTCTCGGCCCGGATCGTAAGCGCACTGCCGGCGGGGATGGTGGCCGTGCTCACGCTCGTGTCGCCCGACTTTCGCGAGGGGCTGGTGACGCCTTCCGGGGCGCTCTGCGTGGCGGTGGCGGTCGTGCTTGACGCTACGGCGCTCGTCCTCATCCGACGGCTCATGAGGGGCGTGATTTGAGTGCTCGCGCTGATGGGCGTGGGTGCGGCCGCCGCGGCGGGCACTTGGGCCTTGCTGGGGCGGCATGGCGGCTTGGGAACGCGCACGAGAACGGAGGGTGCGTGGGGCCTCCTCGCGTCGCGCGTGATGGCGGGCCGTGCGGTGCCGCTCGTCCGTCGTGTCGTCGCCCAGGCGCGCGCATCTGGCGTGGCGGCGGGATGTGAGCGGGAGATGCCCGAGTTCCTCGACATCCTGGGGCTCGGCCTCTCGGCTGGTCTTTCATTCGACGCCTCGCTCGAGCTCTATTGCTCCCATCACGACACGGGGCTCGCGCACGAGGTTCGCTCGGCGATGCGCCTGTGGCAGATGGGGGTGGAGTCGCGCGCCGACGCCCTTGGTGCGATGTCGGCGCGCGTTGGCTCGGCCTCGCTCTCGAGGTTCTGCGCGGCCGTGAGCGAGGCGCTTTCGTTTGGTGCGCCGCTGGCGGAGACGCTCGAGCACCAGGCGGGTTCCATCCGGGACGAGCAGCGGCTCCGTACGCAGGAGCGCATGGAGGAGGTGCCGGTGAAGATGCTGGTGCCCCTGGGGACGCTGGTGGTTCCGGCAATGCTGCTGGCGATTCTGGGGCCGCTCGTGGCGGCAGCGATGAGCAAGTAAGGATGAGACGAGAGAGGAGTTCGTCATGAAGGGGCTGCGTCTGGGTTGCGGAGGCAGGTTGGCCTGCGTCGTGTGCGAGGAGTCCGGTCAAGGGACGACGGAGTACGCGATCTTGGTGGGCGTTTTGGTGCTGATGGCCATCGTGGCCGTGGCCGCCTTCCGGGACAACCTCCAGACCCTCTGGACAGCGATCACCGATGGCATCAACTCACTCTAGGGGGCAGGGGCGCATCGGCATCGTGGCGCTGCTCGCGACCGTGCTCGCTGTCGTGGCCCTGCTCGTCTTCTGGAGCCCGTCGGGCACGGACGTCGAGGGTCCGGCAGGAGCGGATGTCGAGGGGCCAGTAGGCGGGGAGGAGCAGGCCGAGGGGGAGGGCTCCACGGGCGAGGGCGGTCTTGCGGACGAAGGGGGTTCCATGACCGATGACGGGATCTCGCTCGGCGAGACAGGTCTGGACGTCGCACCCGTCGTCCCCTTGCCGTCCGGGCTGTCCGAGGCACCCGTCGAGCGGAAGGAGTACGCGGCCGCCCTCGATGTGCCCGCGTGCGCGAGGCGGGTTGTCGAGGGGTATCGCGAGGCGGGTGCCGTCCTCGTCCGCGCGGGCTGGGTCGATTTGCTCGGGAGGGTCTGGGGGTGCGTCGCCTCGGGGCCGGGGTGGGTCGACGTGTGCCTGGTCCGGGAGGTTGGCGATGCGGCGAGCGAGGTGGAGGTGGCAAGGATGGAGGTCGAGGCATGGGGGCGATCGTATGCGACGGAGTAGCCCGCGGCGGTGGGCTCGGGAGAGCCTGGGCCAGGCGACGGTCGAGTACGCCCTGCTGCTCGTGGCCTTCATGGCGGCGATTCTGTCGCTGGGGGCAATCTGGGGCCTTGCCCGGTCGGGTGCGCTCCAACGCGCGCAGGAGGAGGCGGCCTCGCATGCAATGGAGAGTGCAGACCCCCTCGGTGCGGCAAGGGACCTTGTGCTGTTCTGAGGGCATGCCGTTTGGTCCGGGCGCCCTCGGCGGCCGTGTCGTTGCGCGCGAGGAGGTCGGGCAGGCAAGCGTCGAGGCGGCGGCCTTGCTGCCCGTCGCGATGCTGCTCTTGGCGGTGCTGCTGCAGCCCGCCTTCGTGCTGTATACGCGCGCCGTCATGCAGCAGGCGGCGGCCGAGGGCGTGCGCGTCCTCGCGACGAGGGAGCCGGGCGGTTCCGTCTCGGAGGAGGCGTGTCGGTCCTACGTGCTCAGGAGGCTCGCCTCGGTTCCGAACGCTCCCGCCTTTCACGTCGGTGGCGACGACGGGTGGGAGATCGGGCTGGCGGGAGACGCCTCGTCGGGGGTTGCGGTCGAGGTCGTGGGGCGTGTTCGTCCGCTGCCCGTCGTCGGGGTTGTCGCCTCGGCGTTTGGGGAGACGGACGGGGATGACGTCGTGCTGCGTGTTCGTGCAACGGGAGGGGCGAGGCCAGGATGGTTGGAGGGTGGCTATGAGGAGTGGACGTCCGTGTGGGGATAAGCTGCGCAAGCTCGTGGCTCGCCCTCGGATTCCTGCCGAAGACGGGGACGGGGCGTCGAGCGGTGGGCCCTTTCTCGAGCTGGGGATTGGCACCTTCGTTGACGAGGAGGGCGGTTACACCTCGGTTGCCGTGGCGCTCGCGCTGCTCGTGAGCCTGTCTTTGGCGCTCTCGCTTGCGACGGCGGGATGGGTGCAAAACCGCTCGGCAGACGTGCAGGTGACGGCCGACGCGGCGGCGCTTGCCGGGGCAAACGTGGTGGGCTCCTACGTCACGGTGGCGACCGTGCTCGACGCCTGCGTGCTCACCTTTGGCATCGCCGGCATGGTCACCATGGGCGTGGGGCTCGTGGTCTCGGCGGTGCCGGGGCTGGCGGGTGCGGGCGCCGGCACGGTCAAGGCGGGCCTCAAGGTGCTCGACGCCCGCCAGCGCTTCGCCACCTCGGCGGCGAAGGGGCTGCGGTCGCTCGAGAAGACCCTCCCTCTGGCAATCGTCACGCGGTCGCATGCGGTGGCAAACGCCAACGAGACCGAGTCGATAGGTTACGTGGGGTGTGCCATCCCCTTCCCCCAGACCTCCGAGACGGACTTCTCGGCGCTTGACGCCGAAGTTGACTCCGAGGAACTCGCCGACGTCTCGGATGACCTGCAGGAGGCCTCGGAGGAGGCGCGGGAGGCGAGGGAGCGTGCGGACGACGCGAAGCGCGAGGGATGGATTGCCGACTGCGGCGGGGAGCCGCGGAGCATGAGGGAGCGCGCCGGGGCGCTCGCGGGACTCTCGGGGGCGAGCAACCCCGACTACCCGTCTCCGGAGACGTGGACGTTCGGCGCGGCGCTCATGCGTGCTCGCGCCTATTACGCGGCGCGGCTTGCCTCCGAGGCGCCGGACGGCCAGACGCCAGACGCGCTCACGGACTCCGCCTGCCGCCGAGCGTTCTACGAGTACGCCCTCGCCGAGGTAAGGGCGGGGAGCTACACGGAGCATGCGGACGGGCGCGTGACCGTCCGGCTTCCGTCGCTCCCAAAGAACACTTCGGACATGCGGGCCACCAGGCTCTACACCGATTCGCGCTGGCCGTGCTCCAGCGAGGCCCTGGGCAGGACGTTGCACGCGGACGTCTCGTGTCCGGGTGCTGAAGGCCCCGCAGCCGGGACGGCGTCTCTCTCCGAGCTCGACTCGTCGTTCGTGCGGACGTGTGACGCGTGCCAGATGGACGCAACCGACCTTGGCAGGGTGGCCTCGGCGTCGACGAGCGTCGACAACGGCTTCGAGCACCACTGGAGGCGTCTCGTGGAGGCGTCCCAAGCCTACGAGCGGGCGGCCGAGGAGCTCGTGGAGGCCGAAGGAACGCTCCGGGACGTCGCCGACGAGGGGGCGGACGCCTTCGATGACGCGCTGTCCTCGCTTTCCGTCCCGCGCCCCAAGCTTTGCCCGCCTGGTGCCTGGGGTTGCGTCGCCGTGGTGGTGCGTGGACCCGGCACGACGACCCCCGAAGAACTTGCCTCGACGTTCGTGGACTCCGCCCGGCTTCCGGCGGGCGCGGCGGTCTCTGCGGCGACGCTCGCCCCGGATGATGACGCCCGGGGAAACGACTCGCTCAGCCGTCTGTTCGAGACCCTGTCCTCGCGGCTGGGCGCAGGCGGGGCTGGTGTGCTCGGAAGCATCGGGAGGCTATGGGGAGGGCTGCTCGTTGGCTACGGGGCTGCGGCAGACGGCCTGTCCTCGGCAGCCGACCAGGCAGTGTCGGCCTTGGAGGGCGTGCCAGGCGGTTCTGCGGCATCCTGGCTACGTGACCGGGTGCGGGACGTCATTCGCGCGGCCGGCTTCGAGCCCGCAGACCTCAGGCTCAGAAAGCCCGTACTAACGAACACCCAGAACGTGCTCGACAAGGCGGGGCTTGAGTCGCTGGGCACGGCGCGCGAGCTCGTGGGAAAGCTGCCCGATTCGGGTGACCCCGCTGAGCTGGCACGGGCCCTTGGGCAGGAGGTCGTCAACGAGCTCGGCGAGGTTACCTTCACGGTTGCGGAGCTGCCGATCCCCGGCACCGACCTCACCGTTCCGCTCACGCTGAACGTGGGCGACCTGCTCGGGGTGGCGTCGTGAGCGCCCGAGCGCCCGCCCCGCCCCCGTTCGGGCTCTTGGAGACGTCGGGCCAGATGGCCGTCGAGCTTGCCCTGCTTGTCCCGGTCGTCGTCGTGGTGGCCCTCTGTGTGGTCAACCTGATGCACTTCACGGAGCTCTGTGCGCGATTTGACCGCGTCGCGCCGGACGCGGTTCTTGTGCACGGGTCGTCGCCTTCGGGGAGTTCCGTGACGGAGGTCGGGACGGCGGAGGTGCAAGACGCGGTCGAGGAGGCGATGGGTTCGGGGCCGTTCGAGGTCGAGGTACGCGTGGAGGGGCGAACGAGTCCAGGCGGTCATGCCACGCTCGACCTTGCCGCCGGGTCGGTTCGCTACGTGTGCGTGCTTCGGTATCGGCCATGGCCGTCGTCGGCTCAGGTCGCCGGGGTTGGGTATGTGGCCCCGGCCTGGATGGTCCATGAGCGCACGGTCGTGGTCGACCGCTACCGGTCGGCGGTGGTCACGTGAGGGCGTCGTGGTCGCAAGATGGGCGGCCGTCCGTTCTTATCACGATGCGTGGTGACGGGGATGCCAAGCGTGCGGTTAGGTTCTCCGTGCTTTCAAGCGCGGTCGAGCGGCTTGTGGGTCTGCTCGGGACGAGGGCGCATGGCCCGAGCACTCGGCCCGTCGCGCTCTGCCGGTGTCGCTCGGTGCATACGATCGGGATGGCGTATCCCATCGACGTTGCCCTCGTTGATGGGGAGGGGCTCGTCGTCGGGTCGTGGCGGGCTCTGCCGCCCGGTAGGGTCGTGGGCCGTGTGTCGGCGAGGGTCGCCCTCGAGCGGCCGACCAGTGACGATCCCTGGCCCGCCGTTGGCGAAAGCCTCGTAGTGGAGGGCCTTGGATGGCGTGAGCTTTCGAAAGGGAGTGTTCGACGTGGGTGAGGACGCAGGGATGATGACCAAGACGTGCCCGAGGTGCGGGGCGGGTCTTTTCTCGGACATGGACGTTTGTTATGGCTGCCTTTATGACTTCAAGGGTGGCGGGCAGCGAAGCGGGGTGCACTCCGACACCTGCGAAGACGTCTATTTTGAGGAACCAGGTGGCGAGGCCGAAATGGAGGAACCGGGCCTCGACGAGGTTTGGGGCTCTCTCGACGAGCTCTGGGAGGACGAGGACGTCTGGTCGGATGCCACCCAGGTGGCGGAAGGCCCTCCACGAGCATCCGCATCGGGCACGGCGCGGGGAGGCGGGCCCTCGGACACCCTCGTGCTGCATCCGATTGCGGACGAGGCGGGCGCGCCGTGGATTAGGGCGTGCGGGCCGGGCCTCGAGGTGAGCTGCGTGGTGCCGGCGGCGGGCATGACGCTCGGCAGGGAGGAGGGCAACGACCTCGTCGTATCGGCGCAGGCGGTGTCGCGCCGCCATCTCGCCATCGAGCGATGCCGGGGAGGGGCCTTTGTCCGCGATCTTGGGGCCACGAACCCCGCATTGCTCAACGGGCGCCCGCTTGCGGGAACCTGCCGTCTCGTGGTGGGAGACGTCCTGGAACTACGCGGCTCGGGCGTTACGGTTCGTCTTGTGCCGTCGCCCGAGGCGAGGGCTTGTGCGGGTGGAGCGACGGTCTCGCGGGCCAGCGCGTCTTTGTCGTGAGGGGGAGGGGCTGAGCGCGCACATAAAAAAGGTCGGGAGCGATAGGCTCCCGACCTGCGAGTTCGATGGTGGCTGGGAAGGGAATCGAACCCCTGACACGGGGATTTTCAGTCCCCTGCTCTACCAACTGAGCTACCCAGCCGAGTGCTGCTTCAAGCGAGCTCGTTAACTATATCAAATACGTACAGCTGCGCAACAACTTTTTTGACCAATTGTCCGACAGCCGGTAATGCCGCCCCGCCGCCCGTGGCGGGGGCGCACCCATCCGCCGACTCGTCCTCTGCAGGGCTTGCTCTCCGCGGCTACACTCGTTCCACGAAAAGAACTAGGGGAGTCAACTCACACAGGGCTACAGCCGAGGAGGTCGCCGTTGCGGGGCCTCCGTCGTCATGTCTAGGGCATTGGCATCGACAGGGCAGCCCCATCGTTCGAAGCGCCACGAGAGGAACCATCATGCCCAAGATCTTCAGCAGTCCCAGCAAGTACGTCCAGGGATCCGACGAGCTAGCTCGTCTCGGGGGCTATGTCGAGCCCCTCGGCACCACGGCGCTCGTCATCAACACGCCCGTCGGGCGCGAGCGCGTCGGCGAGAAGGTCGAGACGAGCTTCGAGGACAGCTCCGTGACGCCGGTCTACGTCGACTTCCGTGGCGAGTGCTCGGAGTCCGAGGTGACGAGGCTCGCCGACGTCGCGCGCGAGAGCTCCTGTGACGTCGTGGTGGGCATCGGCGGCGGCAAGATCCTCGATTCGGCCAAGGCAACGGCCTACTACCTGGGCACTCCCGTCGTCATCTGCCCCACCATCGCCTCCTCTGACGCGCCCTGCAGCGCGCTTTCGGTGCTCTACACGGACGACGGCGAGTTCGACCGCTACCTGTACCTGCCCGCGAGCCCCAACATCGTGCTCGTCGACACGCGCGTGATCGCCGACAGCCCGGTGCGCCTCACGGTGTGCGGCATGGGCGACGCCCTCGCCACGTACTTCGAGGCCCGTGCGGCCCACGCCTCCGACGCCGACACCTGTGCTGGCGGCAAGGGTGGCATGGCGTCGCTCGCCCTCGCGAAGCTTTGCTACAAGACGCTCATCTCCGACGGCGTGAAGGCGCGCATCGCGCTGGAGGCGGGCGTGCTCACCCCGGCGGTCGACCGCGTGATCGAGGCAAACACCCTGCTGTCCGGCATAGGCTTCGAGTGCTCGGGGCTGGCTGCGGCGCACGCCATCCACAATGGCCTCACGCGCCTGCCGGAGTGCCGTCCGTACTACCACGGCGAGAAGGTGGCGTTTGGCGCGCTTGCCCAGCTCGTGCTCGAGGACGTGGAGCTCGAGAAGCTCGAGGAGGTCATCGGGTTCTGCATCGAGGTGGGCCTTCCGGTCACGATGGCCGAGCTCGGCGTCGAGGAACTCACGCGCGAGAAGGCCATGGTGGTGGCCGAGACGGCCTGCGCACCGGGTGACACCATGGGCAACATGCCGTTCGAGGTCACGCCCGAGATGGTTGCCGACGCCATCCTCGGCGCCGACGCCATTGGCCACTACTACCTCGACTAAGGCAGAAGAGAAGATTCGAAGGGCGGGCACGGCGATTCTACGTCGTGCCCGCCCTTCGTCATGCGCGCCACTGTGTGCCTACGCAAGTCCTGCCTTCTCCAGGCGCTTGGCCCGAAGCTTCTTGCCCTTGCCGCAATGGGGGCTCA
>UWSJ01000014.1 GCA_900549525.1 uncultured Coriobacteriaceae bacterium | reverse complement strand
TCGTGAGCACCACGAGCAGCACCTTGGGCAGCAGGTCGTAGCCAAACCACAGCACCAGAAGCGGCGCGATGGCCACCGTGGGGATGGTCTGCGATATGGTGATCAGCGGGTCGAGCGCCCGGTACACCACCTCGAAGCGGTCCATCAGCACGGCCACGGCAAAGCCCACGGCAACGCCCAGGGCAAGGCCGAGAACCGCCTCCTCGATGGTCACGACGGCGTGCCCGGCCAGGAGCTGCGCGTCCTTGACGAGCGCCCCGATGACGTCGACCGGGCTCGGCAGCATGAACGTGGGCACGAGCCCCAGCGAGCACACGGCCTGCCAGAGCACGAGCACGCCCACGACCGTGAGGGCGGGGGCCACCCAGCGGCTATGGTCGAAGCGGGCGCGGGCGGCTGTCTTCGCGACGCCCTTGTTGGCACCGGGCTCCGAGGCCATGGGCCTACTTCTCCCCCTCGTGGTACTTGCCGACCTTCTTCTCCGTGGAGAGCACCGAGCCGTTCGGCTTGTAGTTGATCTTGGCGTACGTCATGACCTGGCCACAGCCGGCCTCGGCCGCCACGAGCTGACAGCGCTTGAGCACCTCCATGCAGGTGTCGTAGTCGCCCTCGATGGCCGTCTCGAACGGGCCCACGTACGGGTTCACGTCGTACTTCTGGATCTCCGCGATGACGGCGTCCACGATGCGGATGGTCTCGTCCTCCGAGGCCGCGTCCATCGGCAGCACCTGAATGGCCACGCTACAATCCATCAAACCTCGCTCTCCGCGAGGGCGCTCCAGCGACCATACCCGAGGCGCGTCCGGCCGCGGCCGGTGCACCGTCGGGCGAGAAGACCGCGAAAGGGCCCTCGCCATCGGCGGGAGCCCTTGATGCGCGCATCAGTTAGGTTCCCTACGCTGGCATTACCCAGATCAGGTGGGGTCGGAGGCTGTGGCCTCCCTCTCAGCCGGGCTCTCCCCAGCTCCCCTTGTACGCGTGGCAGTGTAGCACTCTTGGGTTGAAAGCGGTTTCCGGCCGCTTGCCCTCGCGCCCGGCCCCGGCGATAGTCGCGTCGTCAGCTGCCCGCCGCTCGACAGAAAAAGGCGCCGAAGCCGTCCGACGGACGGGCCCCGACGCCATATCATGACGCAGCCAGCTCAGCAGCCTCGGCAGTGGGCCGCTCAAGCACCTCGGCCTACGCCGCAGGCGGGTAGGTGGGCTGCAGGGCCTCCTTGTAGTAGCTGACGCGATCCTTGTAGGCCTGCGTCTTCTTCATCTCGGCGAGGATGCCCTCGTTCTCGGCGATGTCGTGGCCGTGGATCTCCTTGCCGGAGATGATGTCGTGCGCCTTGTGCAGCTCCTCCGGCGCATAGGACACGGTGACCTTGCCGTCCTCGACGGCCACGGTGCCCTCGAGGCCGCACACGCAGCAGATGGCGCGGTTCTCGCCCGGCACGAGGTAGAAGTCGTTGCAGTTGCAGTGCGGGCAGATGCCCTTCTGACCCTTGTACTCGGCCTTCTGGATGTCCTTGGCCGCTTCGGCGAGGTTCAGGCCAATCTGGTGCGCACGCTCGATGAGCTCGTCCTTCATGAGGGCGGTCTTGGACCAGGGCACCCACTCGTTGTCGATGACCTTCCAGCTGGGCGTCATGGCCTGAATCTGGTGCTCGCTCTGGACGTGCGTACCCCAGTCGGAGCCGCCGATGCCGATGTAGGAGACCACCTTCGGGCTCATGATGGCAGGGTCGGGGGCGTTCTCGGGCTTGCCCATCTCGTTGGCGATCTTGGTGCAGATGTAGTTGTTGCCCGTGTCCATGCGCGGCCCGAAGCGATCCATGATGGTGTGGAAGAGGCCGGACGCGCCGGTCTCGAAGATCGGGTCGACCATGATGACGCCGTCGGCGTGGAAGAGCTCCATGGCGAGCCAGTCGAAGTCGTCCTTGTGCATGCAGCGGTTGCCGCGGCCGCTCATGAGCGATTTGACACAGGCGATGCAGCCGGTGCAGTGCTTGATGTTGAGATCCATCGCACGGATGAACTCGACCTCGCACCCGGTCTCCTTGGCGGCGAGCAGCACCTCCTTGCAGATGCAGTCGTTGTTGCCGTTCTTGGTGCCGAACGAGACTCCCACGATCTTGGTCATTGTGGTCCTCTTCCCAAAGGTTGCCTGTTGTCCGAGGCACGCGGCGCGTCCCGTCTGTCGACACAAGAGCTCCCCGCCCCGTCGGCGACAGGCCCGCGCACATGCACTCGGGCTCTCTCCACGAAAGAGTTTCGTCCGCGGCCACCACCGCCAACAATGTGGCCGCCCCCAAAGCGCGTGGCCCGGCGTCGCGGGGCTGTTGTACTTTCGTACAATCACGAATGGCGCATCATGGCGCCACGAGACGAACGGCCGGCCGCAAGCTGCAAGCGGAAACGGGGAAGGCCGGGGAAGAGGCAACGATGAAGATTCGCTCGGTTCTTGCCGAGATCGGGGCGGTCGAGTACCGCGCCGCCAGCGAGGCGGCCCTCAACCAGGAGGTGGTCTGCCTCACCGCCTTCGACCTGGCCGACGGCCAAGGCCCCTCCCAGGAACTCGCCACCGGCGTGCGGAGGCTCGTGCTCTGCCCGCCGCCGGAGCCCGGGCTGGCGCCCGACGTGCCCCCCGACGCCATAGCCCTCGTGGTCTTCCAGACGGCGATTCCCCCAGACGCCCCGGCCCCCAACGCCACCTGCGTCGTTGCGGCAACCCCCTTCTCAGAGGTGGAGGTGTGGGCGCGCTACGACCACATCCCCCAGCAGATCGTGGCCATCGACGCCATGAAGGGCCGCCTGTTCGACGCCTTCCAGCGCACGCACAACGTGCAGCAGTTCGTACAGCGCACGTACAACATCCTGCACATGTCCACGATCGTGGTCGACAACGACGGGCGCATCCTCGCCTCGGTGGGCGAGTTTGGCGCCGAGCGCACCGACATCGCCGAGCAGCTGCGCCAGGGCTACGTCTCGGCCGACATCCAGCGCGAGCTCGACAGCCTCGACCTCGTCGCCAGCGCCCGCGAGCTCCACTATCCCGCTGCCTCCGAGAACGTGGGCTATCACGAGAACTGGGTCACGAGCGTCGTCTACTACAAGCGCCTCGAGCTCGGACGCTACGACGTCTACAAGCCCGACGGCCCCTTCACGGGCTTTGACCTCGAGCTCATTGACTACGCGGGCGCCCTTACGGGCATCATCGTCGACCGCATGCGCGACGTCGCCACGAGCTCCAACCAGGGGGCCTCGGTGCTCTCGGACATCCTCGACGGGCGCTTCGGCTCCACCAAGGACGCCACGGCGCGCCTCGCCATGGCGGGCTTCGACGTTTCGGGGGCCTTCGCGATGCTCACGGTCGAGGGCGAGCGGCTGTTTGCCTCGCCCACTTACAGCTCGCACATCGGCAGGCTCATGAAGGACGTCTTCCCGCGGGGCATCTGGGTGACCTATCGCAACTCGTTTGCGATGATCCTGCCCGTGGAGCAAAAGAAGGCCAGCCCGAAAGGCCAGTCGTTCCCCTACTACGAGGCCCTCGAGTCCATGACGCTCGACAACCCGCCGCTTGCGGCGGTGCTCGTCAACAACTCGCTGCGCGCCTTCGTGAGCGAGCCGTTCCTCGACGTGCTCGACGCGTCGGCGGCACTCGACGAGTGTCGCGCGCTCGCCGAGGTGGCCCCGACGGACACGATCGTGGCGCTGCACTGGCACCATCGTCTCTCGGCCTTTATGTCGGCCCTGGGGGCGGGGTCGCGCAAGGCCATCCGTCTCGCGTGCGACCAGCGCATTCTCGCGGCGCGCGCCCATGACCTCGCGCACGGCACCGAGTACGTGGCGACGCTGTGGGCCTTCCTCAACCACCCCGGCGACGCGGTGGGAGCCTCCGAGGAGCTCCACGTGCACCGAAACACCTTCTTCTACCGGCTCCGCAAGGCCCGGGAGCTCTTCTCCATCCCGCTCGACACGGGCGAGGACATGCAGAACGCCCTGTTCACCATCACGGTGATTCGCAGCCTGCCGCAGATGCTCGACGGCGAGGAGAGCTAGGTGCTCGATGCCAACAGGTTGTTTACGCCCAGCTAGTGACAAGTTGGGAGGACACAGCCCCAGCGCACGCGCACATGGCAGCGGCCTGCACGCGCCCGCACGTACGGCGGCGAACCCTCCAAGGGTTAGCGCCCGCCGAACAGGCCTCCCAACAGACCACCCAGGGCGCCCGCGCCGCCACCGAGGAGCTTCCCGGCAATGGCGGCCATGTCGAGCTTGGAGAGGTCGACGTTGAGCTTGTCGGCCGCGTCCTGCAGCTGTGCCAAATCGAGCCGCGTCACGTCAATCTGTGAGAGGTCGAGCGCGGAGAGGTCGACCGCCGAGAGGCCCACGCCCCTCTCGGCAAGCAAGGTCAGCGTCTTGGGAAGCAGCGCCGTCACGTCGGCGCCGCGCTCCCCCGTGATCTTCTCGACCGCTCCGGCCGGATCGCTCACGAGCTCCTGGGCAAGCGCGGGGGTTGCGGCTACGGCGTCGGCCACCTGGGTCGCAAGGGCCTGCATGTCCATGGTTTCTCCCATCGAACGTCTACGACACCGTAGTTTGGCACGATTTTGCGTCGCCCGGCGCACGGCGACGCAGCTGGGCACGTTTCGAACCCAAAATAGTGCGCACGTGCGTCGTCGTCAGCAGCAGCCGGCGCACGCCAAGCGTGCCTAGCCACAACGCGCTAGCTGGTGTGGCGCCACCGCGTGTCAGTGAGCGAGCGCGCCACGCCCAGCCCCACCGGCAGAAACGCCACGATGAGGATGGCGCGCACGAGCCAGTTCATCATGTTGAGGGTGTCGAACACGCACATGTAGTAGATGGCGCGGTACATGTAGAGGCCCGGCACCATGATGACGATGGCCGGCACCGTGAGCGTGATGCGCGGGAAGCTCGTCCTGAGGCCGACCACCGCCGCGAGCAGCCCCGAGCACAGCGCTCCGATAAACGCCGCGGCCTCGGGGGGCACGCCACTCGCAAGGCCGAGGGCCGGAACCGCCTTCGGAAGGTCGACGAGCGTGAGGCGCAGCGTGTTGGACACGGCGCCAATGCAGCCGGCCGTGGCGCACATCCTGGCCGGGCTGTTGAACATCACCGAGAAGCCGTAGACGCCCACGAAGCTCATCGCCAGCCGCAGGAGCGTGACCTCCCACATGGGTATGCCGAGAGGCTGGAAGTCGTCCGGCGCGAGGCCCACCACCTCGGCCACGAGCCAGCCCACGAGCGTGGCCAGCGTGATGACCGCCACGGCGAAGGTGAGTCGCTCGATGCCGCTGCGCATGTCGAGCTTGGCGATGTCGAGGCCGGACGTGATGAGCGGGAACCCCGGAATGACGAAGAGCATGGCACCGATGTAGCCGGCCTGGTGCGCCTCGGCACCGGGAAGGGCCAGCCCCAGGAGCGTGAGCGTCACGAGGTAGGTGATGCAGGCGGCGGCCACACCACAGGCGATGCCGCTGAACTGCCCGATCTTGCGCCGTCCCATGCTCGCGCGCACGAAGTTGCCGATGCCCGCGCCAATCGTCGCGCAGCCCATCTCGACGGGGCCGCCGCCCAGGAGGAACACGAAGGCGCCGCAGGCGAGCCCGGAGGCCAGGCCCAGCTGCCAGGGCACGTAGTTGCCGCGCGCATGCTCCACCACGTCGAGCAGCTCGTGGTAGCCGTGGACGGTGAGCTCGCGGCCGAGCGTCTCGACCTCGCGCAGGTAGTTCTCCATGAGCCAGATGCGGTGCGTGTTGACGCCCGTGGAGGCGAGGCTCACCACCTCGCTGAACGTCTCGTGCCCCTCGATGCAGGTGCACTCGATGGAAAGCAGAGACACGTCGACGTGGATGGTCACGCCCAGCACCCGCGCCACACGGTTCATCGTGTCGCGCACACGCCACGCCCCCGTGCCGCTCGCGAGCATGAGCAGGCCCGTCCGGCAGACGATGGTCGACTTGTCGGCAAGCGGGGCGTGCACGGCAAGCTCGTCGCCGGAGGTCACGACCTCGTGCCAGGCGGCCTGCATGTGGTGGGGGCGCACGCGGACGGCGTGCTGGTGATGCTGCCTTAACGTATGGTTCATGGTTCGAGAGTCCCGTCAGGAGGCCACGGGACGTCGTCCCACAGGCCAGTCGCTTCCTGTCATGGCGGAGGAGAATCTCCCCGGCCGCCGTCACGCACGCATAGACGCGCGAACCCATACTAGCCCCAAGCGCCCGCGCATGCGCGGCCCGGCCTCAATCGCGGCGACAAGGGACACGCGTGCGTGGGTATAGACTTCAAGTTAGATTTATGCGTCATGGTAGGTGCCCCAGCCATGGGACGGGAGGGAACATGCAGCCTGATTCGTGGAAGCTCGTCGCGGCCTCGCTCGCGGGAGGCGTGTCCCTCGTGCTCCTGGGAGGGGCGGCCTACCTTGCCGCCCGCAGGCGTGCCGGCGCCACTCACGGCGAAGGACGAGCCACGCACAACGGCTCGGCGGCCGAGAAGGCCAGGGCAGATTCGCACGAGACACGCCAGCCGGCCGAGCGACGCGAAGGCGCTCGCGAAGCGAACGCGGCCGTCGAGCCTGATGACGTGAGGACGCCGCCCGCCGCCCCCACGAGCGAGCTGGGTCTCGCCGTCAAGTCGGACGAGCAGCCCTCGTCGGCCGCCATCGTCGAGGCCACGTCGGCCAAGCCCGCACGCCCGATAGACGACCCCCTCGACATGGACGACTTCGGCCGCACGCTCATGCGCGCGAAGGACCCGTACGCGAAGCTCCGCCACCTCGTGCGCGACGTCGAGCGCCGCGAGGGCGACGATGCGGACGGCCCCGAGCCCGACGCCATCTCGCGCTACCTCGCGCGAGGCCTGCGCGAGGCGGGCCTGTTCGAGGACAGCGCCAACCTCCCCTCCTCGAGCCTCATCCGCCCCTCGCGAAGCCGCACCTTCTTCCTGCGCGTCGACGAGCAGGACGTCGCCTGGGGCGACGTGGTTCGCGTGCTCGCCATTGAGGGGGCGCTCAACCGGGCGCTCTTTGCCTGGGAGCACGTCCAGGCCGAAGCCGCCCAGAGTCATACGGATCCGGCAGCCACGGCCCTCGCCAGCGCGGAGGAGTCGGTCAACGACACGGACGCCGCCACCGTCCCCACCCTGGAGGACTGCTACCGCTTCAACCAGGCGCTCGCCTCCTCGGTGGCGGCGCAGGTGGGAACAAGCCCCATCAAGCCCGCCCGCATGTACGACACCCTCGGCGAGTGGGGCGTGCGCCAGGCCATCTCGGCGGGCATCGAGTCGTTCCGCCTGCCGCTGCGCCTCGACGCACGCTTCCGCGTCAACCTCATGGGGGGCGACGCCGCCATTCAGCTCAGCTACGTACCCTCCGACGCCCAGGCCGCCTCGGCGTGGGCGGGCACGCTGGGGCGCGTCGTGACCCTCCCCAACCAGATGCGCGACCGCGAGGCCACCGACTACGCCCTGCGCTGTGCCCTGCTGCTCGTCTCGCACGCCTTCAGGTGCTCGAGGCGGCTCTGCCACGTCTTCGTGGCCGTGGTGAGCGACTCCCCCGCCGGTCATGCCTGTCTGCTCTCCGGCGACGTGAGGCGTGACCGCTTCCGCGAGCTCGACCTCTCCGGCTCCTTCAACCCCGTCGAGGTGTGCCGCGGGCTTGGCATGCGCCTGCGCGTCGAGCACGACCGGCTGCTCGAGGTGCCCCAGGGCTTCTCGCTCGACTCAGAGCGCTTCTGCCCCCGGTCGCGCTACGACTCGGTCGACCTCTCGAGTCGCATCCTGCCCCGCTTCGAGGCACAGCTGCTAGGAGCCGAGCGCGTGAGCGACCTCGCCATCAACGAGAACGCCCGCAGGGACCTCGTTGCCCAGGAGCTCGCCCGTGAGCTCACCGGCTCCACCGCCAAGAACGTGCGCGAGATTCTCGACGTCACCCAGGGTGACAAGGACCCCACGGTGCGCGAGGCGGGCCTGCGCTGCGCCGAGGGCCTCATCGCGGGGACGCTGCCCGACAACGACGCCCTGGCGCTCGAGGACGAGTTCGTGGAGGGAGACGACCTCTCCAAGACCTGCCGCACGGCCAACGCGATGCTCGAGCACGGGCAGGCGCGTGAGGCGATCGACGTCCTCACCGACGCACTCGCCCCCGTCGACGCGCTCGACACCTACCGGGACACGCCGAAAGTAGCCTGGCGCGAGTTCACGAGCTACGTGGGAAGGGCGCTCTACAACCGCCTGCTCGCCAAGCCCGGCCAGCGCGTGCGGCTTGCGCCCGACTCCTACTATGGGGCCCAGCTCCTCATGGCGAGCGCGCTCATCATGGACGGGAGGCCCGCCCAGGCCCTCGGGTTTGCACGGCGCGCCCAGGACCTGAACCCGCTCGACGTGTCGGGCACGCTGCGGGTCGTGCGGGCGCTCGAGCTGCTTGGACGCCTCGAGGACGCGTGCGACGAGCTCAAGCGCTACCTTGACCTCGCCTTTGACCCGCAGGGAGTGGGCATGTGCTACTACCGCCTCGCCTACCTCGAGTGGAAGCTCGGACGCACCGAGCTGGCCGATGCCTGCTATCAGAAGGCCATCGTGAGCCGCGCGAGCATCGTCGGCACGGCCATGCTCGAGCTCCAGACGATGCGGCTCACGACCGCCTCTGGGGAAGTCGCGCCCGAGGACGTGGACGACGTGCTCGAGCACGCGAAGATTCCCCTCGCCCCCACCGACCGCGTGGTGGAGGTGCTCGTGGAGGGGGCGCAGGCCGCCACCGATGCCGAGGTCTTCCCCGTCGCCAAGAGCTTCGCGGGGCTGCTCGGCATGCTTTCGGGCGACGACGTGATTCACGGGGTGGCCAACTCCATCGAGCTCGACCCCGACCGCTAACGACGTCCCCGCACGTCCCGGCCTGCCCGATCGCGAGGCCGTGCGCATCACGAATCGGTCGCCAGCAAACAACGGCCGCCCCCGTCGAAAGGTGGGGGCGGCCGTCTGCGTACGGGCTGCTTGCGGGCGCAAAGGCTCCTAGAGCTTGAGCCTCATGAGCTCCGCAATGGCGTAGATGTAAATCTTGAGCGCGAGCTTGAGCTGCGCCTCGCTGGCGCCCTCGTCGGGCCCGTGCATCTGGCCCACCCACGTGGGCGTGGGAGCCTTGGGCTCCTCCGGGCCAAAGCTCGCCGCACGGGCGAAGTGGCGGGCGTAGGTGCCGCCGCCGATGGTGAAGGGCTTGGCGTCGAGGCCCGTGTACTCGTTGTAGCAGCGCACGAGCGTCTGGATCTCGGGCGAGGCGGGGTCAACGTAGAAGGGCGCCATCGAGCGGTCGACGTGATAGGTGCAGCCGTACTCGGCGGCCAAGGCCGAGAGGCGCTCGGTGATGGCGCTGGCCGTGATGGACTTGGGATAGCGCGAGTCCACCGTCTGCCTGAGGCGACCGTCCTCGGTGGTGCGGATGGTTCCGCCGATGCAGGTGAGCGGCTCGAAGATGCCGTCGGTGGCGGCGATGCCCAGGCTCGAGCCGTCCGTGGAGGCGAAGATCTTGGCCTCGAGCTCGAGGAAGGTCCGCTCGGCGGGCGAGCACACGCCGTGCTCAAGCAGGTACCCCGTAAGCAGGCCGATGGCGTTCACCGTGCCCGCAGGCAGGCTCGCGTGCCCGCCGATGCCGTGGGCCACCACGTGCGCGAGCGGCTCGCCGTCCTCGGCGGTTCCGGCCGACTCCACCTTGATGCCGTCGGCCGCGGGCAGCGTCGCGGCGTTGGCGCGGACGGTGGCCTCGGCAAGGCCCGGGATGGCGTTGGAGGCGGTGCCGCCGGCCATCGACACGATGCGCGCGCCCTCGGCAGGGCCCACCACCGGCTCGCTCGTGAAGGTGGCGGAGTAGTTGCCCTTCTCGCCGCAGCACACGGGGAACTCCGCGTCGGGCGTGAAGAGGAAGGCGGGCTGGTCGTAGTGCTCGAGGTACCAGTGGACGTCGCCCATGTTGGTCTCCTCATTGGCACCCAAGAGCACGCGCAGGGTGTACGGGAGCCGCTCGCCCGTCTCGGCGACGCGCTCGGCAAAGAAGCGAGCGGCATGGAGCGACAGCACCGCCGGGCCCTTGTCGTCGATGACGCCGCGGCCGAGCAGCCAGCCGTCACGGATCTCCATCTTGTAGGGGTCGGTGTGCCAGCCGGGGCCTTCGGGCACCACGTCGACGTGCGCGATCGTGGCGATCTGCGTGTCCGACGCGCCCGGCAGGTCGGCGTAGCCGATGTAGCCGTCGCAGTCGTGGGCGGCGAGCCCCACACGGTCGGCGATGCAGAGCGCCTCGTCGAGCGCCTCGCGAGGCCCCGGCCCCCACGGCGCGTTCTCCTCGGCCTTGTCCAGCTCCTCGACGCTACGGACGCCCACGAGGTCCTCGATGTCGGTGAGCACCTCGGGCCACACGCGATCAACGAACGCGTCGATGTCCTGCTTGAGCTGCGGTTCGTTCGTCATTGAATCCCCTGCCTACTGGTTGAGAAGAAGCTCCGCGATCTGCACCGCGTTGGTGGCGGCACCCTTGCGGATCTGGTCGCCACAGCACCAGAACGTGATGCCGTGGCCCTCCTGGGGGTTGGAGATGTCGGCGCGGATGCGGCCCACCCAGATGAGGTCCTGGTCGCTCGTGTAGAGCGGCATCGGGAAGCGGTCGCGGGCGGTCTCGGCACCGAGGTCGTCAACGAGCTTCACGCCGGGCGCGCCAGCGAGCGCCTCGCGTGCCTCCTCCACCGACACGGGGCGCTCGAACTCGAGCGTGACGCTCTCGGAGTGAGAACGCAGCACCGGCACGCGCACGCAGGTGCAGTTCACGCGCAGCTCGGGAAGGTGCATGATCTTGCGCCCCTCGTTCTGCATCTTCATCTCCTCGGAGGTGTAGCCGGCAAGCTTCTCGCCGCCAATCTGCGGGATGAGGTTGTTGGCGAGCTGGTCGGCGAAGGCCTGGGGCTTGGGCAGGGCCTCGCCCTTGCCGATGGCCGCGAGCTCGTCCTCGAGCTCGGTCATGCCCGGCACGCCCGCGCCGCTCGCCGCCTGGTAGGTAGAGACGACCATGCGCGTCACGTTCCCCAGCTTGTGCAGCGGCCAGGTGGGCACGAGGCCGATGATGGTGGCACAGTTGGGGTTGGAGATGAGGCCCTTGTTCCAGGCAACGTCCTCGGCGTTGATCTCGGGCACCACGAGCGGCACCTCGGGGTCGAGGCGGAAGGCGTGCGAGTTGTCCACCACGGTGGCGCCGCGCTTCACGGCCTCGGGCAGAAGCTCCTTGGCCTGGGCGTCACCGGCGGCGCCGAGCACGATGTCCATGCCATCGAAGGCCTCGGGCTTCGCCTCCTGCACGGTGACCTCGCGACCGCACCACTCGACGACCTTGCCGGCCGAGCGCGCGCTCGCGAGCAGGCGTAGCTCCCCCACCGGGAAGTTGCGCTCGGCGAGGCACTGGAGCATCTGGGTGCCCACCGCGCCGGTGGCGCCGAGGATGGCGACGTTCTTCGTATCTGCCATGGTTCTTCTCCTTGTGCTCAGGGCCGCGACAGTCGCGGCCGTAACGGGAAAGGCCGTCCCGAAGGACGGCCGGTCGAGGTTGTTACTCGTCCAGGAAGGCGTCGTAGACGACGCGAATGGTCTTCTCGAAGTCCTCGTTGTTGACGCCGAAGATGATGTTGATCTCCTGCGAGCTCTGCGTGATGAGGCGGATGTTGACGCCCGCCTTGCCCAGCTCGTTGAAAAGCCTGCCCGACGTGCCCGGGCGGTTCGACATGTTGCGGCCCACCACGCTGATGAGGGCGAGCCCGTCGATGACCTTCACCTCGTCGGGCTTGAGCTCGCGCTGGATGTCGCCCACGATCGAGTAGATCTTGTCCTTGACGTCGGCGCCGTTCACCACCACGCCAAAGGAGTCGATGCCCGTAGGCACGTGCTCCACGCTCACGTTGTAGCGCTCGAAGATGGCGAGGGCGCTCGCGAGCAGGCCCACCGAGTTGGACATCTTGGTCTTGGAGACGTGAACCGTGAGGAAGTCCTTCTTGCCGGCGATGCCCGTGATCACCGGGTCGTCCTCCTGCGGCTCCACGCGCTCCTGGATGATGGTGCCCGCGTCCTCGGGGTGGTTGGTGTTGAGGATGGCGATGGGGATGTTGGCCTCGCGCACGGGGAAGATGGCGTCCTCGTGCAGCACGCTCGCGCCCATGTAGGAAAGCTCGTGCATCTCGTCGAAGGTGATACGGCGGATGGCGCGCGGCCGGGGCACGATGCGCGGGTCGGCCGTGAGGAAGCCCGAGACGTCGGTCCAGTTCTCGTAGAGGTCGGCGTTGAGGGCGCGCGCGACGATGGAGCCCGAGATGTCGCCGCCGCCACGGCTGAAGAGGCGGATGTCGCCCTCGGCGGTGGCGCCGTAGAAGCCCGGCAGCACGAAGCCGCCCTCGCGCACCACGAGGTCGTGGATGCGCTCGCAGCTGCGCTCCATGTCGAGCGAGCCGTCGTGGTGGAAGCGCACGTACTCGGCCGCGTCGGCAAAGGGAAGCCCGAGATACTCGCTCATGAGCTGGGCGGTGAAGTACTCGCCGCGGCTCACGATGTACTCGGTGGAGAAGTCCTTGATGTGCGCCGCGAAGTCGTCGAACTCCTCGGCCATGGGGTACTTGAGCCCAAGCTCGGTGGCGATGTCGACGAAGCGTTGCTTGATGTCGGCCAGAAGCGGCGTGCAGTCGACGTGATAGGTGCGGTGCGCATCGACGAGGTAGAGCAGGTCGGTGATCTTGTTGTCGTCCGAGCTACGCCGTCCGGCGGCCGACACGACGACGAACCTGCGCGCGTCGTCGGCGTCGATGATGCGCTTGACCTTCTTGAACTGGCCCGCGTCGGCGACGCTCGAGCCTCCGAACTTCGTGATCTTGATCATGTGGCTCCTCGCTGGAGGTTCTGCGGGACATTGTCGTGCCTGCCGCGCGCCCAAGCCGCACACGTTTCGAGTGCGTCTCGGCTTTGCCCGTGCGCGTCGTGGGCCCCAACTCCTCACGCTATGATGTCACAAACGGGACGCGCCTCCGACACGCGCCGGAGACGCGTCTTCCACACATCAAAACGCGAGGAGAAGAGCAGTGAGTACGTTCTACCACAGCACGCGCTCCCGAAACGAATCTGTAACAAGCAAGCAAGCCGTCCTCGAGGGCATCGCCGCCGATGGCGGGCTCTTCGTCCGCGACGACGTTGCAGCGGGGGCCCCGCGCCTCGACGTGCTGCTTGCGGGCACCTACCAGGACCGTGCCCGTCTCGTGCTGGGGCACCTGCTCGACGACTACAGCGCCCCCGAGATTGACGGCTGCGTGCACGCCGCCTACGGGCCCAACTTCGACAGCCCGGCCGTGACGCCGCTCGTGCCCTGCAGCGACGACTGGGTGCTCGAGCTCTGGCACGGCCCCACGAGCGCCTTCAAGGACGTGGCCCTGCAGATGCTGCCGCAGCTCATGCGCGTGGCGCGCGCGGGAGACGGCAGGCGCGTCATGATCGTGACCGCCACGAGCGGCGACACCGGCAAGGCCGCGCTCGAGGGCTTCGCTGACGTCGAGGGTACGGCCGTCACGGTGTTCTACCCCGACGGCAAGGTCTCCGACGTGCAGCACCTCCAGATGGCCACCCAGTGCGGCTCCAACGTCGCCGTCTGCGCCATCGAGGGCAACTTCGACGACGCCCAGTCGGAGGTCAAGCGCATCTTCGCCGACGCCTCCCTGCGCGCCCGTCTCGCCAAGAGCAACGTCGTGCTCTCGAGCGCCAACTCCATCAACGTGGGCCGTCTCGTGCCGCAGGTGACCTATTATTTCGACGCCTACGCCCAGCTTGCGGCCGCGGGTGCCGTGAAGCCAGGCGACCCGGTCGACTTCTGCGTCCCCACCGGCAACTTCGGCGACGTCCTCGCGGGCTACTACGCCAAGCTCATGGGACTGCCCGTGCGCACGCTCGTGGTGGCCTCCAACGCCAACGACGTCCTGACCGACTTCATCACCACCGGCGTCTACGACCGCCGCCGTCCCTTCCACAAGACCATCTCGCCGTCGATGGACATCCTCGTGAGCTCCAACCTCGAGCGCCTGCTCTTCTACCTCTCCGGTGAGGACTGCGAACTCGTGGCCTCCCTCATGGCCGACCTGGCCGAGAAGGGCCGCTACGAGGTGCCCGCCTCGTTGCTGGACAGGCTGCACGAGACGTTCGCCTGCGGCCGTGCCTCCGACGACGAGACGCGCGAGACGATCCGCGCCACCTGGGAGAGCGACCACTACCTCGTCGACCCGCACACGGCCGTGGCCAAGCACGTCCTCGACGCCCGTCCGGCCGACGGCACAGCGCGCGTGTGCCTCTCCACGGCGAGCCCCTACAAGTTCTCGGCCGACGTGCTGGCGGCGCTTGGCGAGGACACCTCGGGGCTCGATGGCTTCGCCTGCATGGATCGGCTCTCCGAGCTCACGGGCACCACGGCCCCGGCGGCCCTCTCGGCGCTCAGGAGCGCCCCCGTGCGCTTCCGCGACGTGGTGGGCGTGGCCGACATGAACGGCTACGTGGAGCAGGCGGCCCTGAGGCTGCTCGCATGATGCGCGTGAGCGTGCCAGCCACCTCGGCAAACCTCGGGGTCGGCTTCGACTGCCTGGGGCTGGCGCTCGACCTTCGCGCCGAGTTCACCGTCAAGGCGGCAGACGAGCTCGTGGTCACCGGCTGTGAGGAGCGCTTTCGCGGCCGTGACAACCTCGTCTGGACCACCTACCTCGACACCTGCGCCACCCTCGGCGCGTCCCCCGAGCCCCTCGCGATCGACATCCAGTCGCCGGTGCCGCTCTCGGGCGGGCTGGGCTCGAGTTCCACCTGCGTGGTCGCCGGGGTGGCGGCGGCGCTCGCGCGGGCCGGTCGCGGCTGGGACGTGCCGCTCGCGCTCGACCTCGCCACCAAGGCGGAGGGCCACCCCGACAACGTGGCCCCGGCGGTGCTGGGCGGGCTGGTGAGCTCCTTCGTGCGCGGCGCCGACACCGTAAGCACCCGCATGGACGTCGCGGATAACGTGCGGCTCGTCCTCATGGCCCCACCCTACGAGGTACGCACCGCAGACGCCCGGCAGGTGCTCCCCAAGCAGGTGTCGCTCGAAACCTGCGTGTGGCAGGTGGGCCGCGCCGTGGCGAGCGTGCGCGCGCTCGAGACCGGGAACCTTGACCTTCTCGCCCAGGCCTGCGACGACCGTCTGCACGAGCCCTACCGAAAGCGGCTCATTCCCGACTACGACCGCCTGAAGGCGGCAACGCTCGAGGCGGGGGCGACCGCGTTCGTGATCTCGGGATCCGGCTCGACCATGATGGCCGTCTGCAACGGAGACGCCGCAGCGGAGCACGTGGCCGCTGCGGCACGGGCAACGGGCGTGGATGGCCTCTGGGTTCACACCCTCGCCGCAAGCGCCGAGGGAACGACCGTCACCGAGCTCTAGTCCCGCACTGCTCGCCACACGCCACTCGCACGCAGCGCGTTGCTCGCCCTGCGTCCCGCTCTTGTCAGCGAGAGTGACGGGCGCGGGCGGCGGCGCAGCAGCGCAGAATCACGAAGCCGACGGTGGCGCCGCAGCAGTCGATGAGGACGTCACGCAGCGCGCCCGAGCGTCCGGGCACAAAGAGCTGGATGGTCTCGTCAATTGAGGCGGTCGCCACGGCGAGGGCGAGCGGCGCCCACGCCCGGAGCTTGGTGCGACGTCCGTCTCCCGCACGCCCCGCCCACGCGAGCAGCCCTCCAAGCACGGCGTACTCGCAAGCGTGGCCCGCCTTGCGCACAAGAAACGACATGAGTGCCGCGTCGCGCACGCCAAGCGCCACAAGCAGCGGCCGTACGATTGCGACGGCGACGTTGCTCTGGGCGGTGGAGTCCGGCCCGTCAAAGAGCGACCGACTCCAGACGAAGAGTATCCAGACCACCACGAGCGACCAGCGAAGCGCCGCAGCCCTTTTCGACGTCATGCCCGCCGGGCCGCGAGGTGGCGCGGCCGCCGCCCCAGCGAACGCGTCGCCGCAGCGGTCGGCACCTCGCCCGTGCCGCCGTCAATCACCTTGAGATAGCTCCGCTTGAAGCGCTTCGCGACCTTGCGGGCGCTGTCACGGGCAACGTCGCTTCGATTGCGCGAGAACTCCTGGTCAATGAGCAGGTCAACGTAGCTGTCGGTGTCGTCGACCTCGGGGTGCCCCGCCTGCGGGCGGAACGGCATGAAACGCGTCACCGGCTCGAGCCCCTCCGGCTCGTCCAGCGGGTCATGGTCGTCGTCGCCGGCCCCAAAGGCAACGTCCTGGGACTCGGGGCCGATGGCGATCTGCTCCTCGAACTTGTCGTCCAGCGCGGCGAGCGCCACGGCCCAGAGGTCCTCGCGCTTGAGGTCGGCCGTGTCCTCGGCAGCAGCAGAGACGCTCTTGGCTGCAGTCGAGACACCGCCAGACCCTTCGGCTTCCTCGGCCACGGGCGCCACGCGTGCGGCAATCTCGGCGTTGGCAGGAGGCCTCCGCTCGGGCCTCTCGGCCTCTTCGCTTGCGGAGAAGGACATCGAAGGAGCGGCGACGCTCATGCCCTCCGTCGCCATCGCGTCGTCCCACCACGACTCGCCGAGGTCGGCCACGCTGCCGTCCGCGCGCTCGATGACAGGCAGGCCCTCCATGCGCGAAGACCCCAGGCGCTCGGCCAGGACGCCCGCGACGCCCTTGGCGCGTGCCGCCACGCGCCCGGCGCGCGTGATGCCTCGCACATAGTCCTCGGCCACGTCCACGAGGTCGGCGGGCTGGGGAGCAGGGCCGTCGGCCCCCTCGCTTTTCCAGTCGCGGGAAGGTGCACGCTTCACGCCAGCCTTCGCAGAACTCGACGCCGAGGCGGGGGCAGACGCGGCATCCGTCGCGGACTCGCCAGCGCTGGCTCCCCCTGCCGAGACACGCGCCGCGTCACGGGCGTCGAGCACACGGCCCATGACAACGCTCGTGCCACTCGCCACGACGGCACCTACGAGGCAGCCCGCCACGAACGACATGCCCGCACTGGGAGCGGGGAAGGTGCTTGGCACCGTGGCCGCAGAGGCCACCGTTGGGCCCGCCCACGCCGCCGCGCCGCTCAGACCGGCAAAGATAGCAGGGCTGCAGATCCTGCTCGTCATGTACCAACGCCTCCCCCGAGAGGCGACGGTGCAGATACGGGAGATTGCGGCGACCACCCGGCATGGATGCCGGGTAAATCGGGCAACGGCTGGGTTCGTTGTATCTGTGGGTACCGTCGCTCGAACATCTATAAAGCATGCACCGCCCGAGCATGTCGAACGGTGCATCAGACTATAGCGCAACAAAGCGCCGTTGCGCAGGTACGATTCGCGCCAGCCTAGGCCGGATCGGAATAATCAGTGACCTGTGCCTTCTTCGCAGAGCGGATGAGGAACTCCTGGTTGTCCTTCGTAGCACGCAGGCCCTTGATGAGGGCGGCCTCGGCGCGCTCGATGTTGTTCATGTTGGCGAGGATGCGGCGGATGCCCCATACGAAGGGCTGGATCTCGGCGTCGATGAGCAGCTCCTCGTTGCGCGTGCCCGAGGCAACCGGGTCGATGGCCGGGAAAATGCGCTTGTCGGCCAGCTCGCGATCGAGCTTGAGCTCCATGTTGCCGGTGCCCTTGAACTCCTCGAAGATGACCTCGTCCATCTTCGAGCCCGTCTCGACAAGGGCCGAGGCGAGGATGGTGAGCGAGCCGCCGTGCTCGATGTTGCGGGCCGCACCGAGGAACTTCTTGGGCGGGTACAGCGCCGCCGAGTCGACGCCGCCCGACAGGATGCGGCCACTCGCCGGCTGCGCCAGGTTGTAGGCGCGGGCAAGGCGCGTGATGGAGTCGAGCACCACGACCACGTCACGACCCATCTCCACGAGACGCTTGGCGCGCTCGATCACGAGCTCGGAGACGGAGGTGTGGTTCTCGGCGGGCATGTCAAAGGTGGATGCCACGACGTCGCCCTTGATGGAGCGCTGCATGTCCGTGACTTCCTCGGGGCGCTCGTCGACGAGCAGACAGATGAGGTAGACCTCGGGGTTGTTGGCGGCGATAGACTCGCAGATGCGCTTGAGCACCGTGGTCTTGCCAGCCTTGGGAGGGCTCACGATGAGGCCGCGCTGGCCCTTGCCGATGGGCGCGAGCAGGTCGATGGCGCGGCCGGTGATGGAGTCGCGGCCATGCTCCATGGTGAGGCGCTCGTTGGGATAGACCGGCGTGAGGTCGCGGAAGCGCGGGCGGTTGCGAATGGCTTCGGGGTCGAGGCCATTGACCGAGCGGACGCGCTGGAGTGCCGGGTACTTGTCGTTGGGACGGCTGGGACGCACCGTGCCCTCGACCCAGTCTCCGCGACGCAGCCCCAGGTGCTTGATGAGCTGCTGGGGCACGAAGGCGTCGTCGTCACCGGGCATGTAGTTGCCCGTGCGCACGAACCCGTAGCCCTCGTTGGTGAGGTCGAGCACGCCGGCCGTCTCGCGGAAGCCCTCCGCCCGGGCCGACGCCGTGTAGACGGCCTCGACGAGCTCGGGCTTGCGGACGCCCACGTACTCCACGCCGAGACGCGCGGCATGCCCACGGAGCTCGGCCACGAGCATGGAAGAGAGCGCCTCGCGCGAGAGGCTGGGCTCGGCCCCCTGCCCCTGGCTGCCGCCGTGACGCTGGTTGTTGTTCTGGCGGCGGCGCTGCTGGCCCTGCTGCTGGAAGCGCTGCTGCTGGAAGCGGCCGGGGCGCATGGACTGCTGCGCTTCCTCGCCTCCCTGGCCCTTGCGGGCACGACGACGAGGACGTCGCTGCTCGTGCTCGGCAGGAGTATGGCCACCATCGCTCTGCTGCTGAGAGCCCTGCGCCTGGGGCTGGGGTTCCTCGGCCTGCGAGGCCTTCTTGGCACGCGTCCTGCGACGCTTGGGAGCCTGCGGGGCCTCGGTGTTCTCGTCTGTCACGTGTGATCCTTCGTGTCGGGCGGCAAGGCCGCCTCCCCTGGCCTTCACGGAACCAACGCGCTGCCGCACGCGTGGATGCTGGCCATGGGAACATAAAGATGGAAGAGACGCCGCGAACCGGCGGCGTAAACGGGGCACTTGCCCCACGTGAGTGACTATAGCACGAGCGTCATGGTCACGCGAACGCAAAACGGGCGACCGGCCAATACCGGTCGCCCGTCACAAGGCATATGCCCGCCCGAGCTCGCGCGGCCCGGGCGAAAGCCCGCAAGCGAGTTACATGCGCTCCGGAGCGGAGACGCCCACGAGCGAGAGCGTGAGCGCGAGCACGCGGCGCGTGGCGTCGCAGGCGGCAAGACGCGCCTGGGAGACAGCGGCGTCCACCGGACGGCCCTCGCTGGGGAGCACCTGGCAGACGGTGTAGAACGCGTGGAAGGCGCCGGCGAGCTCCTGCGCGTAGTGCGTGAGGCGGAACGGCGCGCGGTCGCGGGCGCAGCCCTCCACGAGCCCGACGAACTCGCCGAGCTTGCGGGCGAGCGCCGCCTCCGCGGGGTCGGTGAGCACGGAAAGGTCGCAGTCGAGGCTCACCGCACGGGTGGCCACCTCGTCCATGCCAAGCTCGGCAGCCTCCGCGTCCGTCACGCCGGCGGCACGGCGCAGGATGGAGCAGATGCGGGCGTGCGCGTACTGCACGTAGTAGACCGGGTTGGTGTTGTCCTGGCGCTTCACGGCCTCGATGTCGAAGTCGATCATCTGGTTGGAGCTCTTGGAGACGAGCGTGAAGCGCGTGGCGTCGGCCCCCACCTCGTCGAGCAGCTCGCGCAGCGGCACCATCGTGCCCTTGCGCTTGCTCATCTTGACGGGCTGGCCGTTCCTCAGCAGGTTCACGAGCTGGCCGAGCAGCACCTCGAACTTGCCCTCGTAGCCGAGGGCGTCGGTGGCGGCGCGCACGCGGGCGATGTAGCCGTGGTGGTCGGCGCCCCACACGTCGATGACGTGGTCGACGCGCTCGTACTTGTTCCAGTGGTAGGCCACGTCGGAGGCGAAGTAGGTGTAGTCGCCGTTCTCCTTCACGAGCACGCGGTCCTTGTCGTCACCAAAGTCCGTCGAACGGAACCAGAGGGCGCCGTCCTTCTCGTAGAGGTAGCCCTGCTCGCGCAGGCGGGCGAAGGCACGGTCGACGGCGCTCGTGCCGCTCGCGTCCTTCTCGTAGAGGGAGCGCTCGGAGAACCACACGTCAAAGGTGGTGCGCATGTCGGAGCAGGTGTGACGGATGTCCTCGAGCATGAGCTTGTAGCCGCGCTCGCGGAAGGAGAGCATGCGCTCCTTGGGGTCGGCGTCGACCCACTTGGCACCGTCGGTCTCCATGAAGTGCGCGGCGAGGTCGATGATGTAGTCGCCGCCGTAGGAGTCGGCGCCGAGCTTGGCGCGGAAGGCGTCCATGTAGGGGTGCGCCTCGGGGTGTTCGTCGGCCTCGTCGTCGACGAAGGCCTGCCAGTCGGCGATGAGCGCCTCGTGGGCGGCGTGGGCGTCGACGCCGCGCGCGTCCATGATGTCGGCAAGCTGCAGGTAGCGCTCGGCCACCGAGTTGCCGAAGATGTTCATCTGGTTGCCGTGGTCGTTCACGTAGTACTCGCGCTCGACGTCGTAGCCGGCGTGCTCGAGGACGCGGCAGAGCGAGTCGCCGAGCGCCGCCCAGCGGCCGTGCCCGATGTGGAGCGGGCCCACGGGGTTGGCCGAGACGAACTCGACCTGCACCTTGGTGCCAGCGCCCAGGCTGGAGCGGCCGAAGTCCGCGCCTTGCTCGCGAACCGTGCGGAAGATCGAGTTGCCCGCCGCCGTCGAGAGGTAGAGGTTCACGAAGCCCGGGCCCGCCACCTCGGCGCGCTCGATCTCGGGGCTCTCGGGCAGGTGGGCCACGATAGCCTCGGCGATGGCGCGCGGCGCCTTGTGGGCGAGCTTGGCCGAGCGCAGGGCCACGGTGCTCGACCAGTCGCCGTTGGCGGGGTCAGCCGGGCGTTCCAGGCCAAGATCTTTGACCTCGAACTCAGGCAGCTCACCTGCGGCCTGCGCCGCATGGACGGCCTCGCGTACCAGCTTCTCGATCGTCTCCTGCACGGCGGTTCCTCTCGACTACTCGCGCGCCCCGTGGGCGCGGCATCTGTTGGCTAGCGGATGAGTGTAACAAAGCGCGACTTCGCGCAAACGCGAACGGCGTGTCGCGTGGGGCCAGTCCCCAGGGCGACATGGCGGATTGGTGCCTGTTCCCCGGGCGACGCTAGCGGCCTTGGCTCGTGCGCTCCTCGCGAGCGAGACGGGCGCGCAGCTCGGCGAGGCCACGCTCCACGCCCACGGGATAGATCTGCGGGTTGAGGAAGCGCCGGACGGCCGGGTCGACGTGCATAAGCGACTCGCGGCACAGGCGCTTGGCCTCGTCGAGCGTGCTGGGGGCGCCCTTCGCGCGGCCGCCCTCCACCATCTGCACGAGCAGCTCAAAGGAGCTGTACGCCGTGAGGTCGTAGGTGCGCTCGGCGTCGGTGACGTCAACGGCGAGGCCGGGGTCACCCGCAAGCGCGGCGTCGTCCACGATGACGTCGCCCATGGGGCAGCCCGAGCCGTCCACGAAGCGCAGCACGTGCTGGATGCCCGGGATGGTGCGCTTGTAGGCCATCTCGGAGAGCTTCATGACCGGCCGCCACGTCTCGTCGCCCGGCTTCTTGACCGCGGCGAGCTTGTAGACGCCGCCAAGCGAGGGCTGCGGGTCGCAGGTGGCGAGCTTGGTGCCCACGCCGAAGGAGTCGATGGGCGCGCCCTGGGCAAAGAGCGACTGGATGGTGTACTCGTCCAAGTCGTTGGAGGCGCTGATTTTGACATAGGGAAGCCCTGCGTCGTCAAAGGTCTTCCGAGCGAGCTTGGAGAGCTTCGCGAGGTCGCCGGAGTCGATGCGCACGGCCGAGAGGCGCTCGCCCGCGGCCTCCATCTCCTTGGCAACGGTCACGGCGTTGGCAAGGCCCTGGCGCACGTCATAGGTGTCGACGAGCAGCACGCAGTTGTTGGGCATCGAGCGCGCGAAGGCGCGGAAGGCCTCGAGCTCGGAGGGGAAGGCCATGACCCAGCTGTGGGCGTGGGTGCCAAAAACGGGGATGCCGTAGATCTTGCCGGCGAGGCAGTTGGAGGTGGAGCCGGCACCTCCCACGTAGGAGGCACGCGCCACCGCAAGGCCGCCGTCGGGGCCCTGGGCACGGCGCAGGCCAAAGTCGGAGACGGCGTGGCCCTCGGCCGCCTGCACCACGCGGGCGGCCTTGGTGGCCACGAGCGTCTGAAAGTTCACGAGGTTGAGCAGGGCCGTCTCGATGAGCTGGCAGGCGATCATGGGGCCCTCGACGCGCACGATGGGCTCCCGGGGGAAGACCACCTCGCCCTCGCGCGCGGCCCACACGTCGACGTCCATGCGGAAGTCGCGCAGCCACGCAAGGAACTCGGACTTGAACATGGCCCCGCCGCCGGGAGCCTGCACGCTCGCGAGGTAGTCGACGTCCTCGTCGGTGTAGCGGAAGTTCTCCACGAGCGCCGGGATCTGGCCGGTGCCGCAGGCGACGGCGTAGCCGCCCTTGAAGGGGTTCTCGCGGAAGAACACCGTGAAGCAGGCGCGGGTGTCCGTCATGCCCGCCTCCCAGAACCCCTGGGCCATCGTGAGCTCGTAGAGGTCGGTGTTGAGGGATACGTCGGTGGGCTTGGTGACGTCTGTGAGCGACATGACACTCCCCTTTTGCGAGTGATTGCGCGTCGTCCGGGGTGTCCGGGCGGCCCTGGAAACAACTGGGCACGGCCCCGCGCGGATGCGAACGCCCGCGGGGCGGATGCCTTACGGCCTTGGCATGAGCTGTCCGCCGAGGACGTAGACGACGAACCAGCCGATGATGATGGCGACGAACAGCAGCACGAGCTTCTGGGCAAGCGGCATCTTGAGGTCCTCGTCGGGCTCCATGATGTCGCGGGCCTGCTCGCGACGGCGGGCGTCACGCTCGTCCTGCTCGGCCTCGCGCTGCTCGCGGCGCAGGCGCTCGAGCTCGGCGCGTTTCGCCGCATCGGCGGCGGCTCGGTCACGCGTGGCCTTCTCGGCCCGCAGGCGCTCGAGCTCGGCGCGCTCTTCGTCGCTGAGCGGCGATCCGTTCTCTGACATCCGTGCTCCTAACGTGAATCAGACGTGCGATGCGTCTGAGTCTACCCGTTTTGTCGCGCCGCGCCCTTATGTAGCGTCTTCGCCCAGCTCCGGCCCGCAGGCACCCGTCCTGTCGGCACCCCCGCCCAGCTCCGGCCCGTCGACGCCCGTCGCGTCGAAGGCGGGGACGAAGCTCTCCGAGACGGTTCCGCCCTGCTGCCACCACATGCGCTCGAACCCAAGGTCGTCGGCGTGGTCGAGGACGATCTCGTACTCGTCGTCACCAAGGGCGCGCGCAAGGTCTCCCCCGCGCCTGCGACACACGGCGTTGGGCGTGTACTGGTTCATGACGGAGATGTCGAGCTCGTTGCCCCCGATGCCCCACACGCGGTCGAGCACGGCCATCGAGTCGTCGGTATGCCCGGGCAGCACGAGATGGCGCACGATGATGCCGCGCAACATGTGACCGTCGTCGCCCTCGGTGCGCCCGCCCGCGTCGCGCAGGCTTCGCAGCATCTCGGTAAGCGCCGCGGCCGCAACCGTCGGGTAGTCCCTCGCCCCCGAGAGCCTTGCCGCAAGCGACGCGTCCGCGTACTTGAAGTCGGTGAGCCACACGTCAACCACCCGGGCAAGCTCGCGTACGGTCTCCACCGTCTCGTAGCCCGAGGTGTTGCACACAATCGGCAGCGTAAGCCCTGCCGCACGCGCCTCCCGAACCGCCTCGACGACCTGTGGCGTGTAGTGCGAGGGCGTGACGAGGTTGATGTTGAGCGCACCCTGGCCCTGGAGTTCGAGCATGATCTCGGCAAGGCGCGCCACGGTGACGACGTGCCCGAAGTTGCCCGCGCTGATCTCGCGGTTCTGGCAGAAGACGCACTTGAGCGGGCAGCCGGAGAAGAAGATGGCGCCGCTTCCCGCCTCGCCCGAGATGGGAGGCTCCTCCCAGAAGTGCAGGGCCGCGCGTGCCAGACGAAGCTCGGAGGTTGCCCCGCACACGCCGCGCGCGCCGTCATTGCGCGCGGCCCCGCAAGCGCGCGGGCACAGCCGACACGAGCCATAGGCCTTGAAGCGCACGTTACCTCCGCATACGAAAAGAGCGGGCCACAAGCGTGACCCGCTCCTACAAGCTACTGGTGGAGACGAAGGGAATCGAACCCTCGGCCTCTGCCATGCGACGGCAGCGCTCTCCCAGCTGAGCTACGTCCCCAGGCGCGTTAGCGCGAGGGCTATTGTACCGTGCCCCGCGCATGTGTCAATTGCGAATCGCAAAAAGACAACGTCGCCCCCCGCAGGTGCGATAATGAACCCACCTCTCAAAAGGTGGGTGCCCTCACCGGCTGTTCCAGCTTCCTCAACAGCGGAGGATGCCTGTACTAGGCACGGAATATGGGCTCCCAGGAAACGCTTGTCGGTTCACCCAGTTTGCCCTGCGGGGGGCTGACGTCTCCCACTATACCCACGCCGCTCGTCGTTACCAGTCTTGACATGGCGAAGGTTACGGGGTCGCCTTCCGGCGTGCTCCTTGCATGTGCGGACCATTGCGGCGCCGTTCGCGCGAGGCGGCACTCCCTCGCCCCGGTGCCTCTTGCCCGGCGTCGTTGCCCCGGCACTACACGCTCTGGCGCCACCCACCCGACACCGCTCGTCCCCTCTTCCATAAACCCTTAAGGGGAGGCTGGTATGATGTCATGCCATGCGCGGACGGAGCCGTCGCGCATGCGGTCGGCCAAAGGGGTCGGCCCTCGGACTATGTCGCACGCCCGCGGCTCAATGAAAGGTGCCTCGCTTGGTGAGATGGTGGATCCCCTACGCCGCGCTGTTCGTCACGGCGTTTATCGTGGCACTCGCCACCACGCCTCTCGCCCGGCGCATCGCGATTTCCCTTGGGGCGGTCGACAAGCCCAGCAAGCGTCGCATCAACAAGACGACCATCCCGCGCATGGGCGGCATCGCGGTCTTCCTCGCGCTCATAGCCGCCGTCTGCGTGCAGTATTACGGGACGACCAGCCTCGGGTGGCCCGTCGTGCTCATTCCCGGGCGTTTCTCGACGGTCAACTACTACATGCTTGCCCTCGCGTTTCTTACGATCTTCCTCACGGGGGCCATCGACGACGTCTGTAACCTCAGGCCCCTCGCCAAGCTGGCCGGTCAGGTGCTCGCGGCGGTCATCGCCGTCTCCGGCGGCCTCACGGTCGGCGCCATCGTGAACCCCTTCGCCCCCGGCGAGATCGTGCTGGGGTGGGCCGCCTATCCCATCACGGTTCTCTACCTCGTGGCCTACGTCAACATCATCAACCTCATCGACGGCCTCGACGGGCTTTCGAGCGGCGTCACGTTCATCTCGTGCTGCACGCTGTTCTTCCTCGCCAACCTTTCCGGGCGGCTCGATGCCGCCGCGCTTGCCATCTCGGTCGCGGGCGCCACGCTCGGGTTCCTTCCCTATAACTTTAACCCCGCCTCGATCTTCATCGGCGACTGCGGCTCGCTGCTTCTGGGCTTCTCGCTCGGCGCCATCTCGCTGCTCAACGTCACGCGCATGGCGGGCCTCACCACGATCATCATCCCGCTCGTCATCTCGTTCGTGCCCATCGTGGACACGCTCTCGGCCATCATCCGCCGCAGGCGCGCGCACGTGAGCGTGGGGCATGCCGACAAGGGGCACATCCACCACCGGCTCATCCAGGAGGGCTACAACCAGAAGCAGGCGGTGCTGCTCATCTACGCCTGGACCGCGCTGCTCTGTGCCGGCGCCGTTTTCATGACGCAGGTTGAGCTCAGCATCAGGATCGTGACCTTCTGTGTGCTCATCGGCGCGTCCTTTGCCTTCGCCACGCACCTGCACCTGTTCGAGCCGGTGCTCCTGCACCACTACAACCCCAAGAGCGGCGAGGACGAGCTTGTGGGGCCCGACGACCCGGCGTTTGCCGTAGAGCAGGAGCGCCGGGAGGAGTACGCCGAGGTGCGCCGCGAGATCCGCGAGCTCGAGCGCGAGGATCGGCGCGAGGGCCGCTAGCTGGGCCGCACGCGCCTCAAGCTCAATGCAATCCATACAGTTTGGGCCAAGCGTGTCATAGGTACGTTCCGCGCTTGCCATAAACCCGCACCGAGCTCATAGCGGAGCTTGGCCCAAGAGTTCGCTCCCGGGCCATCGCGGCCACACCATTGACGAACCCTGCTCCATAAGAGAAAAGCCCGTGCGCCATTTCGGCGCACGGGCTCAAAACGATCGAACCGAATGCTCGAGGCTACTCGGCGAGGGCCTTCTTGGCAACCTCGACGAGAGCGGCAAACGCGGCCTCGTCCTCGTAGGCGATCTGGGAGAGCACCTTGCGGTCGAGGTCAACGCCGGCGACCTTGAGACCGTGCATGAACGTGGAGTAGCTCATGTCGTTCATGCGAGCAGCGGCGTTGATGCGCTGGATCCAGAGCGCACGTATGTCGCGCTTCTTGTTGCGACGATCGCGGTACTGGTACTGCAGGGAGTGACGAACCTGCTCCTTCATACCGCGGAAGGTGCGGGAGGAGGTGCCGTAGTAGCCCTTGGAGAGCTCCTTCAGGGTATTGCGCTTCTTACGACCGGCGACGGCGCGCTTGACTCGTGCCATGTGAAATCAACTCCTAGTGAATAACGTTGGTGAGCGGCTAGAAACCGCTCGAACGGGATGGCGCGAGTGCGCTTAGCGACCGGCCAGACGAGCGTTGACAACCTTCGAATCGGCCGCAGAGATCTCGGCCTCCTTGCGGAAGTTGCGGATGCGCTTCTGGGACTTCTTGCTGAGGATGTGGCTCTTGAACGCCTTGGCGCGCATGAGCTTACCGGTGCCGGTGCGGCGGAAGCGCTTGGCCGTACCCTTGTGGGTCTTCATCTTGGGCATGCTAGTTCTCCTTCGTATCCTTCTCGTCGGCGGGCGCGGGCTTCTCATCGAAGGCACCCTTGATAGGCGCGACGAGCATGTGCATGTTGCGCCCCTCCATCTTGGGCTGGCTCTCGACCGTGGCGTAGGGCTTGAGGTCGTCGGCCAGGCGCTCAAGAACGTTGAGACCCTGCTCGGGGTGGGCCATCTCGCGACCGCGGAACATGATGGTCA
>UWSJ01000013.1 GCA_900549525.1 uncultured Coriobacteriaceae bacterium | reverse complement strand
CTCGCGCTCGGCCTTCTTGGCGGCAGCGGCCTCGGCGGCCTTCTTCTCGCGCTCGGCCTTGGCGGCAGCGGCCTTCTCGAGCTGAGCGGCGGCGGCGCCACCGAACTTGTTGGAGAAGCGCTGGACGCGTCCGCCGGTGTCGACGAGCTTCTGCTGGCCGGTGTAGAACGGGTGGCACTTGTCACACAGGTCGACGGTCATCTCAGAGACCGTGGAACGAGTGACCCAGGTGTTGCCGCAGGTGCAGCGCACGGTGCACAGACCGTACTGAGGGTGGATACCCTTCTTCATGGCAGAACTCCTATCCGATCTTGCCCGAGCGAGCCGGGCATTGGCGGCCCCCGGATGGTTTCGGGGGGTGCTCTGGTTTCCGACCAGAGCGAACAAGCCTTTGAATGGTAGCATGTCGCCTGTTCGTCGTCATGAAAATGTCACGAAAAACCGGGGTTTCGTGCGCAGAGCCACTTTCGCCGTGACGCCCGGAGGTCTCGACCCAGGAGCTGAGCATGTTCCTCTCCATCGACGTGGGCAACACGCAGACGACCATCGGCCTTCTGGAACGAGGCGAGATCCGCCATCACTGGCGGCTCAAGACCGACCGTAACGACACGTCCGACGAGCTGCACGCCCACCTGCGCGAGTTCCTGCGCCTGCGCGGTCTCTCGCTTGACGTCGTGAACGCCGCGGCCGTGGCGAGCGTGGTGCCCGTGCTCACCGCCATGTGGGAGACCGCCCTCGCTGATGCGCTGGGCGAGAAGCCCGACATCGTGCGCGGCAGCCGCGACTGCTGCATGCCCATAGCCATGCCCTTCCCCGAGCAGGTGGGAGCCGACCGCATCGCCAACGCCGTGGAGGCACGCGGCCTCTACGGAGCCCCCGCCATCGTGGTGGACTTCGGGACGGCGACCAACATCGACGTGGTCGACACGGAGGGCCGCTACCGCGGGGGCTGCATCGCTCCGGGACTCATGCTCTCGGCGTCGGCGTTGTTCAGCCGAGCCGCCAAACTGGCGAGCATTCCCATCGAGGTTCCGCCCTCGGCCATCGGCGACACCACCGAGCACGCTCTGCAGGCGGGCCTCGTCCTGGGCGTGGCGGCGCAGGCCGAGGGGCTTGTCGCGCGCATAAGGGCGCAGCTTGCGAACGAGGCCGAGCAACGCGTGCTGGACAAGGCGCGAACGGTGGGCGAGATGCGCGCGCCCGGCGAGCCCACGACGCCCGACGCGGAGACCGCCGAGCGGGCCGAGGCCGCCCGAACGGCCGCGCTCGCGTGCCCCGTCGTCGCGACGGGCGGGCTGTCCCGCATCATCGGCGAGGCGACCGACCTGTTTGACGCCGTCGACCTGGACCTCACGCTGCGCGGCATCTGGCGCATCTGGCAGCACCACCAGGGGTAGCGCCGCGCGAGGGGGCGCGGGTCCCGTGTCGTGCATGCGAGGCGGAAGGGAGCCCCTACGCCGAGCGGGCGAGGGGCACGTGGGGCACGGGGACGGCCCTCCCACGACCGCCCCATGCCTACGCCACTGCCCGGCCCTCCCCTATCGTCTCCATCTCATCGAGCTGCCTCGGGTAGGGAAGGCTCTCCCCGGTTGCGGCGTCAAACAGGTGGATGTGGTCGAAGTCCAGGCCAAGCGCCACATGGTCGCCCTCCCTGACCTCGGACGACAGGCACATCGCCACAACCTCGGCATCCCCGACGGACACGTAGATCCCCAGGCGGTTGCCGTAGTCCTCGGTGTAGAGCACCTCGCCGCGCAGCGCCGTGGCGCCCGCGGGCCCGCCCGCGTCGGTCACGCTGAGGCGCTCGGGCCTCACCCCGAGCTGGACCCTCTCCACACCGGCCGCGCGCACGACGTCGCGCCACATCTCGGGCAGCGCCACCCGCTGCGCCCCGACGGCGAGGTTGCCGTCGCACACGCTCGCGTCGAGGACGTTCATCGACGGCGAGCCGATGAACTTGGCCACGAACACGTTAACGGGGCGGTTGTACACGCGAAACGGCGCGTCGACCATCTGGAGCTCCCCGCGGTCGAACAGGGCGATGCGGTCGCCGATGGTCATGGCCTCCACCTGGTCGTGGGTGACGTAGAGGAACGTCTGCCCAAACATCTGGTGGATCTTCACGAGCTCCTTGCGCGCCTGCACGCGCAGCTGGGCGTCGAGGTTGGACAGCGGCTCGTCGAGCAGCAGGTAGGGCGAGCGCTTCACGATGGCGCGCGCCAGGGCCACGCGCTGGCGCTGGCCGCCCGAGAGCTCGCGGGGCTTGCGGTCGCGGTACTCGGAGAGGCCCAGGATGTCGAGGGCGTTGTCAAGGCGCGCACGCACCTCCGCCTTGTCGACCCTGTGGACGCGCAGCGCATAGGTGACGTTGTCGGCGACAGTCATGTGCGGGTAGAGGGCGTAGTTCTGAAACACCATGGAGACGCCGCGGTCGCCCGCGGGGATGTCGTTGACGCGCGTCCCGCCCATGAGCAGGTCCCCACCGGTAATCTCCTCAAGCCCGGCCACCATGCGCAGCGTCGTGGACTTGCCGCACCCCGACGAGCCGAGGATGGCCAGGCGCTCGCCCTCCCGCACGGTGAGGTTGAGGTCCCGGATGACCTTCACGTCCCCGTAGCTCTTCTCGACGTGGTCGAATACGATGTCGTGCTCTGCCATGGCAGGTACCTTTCTATGGTGAGTGGGGGCGGCCGCTCGGCCGGGCAGGCCGCCTTGTCGGGTGGGCGGGCGCGCGCGGATGCGCGCGACCACGCGTGGCGGGCCGGTTGGGCGCGCGCCAGCCCGGCCTAGCCCTTGATGCCCGACGAAGCGAACGTGCTGATGATCTGGCGCTGGAACACGAGATACAGCACGACCGGCAAGATCATGGAGATGACCGCCATCGCGAAGATCAGGGGGTACTGCACGCCGCCCTCGGTGTCGGTGAAGACCTGCATGGCCAACGACAGCGTGAAGTTCTGCCTCGAGCGCAGGATCAGCGTGGGCCACACGTACTCGTTCCAGGCGTTGATGAAGAAGATGATGCCGGTGGCCGTGACCGTGGGGCGGCACACGGGCAGCACCACGTCGCGCATGATGCGGAACTCCCCGACGCCGTCGAGGTGCGAGATCTCGATGAGCGACTTGGGAATTGCGCGCATGGCCTGGCGGACCAGGAAGATGCCCGACGCGTCGGCAAGCTGCGGCAGGATGACGCCGACGACGGTGTCGAGCAGCCCCAGCCTGGAGATGGTGAGGTAGTTGGGGATCATCGTGACCGTGAACGGGATGAAGATCGTGCTGATGAGCACGACGTAGAGCACGGTCTTCCCCTTAAATTCGAGGTACACGAAGGCGTAGGCGGCCAGCACGCTCGTGACCACCTTGAACGCCGTGCAGGCGGCGGCTATGAACAGCGTGTTCAGGGTGATCTGGGCGATCGGCAGCGAGCGCGTGATCGTGGCGAAGTTGTCGAGCGTGAGGGACCCCAGGAGGTCGCCGTTGGTCAGCCCGCCCATGGAGAGGAAGGCCCCGACGGTTGCGAACACGATGGGCCCGAGCGATATGGCCACGAGGACCATCAGCACGACGTGCCAGCCAAGGCGCCCCGCCCCGGCGGGGGTGCCGGGGTGCGGGTTGCGGCGTGAGTCAGTTCTCATAGTAGATGTCCTTTTCGACATACTTGAACTCGAGCAGCAGCAGCACCACGAACAGGGCCATCATCACGATCGCGTACGCGGAGGCGGTGCCCGTGCGATAGAAGTTGAACGCCTCGTTGTAGACGTTGAAGATCATGTTGGAGCTGCCGTAGTCCGGGCCGCCCTGGGTGATCATGTTGATGGGCGTGAAGATCTGCTGCAGGCCGTTGACGATCGACAGGATAAGCACGTAGATGCCCGTCGAGCTGCTCATCGGGACCACGACGTTGAGGAAGATGCGCCACAGGGGGATCCCGTCGACGCGCGCCGCCTCGACGACCTCCGTCGACACCCCGCCCACGCCGGCGAGCGTGATGATGAAGTTGTAGCCGAACATCTTCCACGAGGTGATGATGCTGATCACCACGATCACGAGCCCCTGCGTGGTGCTCCATATGGGCGCGTGCATCCCAAACAACGAGGCAATCTGGGCGGCCGGGCCCGAGATGGGGTTCAGCAGCCACACGAACAGCATCGTGCCCACCACGAGCGAGATGATGCTGGGCAGGAACAGGGCGCCGCGGTAGAAGCTCCTCCCCCGCTTGATCACGAACGTCAGGACGAACGAGAAGACGTAGGGCGCCACGAAGTTGAACAGGAGCAGCAGGGCTATGTAGAGCAGCGTGTTGCCCAAGATCTTCGTGAAGTAGGGGTCCGTGAACATGGAGACGTAGTTGTCGAGCCCCACGAAGGTGCGGACGGGGCTGATCATGTTCCAGTCGAAGAGGCTGAGGTACACCGTGTTGGCGAGCGGGTAGAACATGAACACCGCGAAGATGACCACGGCGGGCAGCAGCAGGAGGTAGGGCAGGCAGCGGCGCGACAGCGGGCCGCGACATCCCGACGCGGCCGCCCCGTGCGCGGGGCCGGCGGCCGCGCCCGAAGCATCCATGGACTTTGGCATGTGAGTCACTCCCGGGGCTATTTGATGAGCCCGTTGATCTTGTCGTTGGCGTCGGTGAGCGCGGTCTTCGCGTCCTTGGAGCCCGACAGCACCTGGTCGCGCATGTCGGAGATGGTCTGCTGGGCCTGCTGCGCGGAGTCCCCGGGCCAGGCCGCCCAGGGGATGATGTCGTCGACCTGGGAGGCCGCGGCGGCGCGCAGCGGGTCGTCCTCGAGGAGCTGCTTCATGGCGTCGGACTCCTGCGCGGTCTTGGTGTGGGCCACGTAGCCCGTTCCCTTCACCCAGTCCACGATGTTATCGGCCTGGTAGAGGTACTCGACAAACTCCATGACGGCCTTGCGCCTGGCGTCGTCGGAGGAGGTCACCGCAAGCACGCAGCCGCCGGCCGGGACCCTGCGTCGCTGGCCCTCGAACACCGGCCACTTGCTCGTGGCGACCGTGAACTGGGCGGCCTTCTCGATGCCGGCGAGGTTGGCGCAGGAGGTGGCGATCATGGCGAGGTCGCCGGCGTTGAACGCCTTGAGGGCCTCGTCGGTGGAGATGTGGATGGCAAGCTTGTCCCTCACCATCTCGTAGTAGAACTCCATGGCCTTGACGTTGGCGTCGTCGGAGAGCGTGGCCTGGGCCTTCTGGCCCTCCCACTTCAGCATGTCACCGCCGTTGCAGGCCAGATACGCCTGGAGCGCCCAGGTGTCGTTCTCCTGCAGGTGGAAGGGCTGCTTGCCCGTCTTGTCCAGGATCACCCGGGCGTCGTCGCGCACCTCCTGCCACGTCTCGGGCGCCTTGTCGATGCCCGCCTCGGCAAAGACGTCGGCGTTGTAGTAGAAGATCGGGTCGCTCACGGCATAGGGGAAGCCGACAACCTCGCCCCTGCTGTCGGTGCCGAGCTTGATGATGTTGTCGGGGAACTCGGAGCTGATGAAGTCGCTCTTGCCCGCGAGCTTCGCAACCTGGTCGGCCGGCGTGAAGGCGAACGTGGAGGGGAAGTACTCAATGTTCGAGTACGAGACCTGCACGAGGTCGGGCATCTTGTTGGCAGCGGCGTCTGCCTGGAGGTTCTTCATCAGACCGTCGTAGCCGTCATTGTAGCGGGCCACGACCTCGACGTCGGCGCTCTGGGCGTTGAAGGCCTCGATCTGGGCCTCGACGGTGTCGCCGCCGCGGCTCTGTGGGTTCGTGTGCCAGTACTCCACCTGCACCTTGCCGCCGTCGGTCGTGGCGGCGGAGGAGGAGGGAGTGCCGCAGGCGGACAGCGGCGCCAGGATGCCGAGGCCAGCGACGGAGGCGGCAATCTTGAGGAAGTCACGGCGGGTGGTCTGCATGGTTGCGTCCTTTCGGTATTCGGGTCAGGTGGACATGGCGCTTGGGCCGAAGAGCCGGCCGGAGCGCGTGATGAGATGTGGGACGGTGGGATGGGCGACGGGGAGGTCGGTGGCGGGCGCGGCCGGGGCGGCGGGAGCGGCAGCCGCGGGTGCGGCGGCCTACGCCTGGCTAAGCGGGAACGTGGCGATCACCGGGTCGAACGGGAAGAGGAAGTGTGCGTGCGCCGCGATGTCGCGCCCCTCGACCCAGCACGTGTTGAACGCGCGCGTCTCGGTCCAGACAACCTCGGTGCGCGAGACGAGGGTCTCGACGCCGTAGTCAAACGACTCGCCCGTGACCTGCATGAACCCACCCATGCTCCGGGACTCGAGGTAGTGGGCGTGGCCACAGAGGTAGGCGATGACGTCGGAGCGTCGGATCCTGTCGAGGAAGCCCTCGGGGAGCTCGCAGGTGAACCATGCCTGCTCGGAACGGAACGGATGGTGGCCCAACAGGATCGTCCCATGTTCCGCGGGGGTCTTGAGCACGTCGAACAGCCATGCCGCCTGATCCGCGTCGATGGACCCGTCGGCCTCGCCCTCAGTGGACGTGTCAAGGGTGACGAACCGGTAGCCGCCGACCTCGGTCACGTCGTTGTAGCGGCCGTCTCGGTCCTCGCCGAACCAGCCCCGGTAGAACTCGGCCTTGTTGTCGTGGTTTCCCAACACGGGAACGACCGGGACGCCCGGCATCTCGCGCTCGATGAGCGCGCGGAGGAACTCGTAGTCCTCGGACGTGCCCTCGTGGATGAGGTCGCCCGTGAGGACGAGCGCGTCGGGACGCTCGCGCGCGGCGCGGCGCAGGCCAAGTTCCAGGTAGGCGGTTGGCGAGATGGCCATGTCGTAGGCGGTTTCGAACATCGTCCCGCGGTAGTCGCGGCGCACATGAAGGTCGGTCAGGTGCGAGATCTTGAGACTAGACGTACGTACCCCTTCTCCCTGTACGCGCCGTCGAGGCCGAGGCCAGCCCGTCATGGCTCGACGCAGTCCCCCGTGCACGGCGCGCTTCCGGAATTGACGCGTCGATACTCTAGAAGCCGCTCGTAACACGACCTTCAGACGGGTGTCAGCAATTTGTCACGTCAGACGCAGATTGTCAGGGATTCTCGCGATGGGGTGAAGGTATGTAAGGGTTTGATGGGGCGAGAGGGGCGCCGACGCGTTGGCTGCGGGGCGGGACTGCGGGCCCACAGGCTTGAGCGCGGGGCGAGGGGGGCGCGGTCTGGGCGCTATGCCTCCGGGGCACGCAGGCTCGCCTGCTCGCTCGCGAAGTCGAGCTCGCGACCGTCCGCCAGGCGCAGGGTCGCGCGGCCCCAGACGTCGAGGCCGGCGAACTCGCCACGCGCGCAGACGCGGCCGTCGGGCAGGACGGCCTCGGCCTCGTGGCCAAGCAGCGGGATCTCGTCGAAGTACTCCGACAGGATCGGGGCGAGCGGTCCCGCGGCGGCCCGGCCCTCGGCGTAGGCGGCCGACCACGCGTCCACCCGCGCCACGATGCCGCGGCGCAGCGCCTCGGCCAGTTCGTCGAAGCCCGGCAGGGGCGCGCCGGGGGCCATCGCGTCGACGAGGGCGGCCGGGGCGAGCGGGCGCGCCGAGCCCATCGAGCCGAGGTCGATGCGGGGCGCCACGAGGTTCACGCCGATGCCACACACCGCGAACATACCGGCCTCGCCCGTACCCGCCTCCACGAGGATGCCCGCGAGCTTGCGGGCCGCGCCGGGAAGGCCACCCTCCTCGAGAACCACCACGTCGTTGGGCCACTTGAGCGCGGCCCGCGTGGCCCCAAGGGACGCAAGCGCATCGAGCGCCCCCATGGCGCAGACGGCCGAGAGGCCCATGAGGTAGTGCATGGGAACCTGCGGCCGGAGCAGCACGGAGAGGTAGAGCCCACCTTCCGGAGAGCCCCAGATGTGCCCGCGCCTGCCGCGACCGAGCGTCTGCTCGTGGGCGGCCACGGTCGTGCCCGCGGGCTCGCCGGCACGACCGAGCGCCATGACGTCGTCGTTGGTGGAGCCCGTCGACTCCACGACCGTGAGCGTCGGCAGCTCCTCGGCACCGCGCGTGTCCACGTCCTGGCCCTCCGGCATGCCGGAGGCCGCGTCCGTCTCGCTTACTCCCATGCGATCTCTCCCAGGTCGGTCTGGACGAAGCCCACGCGCTCCTCGCGCGGCAGCACCTTCACGCCCGAATGCGCGAGGAAGCGCGCCGGATCGTGCATGAGGTCCTCCATGGGCGTGAGCACGAAGTCGCGCTCGCCGAGGCCCGGGTGCGGAAGGCGCAGGCGGTTGCCAGCGTGCTCCTCGCCCTCCATCCAGACGAGGTCGCAGTCGATGGTGCGCGGCGCGTGGCCGTGGGGGCCCTGCGGGCGCGTGCGGCCAAGCTCCTGCTCCACGCCCAGGAGCGCGTCGAGCAGCACAAGCGGCGCCAGCTCGGTGCGAATCTCGACCACCGCGTTGGACACGGCGTCCGCGATGCCATAGGCAGGTTCGCTCTGGTAGGCGCGACTCACGGCCGTGACGCACGTGAGCGGTATGGCGTTGATCAGCGCGGTGGCGCGCGCCAGGTTCCCGAGCTGGTCGCCCACGTTGGAGCCGAGCGCCACGAACGCGCGACGCGGGTCGGGGTGGGCGATGGCCCAGTAGCCGTCGAGCGTCTGCACCACGTCCCTCACGTCGTGCACGCGGAGCAGGCGCGCACCCGCCGCCACTGCGGCCACGCACACGCCCGCCGTCGCGGCATCGCGGCCAGCGGCCTCGTGCACGCCGGACACCGCGCCCACGAAGCGCTTGCGCGAGACGGCGCACATCACGGGATAGCCCATCGAGACCATCTTGGCCGTGGCGCGCTGAATCACGACGTCCTCGTCGGCAAGCTTGCCGAAGCCGGGGCCCGGGTCGACGCAGATGCGCTCGCGGGCCACGCCGGCACGCATGAGCTCGCGGGCCTGGTCGCCGAGGAACCCCATGACGCGCCGCATGATGGGCGCCTCCTCGGGCAGGGTGAAGTGACGGTTCCCCACACGCACCGTCGCCGCCGTGACGCCGCGGGCGCCGCTACGCCGCATGACCTCGTCGAGCCCGCCGCCCTTCTCGGCCTGTGCGGGCTTCTCGGCCCGCCCCGAAGCCGTCGACTCGCCGGGCGCGGGCGTCTTGTCGTCGCCCTCGCCGCCGGGCGCGGCCGTATGGGCGGCAGGGCTTGAGTCGAGCGTGACGGAGCGTCGGGGCGTGTGGTCGGACACCTCGCCGGCGTGCATGACGATGCATCCGCAGTCGCTCTCCACGGCCACCTTGACCATGTCCGGATTGGTAAATCCCGTCACGTCGTTGAGAATCGAGGCGCCAAGCTTGATGGCCAGGCGCGCCACCTCGGGATGACGCGTGTCCACGGACACGATGGCACCCGCGTCGACGAGCGCACGGATAACGGGCACCACGCGCTTGGCCTCCTCGTCGGGCGAGACGGCCGTGAAGCCCGGGCGCGTGGACTCTCCGCCCACGTCGATGATGTCGGCGCCCTCGTCGAGCAGGCGCATGCCCCACTCGATGGCCGCGTCGGCGTCCGCATGCTCGCCACCGTCGGAGAACGAGTCGGGTGTGACGTTGAGCACGCCCATGATGCGGGGACGCGAAAGGGACAGCTCGTGCGAGCCGCAGTGCCACGTCGCGAGATCCTCTCGAAGCATGTAGACAGTCCTCCCGTCGTCGGTGCAATGCGTTCGATTGTAGCCGGTCGCGTCGCGCGCCCAACCCACGGGCGGGACACGCACACAGACCCCGCTCGCCTGGGCGCTAGAAGTCGAACGCCTTCGCAATGTCACACTGGCAGACGAGGTCGGCCTGGGAGTCTGCCGGCGTGGCGTCCTTGTTCACGATCACGAGGTCGTCTCCGCGGAAGTACTGCACGAGCCCGGCCGCCGGGTACACCACGAGGCTCGTGCCGCCGATGATGAGCATGTCGGCCGCGGCGATCTGGTGCAGGGCGGCGCCCACCACGTGGTCGTCAAGCGCCTCGCCATAGAGCACCACGTCGGGCTTGATGCGTCCGCCACACGCAGGGCACACGGGCACGCCGTGTTCATCCTCGTGCTCGCGGGCCATGATCCACTCGGCGGAGTACGCCTTGCCACAGCGCTGGCAGATGTTGCGGTGCACCGAGCCGTGCAGCTCCAGCACGTTCTTGGAGCCCGCCGCCTGGTGCAGGCCATCGATGTTCTGCGTCACCACGGCCGTGAGCTTGCCGACGCGCTCGAGCTCGGCAAGCTTGAGGTGAGCTTGGTTGGGCTTGGCCCCCAGGGCGATCATCTTCTGGCGGTAGAAGTCGAAGAACTCCGCTGGGTGCTCCTCGTAGAACTCATGGGAGAGCATCGTCTCGGGCGGGTACTTGAACTTCTGGTGATAGAGCCCGTCCACACTGCGGAAGTCCGGGATCCCGCTGGCGGTGGACACGCCCGCGCCCCCGAAGAAGACGACGCGCTTGGCCCTGTCGATGCGGCGGGAAAGCTCAGCTGCCGCCGCCTGGGCGTCGGTGATGGTCTGTGACATAGGAGCCTCGATTCGTTGGGTGCCACCTAGCAGCATAGCCCGACGGCGCGCGACTCTACCCCTGGTTGCAGGCGAGCTTCAGGATGTGGCGCCCGCTCTCCGTGAGCTCGTACTCGTTCTCGAGCTGGCCACCGTTCTTGAGGAAGCGGGCGCGCACGCTCAGCAGCCCCTTCTTGTCGAGCGACCGCAGGCCGTTGCGCGTCGCTGCGTTGCTGCGCCCGAGCTCGCTCGCGAACTCGGACAGCCCCAGGACGGCGACGCCACCCGTGCGCGAGCTCACGAACCTCATGATCGCAAGCTCAAGCTCGTTGATGCGCGCGTTGGCCGACGGGTCGAGCTTCACGCGTTTCGTCATTGCGTACCCAACGCTCCCTAGATGACAGCGGGCCGGGACCCCTTGGGGCCCCGGCCCGTCACTTCATGCGTTCGCTAGCGCGAGTTGCGGCGGCGCAGCACCACGCCGGCGCACACGGCCGCGACGGCGGCAATGCCGACGGAGGCGAGGGCTGCGGGGCTCACACTCGTGTCACCGGTCTGCGGCAGCTCCTTATTGGGCTCGCCGGAGCCGTCGTCGGTCGGGGTCTCCGCAGGCGGTTCGCCGGAGCCGTCGTCGCTCGGGGTCTGCACGGGCGGCTCGGTGTAGGTGTTGGCGAACACCGGCTCGCCGTCGGGGTACTCGATGCCCGTGACCTCGAGTGCGCCCTTGCCGTTGTCGACCACGGTGACGTTCACGCGGTAGGTGGCGTCGGAGTAGGTGACGTTGGCCTGGCCGTCGTTGACCTCGGAGATCGTGAACGCGTACGTGCCGGTGTGCTCGAGCGGGATGCCCGCGAAGGTTACCTTGCCGCTCGCGTCGTTCGTGCCGGTCGTTTCGTAGCCGTTGCCGTCCGCGAGCTTGAAGGTGAACTGTCCGGCCTCGAGCGCCTTGCCCGTCAGCGTCTTGTTCGCGGTGAGCGAGACGGACGTGAAGGTGTCGACCTTGTAGGTGTTCACGAAGGCAATCGGGGCGTCGGCGCCGTCCTTGGTGGTGGACACGGTGGCGACGAGCTTGTGGGCATCGGTGTCCTGCGTCACGGTGATCGTCACGCCGAAGGTGGAGTCGTCATAGTCGACGCCGTCAACGTGCTTGCCGCCGTTCTCCTCGACCACCGTGTAGGTGTAGGTGCCCACCTTGTCGAGGGCGAGGTCCTTGGAGAAGGCGAAGCCCTTGGCCTCGCCGTCCGCGGCTGCAACGTTGGTGGCCGTGTCGACGAGGTTGCCGTCAGAGTCGAAGAGGTCGAAGGTGAACTCGCCATCCTGCGCGGCACGTCCGTTCAGGGTCTTGGTGCCGCTGATCTGGCTACCGGTGACCGTGGCGGCCGACGGGGTGTAGGTGTTGGTGAACGCGACGCTTTCACCACCCGTCACCTTCGTCGCAAGCTTGCCGCCCTCATCAGTGACATCGACGGTCACCTTGTAAGAGTTCCGGTCGTACTCGATGGTCGGATCAGTGCCCTTAACCTCAGTAATCGTGTAGGTGTGCGTACCGACCTGCGTGTAGGTGATCGGGGAGAAGGTGAAGCCGTTACCCTTGTTGGTCACGGTCTCATTGGTGCCGTCGTCACCCGTGATGGTGAAGGAGAACTCATTGTCAGTGATGGCGCGCGCGGCACCGGTGCCCTCGGTGGTGTTCAGAACCTTGGTGCCGGACGGCGTCCAGCTCACGGATGCCGGATCGTAGGCGTTGGTGAAGTTGAGTGCGTCGGCAGACGTGCTGCTGCCACCAGTCACCTTGGTATCTGTGACCTTGAGTTGGCCGCCCTCGTCCTCGACCGTGAAGGTCACGGTGTAAGTCGCGCCATCATACGAAACGCCGGGCTCATTGCCCTTTACCTCGGAGACGGTATAGGTGTGATCGCCGACAGTCGTGAGGTCGAGCGTGCCGAAGCTGTACTTGCCATTGGCATCGGCGGCAACCGTATCAACAACCTTGCCATCGGAATCCTTCAGCTTGAAGCTGAACTTGTCGAGACCACCCTTGTACTCGTTGCCGGTAGAGGCGGTAACGGCCTTCACGCCACCAAGAGCGACGGTCGTCGCGGGCTCGGGCGCATAGCTGTTGGTGAAGGAGAGGTCGGCCTTGTCACTCGTGCTCGTTACGGTACGGTCAACCTGAAGCGTGCCGGTACCGGGGTCGCTCACCGTGAAGGTCACGGTGTACGTCGTGTTGTCATAGGTGAAGCCTGTCTTGCCGTCGTTCTGCTCGGCAACCTCATAGGTGTAGGTGCCGACCTTGGAGAACGTCAGAGAGCCGAAGTCGTAGGCACCGGCGTCACCATTCGCGCCATTCGTGACGGTCAGGCCGTTGCTCGGCGTCACCGTATCGCCCTTTGTCTGCTTCGCAACGAAGGTGAAGTCACCAGCGGCGAGCTTCTTGTCGCTGTTCGTCACCGTCAGCGTCTTCGTGCCAGCGAGGGTGCCTTCTCCGCTCACCGTGGCGGGGTTGGCCGTGTAGGTGTTGTTGAACGTGAGGAGCGCCTTCAGGCCATCAGCATCCAGCGTTTTGCCGTTTGCATCTGTAACCGTCGTCTCGAGGGAGACCGTGGCGTCCGTCGTGACCTTTTCGACATGCACGCTGAACGTCTTGACGGTAGTGTCCGCCGAAACGCCAGCCGGCAGGGTGCCGCCGCTCTCCTTCACCGTATAGGTGAACGTCTTGCCCGCGTCGGCGAGGCTGTACTTGAGGTCGCCGAAGTTAATGGGCGCGCTGCTCCCCGACTTTGGGTTGATCGTGATGTTCCCGTTCTCGTCAGCATTGCTCGGCAGCGGGCCATTGTTGTCGACGCTCACGTTGAACGTGAAGGCGTCGCCGTCCTTGAACCCGCGTGCCGGGTCGCCGCCGCTGATGGTCTTCGTGCCCGTCACGGCGATGGGCTGGGCGTCCACGTCATAGCTGTTCACGAAGCTCGCGAAGTTCACGTCCGTGGCCGGCGTCTCGTAGGTGGCGTCAGTGTAGTAGGTCTTCTTGAGCTTCCAGTGACCGTCTTCCTGCACGAACGTACCCTTGAAGTAGTACGTCTGGCCGTCGGCCACGATGCCGCCCCCGCTGGTCGACGTCTCGCGTACCTTGAAGTAAGCGGTCTTGCCATCCAGCTTGGCGCCGTCATTCAGATGCAGGTTGCCGAAGTTCACGTCGCCCTCGGCAGAGTTGGTCGCCGTGATGTGCAGCGTGCCGTCCGAGGTGTCCACCGTCGAGTGGTCCGTGGCCGCAGGGATGAAGGCGCGGTCGATGGCACCTGTGCCGTCAGCATTGGCCGAGCCCGTGAGCTCGAAGGAGAACTGCCCGTCCTGCAGCGGCGCCTGGTTCGTGGCGGACTTCAGCAGCGCCTTGTGGGCGGAGTAGTCGCTCGTGGAGATGAGGTTGTACTTGATCTTGAGGTCGGACTCCCAGCCGCCGCGCTCGAGGTAGAAGAAGTTGAGCGTGTGGTTGCTGCCGTCGGCGAAGGTGTTGCCCTTCCACTCCGTGGCACTCGTCCGGCCGGCCTTGTCATAGAGGGCCTTGAGGTTCGTCTTGTTCCCGTTGACATTCACGTCGCCGGTCTGGAAGTTGATGTCGAGCCCCAGGGCCTCGTGCGTACCGCCCAGGTCGCCCACGAGCACGCCGTCGATGAAGACCCACGCGTCATCGTCACCGCTGAAGTGGTACTGCATCGGCACGTACTCGCCGTTCTGGTTGTACACCTGGCCGTTGGCGGGCTGCGAGAAGCTCGTCGTCATCGAGAGGCCGAACCAGTGGTCGATCTTGTCGTTGTTGACTTTGATGTTTCCGTTGTCGACCATGTCGGCCGCAGAGTTGAACGGGAAGAACTGGCCCTTCGGGGCGCCGCCATTGGTCGTCTTCGAGGGCTCGCTGTAGACCGTGAAGTTCTTGCCATCCTTGTTGAGGCTCGCGAAGTTCTGCGAGCTGTCGTAGTAGTAGCTGCCGTCGTTCGGGTCAACCTGGAAGAGGCCGTCGACGTCGGCATAGGTGGTGCGATACTTGCTGTCATAGCTGCTGTCCGGGTTGAACAGGTACGCGAGGGACTCGTGCGGGTCGACGCCGGAGCCTACCTCGTTGGTTGCAGAATAGCGTCCAGACAGCACCGGGTAGCCATCCTCAAGCGTCGACTTCACGATGTTAGGCGTTACGCTCGCGCCGTTGTTGCCGTGGTTGGGGGCGTTCCAGAAGTCGATACCGCCATTGAAAAACTTGAGCAGGTGGCCGGCATTGATGCCGTTGTTGCGATTCCCCACCCACAAGCTACCGGTGTCCTTGTCGGTCGGAGCGCCCGTCACGCCGTAGTCGAACAGGTTGACCGTCGTTTCGGCCGGGTTGGCAATCGTCGTAGTGATCGGCGTCGCGGCGAGCGCCACCGTGGGCGCCAGCACGGCCAGGGCGCAGCCGGCGGCGAGGCCGACGAGCGTGTGCCCGAGTCTTTTGAGTGCGGTTTTGATCTTCATTTGGCAACCCCATTCTTGTCCCCGTGCGGGTCACGTGCAACGGAATGGGCGTTCCGTTGCACGAGCTTGTCCCTCTCGCACCGTGAGCGGCTAGCACCACATATATATGTATAAGTATGGCAACTATAGCACGGGGGCGCTGAAAAGACATTCAATTAGCTTGAAAGAGTGATATGGGAAATAGAGTATTTTTCTACGCGTTCATGGTTACGTAACCCCAGCTAGAAGCGCAAATCCCATCAATCGGGGGCGTGCAACGGAACGCCCATTCCGTTGCACGAGCCTTCTACCTGCGGTTTTATTGAAGAGTCGAGTACTTATCAACCAATCAACCGCACAAAAACGCGCGCCTGACACGCGGCGTCTCGACGCGTGCCCTGCCCTTATCCGCGGCTCCTTTTATTCTGCAAACGGAGTTGCTGCCCCACCGGCAAGTTCCAGGCTCGAAATCTGTCGCTGACGCTCCGCGCCGGTCGTCGCCACGTAAATGCGCGTCGTCTCCACCCGCGCGTGGCCGAGGATCTCGCCCAGCGCGTCGAGGTCGCGATACGCGTCGTAATACGTGAGCGCGAAGAGGTGGCGCAGGTTGTGCGGATAGGCCTTGCGCTCGTCCACGCCTGCGTGACGCGCAAGGGCCTTCATGTGCCGCCACACATACGTGCGCTCGATCGGCTGCCCCGCGCTCGAGAGCAGCACCGGCCCGTTCGCGACGTTGCGCCGGCCGGCGTATGCGAGCAGGCCTTCGCAAAGCTGGTCGGGCAGCCACACGCGCCGCACCTTTCCCTTGTTCGACACCACCGCCGAGCGCTCACGCACCGCCTCGAGCGTGACGTAGCGCAGCTCGCTCACGCGCATGCCCGTCGAGCAGACGGTCTGGAGCACGAGCAGCATGCGTTCGTCACCGGTCTGGCGGGCGGCGGCCAGGAGCCGCTCGTAGTCCGCGCGCGTGAGGTCGCGCCCGGGGAGGCGGAACGCGACGGTCTGCACGCGCAGGGGCTGCACGCACAGGTCGGACCGACCGACGAACGCCAGGTACTTGTTGGTTGCCGCAAGGGCCGCGTTGACCGTCGCGGGGGCGAAGCACTCGGTCAGCCATCCCTTGTAACCGAGGACCGCCCGCTTCGTGAGCGACGCAAGGGGAAGGGCGATCGGTTGCGCGACCGACGGCGTCGCGGCGTACCCGCCCTGGCACGCATAGGCCACGAAGCGCTCCGCCTCGCGCACGTACTTCTCGACGGTCGCCGGCGCGAGCTCTCGCCCCACGAGGTAGTCGCGGTAGGCCTCCGGAGACGTGCGGTCGGGAATGTGGGCAGACCGGTTCGCCGGTGCGCCGGTGCCAGTCGTGGCATGGTGGGCGCTAGGCGCGGTGTACCGGACGACAGGCGCAGCCACACCCTTACCAGACGCGCCCGCTTTGGCGCCAGACGCGGCGAGCCGGGCGTCAGCCGCAGCGGGCCGGATGACGGACGCCCGCGAAGCTGTTGGGGTCCCGTAAGACCCGTGCATCTTCGCCCCCGTCGCTTCCCCGTCGGCCGGTTGCATTCTTCGTCCCATGAACCTCTCCTCTCTCTACACACAAAACCATTACCCCACCCTTGTTCTTTCTTAAGGAACAGTGCCGGATGGAGGGCAGGCCCTGCCTTGGGAGAGACGTCTTCGGCCTGGGGAGCGAATGACACGTAAGTTGTCTTGTATACCCAGGGGGCTCACCGCTTGAACCTGTCTGGGGCAAGAAATCTGGCAGCGGGCTTACAGGTTTGTCGGGCGCGACACCGGCCTCGGCGAGGGTAGCGACATCCCGCTGCATCTCGCGGAGCGCGACGGCTACGAGCGGTTCGTCTTCGTCGCGATGGACCACGCCCGCGCCGGGCGCGAGATGGACGACTGGCTGGCCTGGCTGCGCGGGTGACGACGACGCGCGGGGCCGGGCGCTGCAGCGCGCAAACGCTCCTGTGAGTGCAAGCTACACGGTGGGCGGCGGCAGGCTGCACGATCTCGTGCATTTGCTCGACAAACGCGCCGCAAACGCTCCTGTGAGTGCAAGCTACACGGTGGGCGGCGGCAGGCTGCACGATCTCGCGCATTTGCTCGACAAACGCGCCGCAAACGCTCCTATGAGTGCAAGCTGCAAGAGAGGCGGGCGATAGCAGCGGTCACAGCACAAGCGCCGCCGGCAGCGCCGCTCCCATAGATTGCGTATCGTACTGAGCGAGAACATCACACATCGCACCCAGCCGCACCACGAGCCACAACCCGAGGGAGCCCCATGACCACCACCCGCAACCTGCGCCTCGTCTCCTGGAACGTCAACGGCCTGCGCGCCGTCATGAAGAAGGACCCCGGGTTTGTCGAGATTGCCGAGTCGTTTGGCGCCGACGTCATCGCCCTGCAGGAGACGAAGCTGCAGGCTGGTCAGCTCGACCTCGACCTGCCGGGCTACCACCAGACGTGGAGCCACGCCGAGCGCAAGGGATACTCGGGCACGGCCGTATTCAGCCGCGAGGATCCGGCGCAGGTGCTGCGCGCCGACGCACTGCTGCCCATCGCGCACGAGATCCTCTCCGCCGAGGACGAGGCACTCGTGGCCGTGGCCGCCACCGAGGGCCGCGTGTGCGCGCTCGAGTTCCCCAGCTACTGGTTCGTGGACGTCTACACGCCCAACGCCCAGGGCGAGCTGGTCCGTCTCGATACGCGCCTTGCGTGGGACGCGTGCTACCGCGAGTTCCTGCGCCGTCTTGCTGCCGAGAAGCCCGTGGTGACCTGCGGCGACTTTAACGTGGCGCACGAGGAAATCGACCTCAAGAACCCGAAGAGCAACCGCGGCAACGCCGGCTTCTCCGACGAGGAGCGCGAGTCCTTCACAAAGCTGCTTGACGCCGGCTTCACCGACACCTTCCGCGCGCGCTTCCCCGAGCTCACGGGTGCCTACAGCTGGTGGAGCTACCGCTTCAACGCCCGCAAGAACAACGCAGGCTGGCGCATCGACTACTTCCTCGTCTCCAACGACGTGGCCGACTGTGTGACGGGCGCGGGCATCCTCTCCGAGGTGCTCGGCAGCGACCATTGCCCCGTGGAGCTCCAGATCGAGCTGTAGGGCATCGCCCCGCCGGGCCTGGCCCCACTCTGGCTCTACTCCCCCAGCGCGCGCCGCTTGGCGGCGAGGAAGGCCTCGGCGCCGCGCGTGGCGATGAGCTCCTGCGGGAAGTGAATCTCCTCGAGCATGCCGAGCGCGGCATGGAAGTCGCCCACCTGGCAGCAGATGTGCGCGTCGGTGTTGACGGCCACCTGGCAGCCCAGCTCGGCGCACTTCTCGGCAATGGAACGGCAGATGCCCGGCTCAAGGTGCGGGCGCGACTCGAGGCTGTGCTCGTTAATCTCGATGAGCTTGCCGAGCCGCGCCGCTTCGCCGATGACCTCATCAAGGTCGTAGGCAACGCCCGAGCGGCCCGTGTGCCCCAGCGTCAGCACCTTGTCGCGGTGCAGCGCGTTGAGGTACATCTCCGTACCCTGCGCCACGGTGGCGTCCCTGGCGAAGTCATCGAGATGCACGCTCGCAACCACGTAGTCGCAAGCGGAGAAGACCTTCTCGGAGAGCGTCCTGATGTTCTCCAGGGGCTTGCCCGTGATGGTTCGGGACACGTTGATGAGGTCACCGAACAGCGAGCCGTCGAGCCCGCGAATGTCGACCTCGCAGCCGTGAAGGACGCGCACGCCCTCCCACACCTCGGGCCAGATGGCGAAGTTGTCGAAGTACTGGTAGTCGCGGAAGTCGGCCTCCGTGAGCGAGGCCAGCGGGAACAGCATGTCGCTGAAGTGCTCGGTGCAGCCGAGAAGCTCAAGGCCGGCGTCGCGGGCGGCGGCGACGTTCTCGTGAATGGTCGAGTAGGCGTGACGCGAGTACAGCGTATGGGTGTGGGTGTCGCAGAGATTCTGGAGCATGGGGCCTCCATGACGAGTGGCGGGTTAGTTAGCCGTTTCTGACACCAGTATCCCACATGCGAAAGGGCCCGGAACGGAATCCCGGGCCCTTACGAACGCATGATGATGCGGGGCTGGCCTGAGCCGAGGGGCGCGTGCCGAGGAACGCGCCGGACGGCACGGCGGCGCCAACGGGCGTGTCTCGGACGACGGCCGAAGGCACGTACCGGACGGCACGGCGGCGCACGCAAGAACAGCGGCGCCTAGCGGTACTCCGCCGCGAGGGCCTCCCAGGCAGGCATCGAGTTCACGATGGTGCCATAGCTCACGCAGTAGCCCACGCGCACCCAGCTTGGGCAACCGAAGGAGTCGGACGGGACCGGCAGCAGCTCGTGGGCCTTCGCGCGCTCGAAGAATGCGTTGGCGTCGGGCTCGAGCGCCTTGACCCACAGGTAGAAGGCGCCGGCCGGCTCGATGTAGGTGTAGCCGGCCGCGGCAAGGCCCTCCGTGAGCGCCTTGCGGTTGCGCTCGTAGGCGGCAACGTCACTCGGCTCGTCAACGCAGTCGGCAATGACACGCTGGAAGATGGCCGGTGCGCACACGAAGCCGAGCGAGCGGCCCGCACCAGCGATGGCCGGGACGAGACGGTCGTGCTCGGGGTTGGTGGGCGGCACAAGCACCCAGCCGATGCGCTCCCCCGGCAGCGACAGGCTCTTGGAGTAGCTGTAGCAGACGACCGTGCGGTCGTAGAGGGCGGGGACCCAGGGCACCTCCGCGCCGTAGGTGATCTCGCGGTAGGGCTCGTCGGAGATGAGGTAGATGGGCCTCACAAGCTCCTCGGAGCGCTCGCGCAGGGCGCGGGAGAGGTCCTCGAGGTTCTGGCGCGTGTAGACCGTGCCCACGGGGTTGTTGGGCGAGTCGATGATGACGGCAGCCGTACGCGGCGTGACGGCCTCCGCCACGGCCGGGACGTCAATCTGGAAGGTGTCCTTGTCCGCCATAACCTCCACGCAGGTGCAGCCGCACGACTCGATCCAGACGCGATACTCGGGGAAGTACGGGGCAATCACGACGACCTCGTCGCCGGGGTTGGTCACGGCGTGCAGCGTGATGGAGAGCGAGGCCGCCGCACCGCAGGTCACGTAGAGGTCGCCCGCATCCGCCACGGGCTTGCCGCCCATCTCGGCCGAGAAGCGCCTGGCGAGCGAGGACGCGATGGCCTCGCGGCAGAAGGGCAGGCCGTTGGCCGGCGTGTAGCTGTGCACCTGCGCAGGCGGGAGCTCCAGGCTGCGACGGATGGAGTCGGCGACGGCTGCAGGCGCGGGGACGCTCGGGTTGCCCAGGCTGAAGTCGAAGACCTTGTCGGCGCCGATTTCGGCCTTACGGGCAGCGCCGTAGGCCGCGATCTCGCGAATGGAGCTCTTGGACGCGCCGTACGCGTACATGGTCTCGTTAATCAATCGGATTCTCCTCCTCAGATGCGCCCGCCGACGGCGTGTCGGCCTCGGCCTCGGCAGCACCCGCCGACGGCTCCACGGCGCCGGCCTCGGCGGCCTGCTCCTCCTTGGCCTCCGCGGGGTGGGCGGCCAGGTACTCGTCCCAGGTACCGTCGAGCAGCGCGTTCACCGCGTCGCCCTCGACCGTCTCGCGGGCGAGCAGCACGTGCGCCATCACGTCCATGCGGCTGCAGTACTCCTCGAGCACCTTGCGGGCGCGACCGTGGGCCTCGCGCATGATGCGCTCGACCTCGTCGTCGATGCGCTTGGCCGTCTCGGCCGAGTAGTCCTGGTGGTCGGCGTAGTCGCGGCCCAGGAAGACCTCGTGCTGTGCCTCGCCGAAGACCTGCGTGCCCAGGGCCTCGCTCATGCCCAGGCGCGTGACCATCTGGCGGGCCAGCTTGGTGGCGCGCTCGAGGTCGTTGCTGGCGCCGGTGGTGATGTCGTCGCAGAAGAGTTCCTCGGCCGTGCGGCCGCCCAGCAGCACCGCAATCTGGTCGAGCATGCCGTTACGCGTGCTGAGGAAGTGGTCTTCCTCCGGCAGTTGCAGCGTGTAGCCCAACGCCTGCCCGCGGCTGATGATGCTGATCTTGTGCACCGGGTCGGAGTTCTCGAGGATGTGGCCCACGAGGGCGTGGCCGCTCTCGTGGTAGGCAATGGTCTTGCGCTCCTCGGCCGTCATGACGCGGCACTTGCGCTCGGGGCCCGCGATGACGCGCTCCATGGCCTCCTCCACCTCGCCCATCGAGATGTTGGTGCGATTGCGGCGCGCGGCGAGCAGGGCGCCCTCGTTCATGAGGTTCATGAGGTCGGCGCCCGTGAAGCCCGGGGTGAGCTTGGCGAGCTTGCCGAAGTCGATGTCGGCAGCGAGCGGCTTGCCCTCGGAGTGCACGCGGATAATCTGCTCGCGGCCCTTCACGTCCGGACGGTCGACCGTGACGCGACGGTCAAAGCGGCCAGGACGCAGCAGCGCCGGGTCGAGGATGTCGGGGCGATTGGTGGCGGCGATGAGGATGACGGCCTCGTTCTGCTCAAAGCCGTCCATCTCGACAAGCAGCTGGTTGAGCGTCTGCTCGCGCTCGTCGTGACCGCCGCCGAGACCCGCGCCGCGCTGGCGGCCCACCGCGTCGATTTCGTCGATGAAGATGATGGCGGGGGCGGCGGCCTTGGCCTGCTTGAAGAGGTCGCGCACGCGGGAGGCGCCCACGCCCACGAACATCTCCACGAAGTCGGAGCCGGAGATGGAGAAGAACGGCACGCCCGCCTCGCCGGCGACGGCCTTCGCGAGCAGCGTCTTGCCCGTTCCCGGAGGGCCCACCAGAAGCACGCCACGCGGAATCTTGGCGCCCAGCTTGTGGAAGCGCTCGGGCTCGGCCAGGAAGTCGCGAATCTCCTTGAGCTCCTCGACCGCCTCGTCTACGCCGGCCACGTCCTTGAACTTGACCTTGGGGCGGGTCTCCTCGGTGGTCTTGGCCTTAGTCTTACCGAAGCTCATGGCCTGACCGTTCTGCCCCTGCATCTGTCGCATGAAGTAGATGAGGGCGAAGAAGAGGATCGCCGTCGGCAAACCGTAGGTGAGCAGCGTCTCCACGAGGTCGTCGTTGCTCGTGTCGACGGTGTAGGTGATGTTGTCGTGCTTCGACATGAGCTCGGTGAGGCTGTCCTCGCCCGCGTAGGCACTCTTGAAGTTGACGAGCTTGGACTCGTCCTCCTTGTCGGCGTCTTCGGTCCAGAACGTACCCGTGACGTCGCCCGTGGCGAGCTTGTAAGTGAGTGTGGAGACGCGGTCGTCGTTGACGGCCTCGACCATCTGGCTCGTGGGCATCGTGACCGTGGGGTTGTCGCCGAACCACGACGGGTTCATGGAGTGCACGAGGTAGCCCACGAAGGCGATGAGGATGACGAAGTAGATGGTTCTGCGCGCGCCGCCCGGCTGCCCCCTGTGTCCGCCGGGCGCGTTGTTGTTCCTGCTCATAGGCTGCTTTCCTGTGTGGTTCTCCGGTCGATGCGGCGGTCTAGGCAAGCGGGCCGGAGGCAATCCCCCAGCCCGCGTCACGCCCAATCTGTGTTCCCGGCCTACTTGTTGGCGTAGATCTCGGGCTTGAGCACGCCGATGTAGGGAAGGTTGCGGTAGCGCTCGGCGAAGTCGAGGCCGTAGCCCACGATGAACTTGTCGAGCACGTGAGTGCCCTCGTAACGCGGCGTCACCGGGCACCTGCGACCCTCGACGTCCTTGACGAGGAACGCCGCGACCTCGATGGAGCGGGGGTTGCGCGAGGACAGGTTCTTCATGAGGTAGTTGAGCGTGAGACCCGAGTCGAGGATGTCCTCGACGATAAGGACGTCGCGACCCTCGATCTTGGTGTCGAGGTCCTTGACGATGCGCACCACGCCGGAGCTCTTGGCGCCGTCACCGTAGCTCGAGACGGCCATGAAGTCGATGCCCATCTCACAGTCGATGTGGCGCATGAGGTCGCCCATGAAGACGACGGCCCCGCGTAGCACGGCCACGAGCAGCGGGTTCTTGCCCGCGTAGTCACGGGAGATCTCGGCGCCCATGCGGGTGACGATGTCCTCGATGTCCGACTCGCTCAGCACAATGCTCTCAACGTCCGGGTGAATCTTCTCCACGACGCGCTCCTTCCGGTGGTAGGCCCTCACTCCTGCGAGGGAACAAACTGCAATTCTAGCAGCACCCTTGACGCGTCGGTGACGCGGGCGCGCTCGTCGGGGCGGATGGGCGCCACCCAGAGGACGGCGCCGTCGGGGGCCGCGCGCACCACGGGCACGCGGGCACGCTCAGGCGCGGGCACGTGCTCGTCGGCGAGCAGGTCGGAGAGCCTCTTGGACTGCCCGTGCATGCCGAGCGGACAGAGCACCTCGCCCGCCTGGGGGCCGTCCACCCAGAGCCGACCACCCCGCGCGTCGACACCGCAGGCCGCAGCGTCGAGCAGCGCCGACGTGCCTGCCCACTCCCGGCCGTGGGCGCGGGCGAGCGCCTCGGGGCTCGAGCCGGACGCCACCGCACGCAGACGAGCGCGGAGGGTGCCAGCAGGGAGCTCGAGCGAGCCCACGGGCCCGGGGGCCGCCAGCGTGTGGGAGTTGCCCGCCGTGGCAAGCCCCGGGACCTCGAGCCAGCCCGAGCCGGGCAGCGACCCCTGGGCCGCACGCGCACGCAGGAAGAGCGCTCCGTACGTAACGCGCGCGTCCACGCCGCCCGGCAGCGTTGCCGAGCCGGAGCCGGCTGCCACGAGCTCGAGCACGCGCGCGACGTGACGGGCCTCGAGCCGACAGCTGGGGGCCACGGCCCACACGGCCATGCGCACCGCGCGCCGGGCCACGGCCACCTCCGTGGCCGCCAGCCGCGCGGCGTCGAGCACGACGAGGCCCGTGGCACGGCGGCGAGTGAGGCCGGCCAGCACGCGGGACGCGACGCCCTGCAGGTAGGCGTCCTCCTCGGACAGGATGTCGCAGGTCTGGGCGAGGCTCTCGACCACGCGAGGGTTGCGCGCAAGGGCAAGCGGCATGATCTCGTGGCGCACGAACGAGCGCAGGTAGCGCGTGTCGGCGTTGCTCGCGTCCTCGCGCCACACGATGCCGCGCATGCGCAGCAGGTCGCAGAGCTCCTGGTGGGTGCGGTCGAGCAGAGGGCGCACGATGCGGTTGCGGCGGCGCGGGATGGACGAGAGCCCCTGTGGCCCGGAGCCCTTGACCGCGTTCATGAAGAACGTCTCGGCCCGGTCGTTGGCGGTGTGCGCCGTGAGGATGCGGGCGGCCGAGCGCGGCAGGCCCGCGCGTTCGCAGAGCTCGTTGGCGAGGCGGTTGGCCGCCGCATAGCGGGCCTCGCGGCCCACGTTCTCCACGTTGCTGTCGGCAGATCCGGGGGCCGCCGCGATCGCGGCCACGTCCACGCGCTCCACCGTGCAGGGGATGCCGTAGCGCGCGCACAGGTCGCGCACGAACTCCTCGTCCTCCTCGGCGTCGATGCCACGCAGCTGGTGGTTGACGTGCAGCACGTGCAGGCGCTCGGCGGCGATGCGCGCGCGGCCCCGGCCGTCGTCGATGTCGAGCTCGGAGGTGGCGGCGAGCACGAGCAGGGCCGTCGAGTCTGCGCCCCCGGAGACCATGAGGACGACCGGGCCCAGCTCGCGACGGTGCGCACCGCTGGCCGGACGCTCGAACGCCGACTCCGGGCGAGCGTACCTCCTGCTGACGGTTGGCATGGCCGACCTCCCTGCGAAAGCTTGTGGGCGTGCGGACTTGTACTAGGGTGGTTAAGTGTACGACCGATCGGACGAGAGGGACACGCATGACGGACGCTGCCGAGAATGGCTACCAGCTGGAGTTCGACGTACCCGCGCTTCCCGGCGAGAAGGGCTTTGACCAGTCGCTCGCCACGGGCATGGCGCGGCTGTTCGTGGGCTTCGAGCGACAGGGGTCGCTGCTGGTTCGCGGGAGGCGGCCGGAGGAGTTCCGCGTGTTCGTGAACGGCCGGCGCGTGGCGCTTGCGGACGTGCACGAGGACGGCTGGGCCGAGCTCGACATCTCGGCACTGACGGTGAACGGCGACAACCAGCTGCAGGCGGGCTGGGTTGGCGCGGCCGGGGCGGCGGCGGGCGCGGGTGCCGCAGGCGGCGGGCAGGCCTCCGCACGTCTCCGCATCCGCGTCCCCTACCCCACGCTGCGCGACGAGACCGCCGCGTGGGCCGACGACCCGGCCCTCGTCCTGCTCGACCAGATCATCGAAGCCGAGGTGGCGGCCGGGTTCCCCTCCGCGCAGCTCTCCGTCGTGCGTAACGGTGCCGTCATCAAGCGCGGCCATTACGGCTCGCTCAACAGCTACCGCCCGGACGGCACGCCCATCCCCGCAAGTGAGCGCACGGCCGTCACGGACGAGACGCTCTACGACCTCGCGAGCAACACCAAGATGTATGCCTGCAACTTCGCCCTGCAGAAGCTCGTCTCCGAGGGCAAGGTGAACGTGGACGCGCTCGTCTCCAGCTACCTGCCCGGGTTTGCCGACCAGCCCGGCGACGTCATCCGCGGCAAGGACGCACTCACCGTGCGCGAGCTGCTCGAGCACCAGGCGGGATTTCCGGCCGACCCCAGCTACCACAACCCCGACTACGACCTCACGCAGCACAAGGTGGTGCCCGGCAGCCGCGGCAACGCCCGCCTCTTCACGCAGAGTCGCGACGAGGCGCTCGCCAAGATCATCGCCACGCCGCTGGAGTACGAGCCGGGCACGGCGACGCGCTACTCCGACGTGGACTACATGCTGCTTGGGATGATCGTGGAGGCCGCGAGCGGCAGCCGGCTCGACGCCTTCGTGCTCGAGCACCTCTACCGGCCGCTCGGCCTTGAGCACACGACGTACCGCCCGCTCGATCACGGATTTGCGCGCACGGACTGCGCGGCCACCGAGCTCAGGGGCAACACGCGCGACGGGGCCGTGAACTTCCCGGGCGTGCGCCAAGGCACCGTCCAGGGCGAGGTTCACGACGCGAAGGCCTTCCACGTGATGGGCGGCGTCTCGGGTCACGCCGGGCTCTTCTCGTGCGCGAGCGACCTGTCCGTGCTGCAACAAGCCATCATCAACCGAGGCGGCTTCGGTGACGTGCGGCTGTTCGACGTGGACACGCTCGACCGGTTCATCAAGCCCAAGGACGCGGATCCCACCTTCGGCCTGGGCTGGAGACGCGAGGCCGATGGTGAGTTCTCGCGCTTCCTCTCGCCCCTCGCCGACCCTGCTGCCGTGGGCCACACGGGATTCACGGGCACGCTCGGCGTCATTGACCCGGTGCAGCACGTGGCGGTGGCCATGCTCACCAACGTCCGCAACTCGCCCGTGGTGAACCCGGCGGCAGACCCCAACGACTTCGCCGCGCAGCACTACCTCTCTGGGCGCTATGCGCTTGCCGCCACGCTCGCGTACATGGCGGGCCGCGCCACGACCGAGTCGTGCGACGCGCTGCTCGCGGGGCTCGTTGCGGCCAAGCGCGCGGGCATCGAGGCCGGCGAGCTGGCTGCCGAGGCGGACAGGTCCGACCTCGCCGCGCTCGAGGGAGTGCTCGAGCGCCGTACGGGGGTGCGCCGGTGATTCCCCGCATGCACCTGCACGTGCTCGCAAGCGGCTCCAAGGGCAACGCGACCGTGGTGGAGGGGCCGGAGGGCTCCGTTCTCGTCGACGACGGTCTGTCGCGCCGCGAGCTGCTGCGCCGCGCCGACGAGCTGGGCGTCGACATGGGCCGCGTGTGCTGCGTGGTGGTGACGCACGAGCACGCCGACCACGTGAGCGGCCTCAGCGTGTGGTGCAACCGCTGGGAGGGCCGCCTCGTGGCGACGGCGGGCACGGCGGGCGGGCGGAAGTACCTCACCGAGCTGCCGTTCGAGCTCGTGGGGGCCGATGACGAGTTCGAGGCCGGCGGGATGCGCGTTCGCACCTTTCCCACCTTCCACGACGTGGCCGAGCCCTTTGGCCTGCGCTTCGACTGCGGCGAGGGCGAGGCGGCGGACGCCATTGGCTACTGCACCGACACCGGCATGCTGGGCGAGCGCGCCTTCGACCTGCTGCGCAACGTGCGCGTGCTGGCACTCGAGAGCAACCACGACGCTCGCATGCTGGCAACCGGCCCCTACCCCGCCTACCTCAAGCAGCGCGTGGGCGGCGACCACGGGCATCTATCGAACGACCAGGCGGCGGACGCGTTGCGTACCCTTGTGGGGCCCGACACGGAGACCGTGGTGGCCATGCACCTCTCGCAGGAGAACAACCGGCCGAGCATTGCCGTGCACACGCTTGCCGCCGCCGTGGGCGCCGAGCCAGTTGACGACACCTTCACCGAGGCCCGTACGCCCGACGGACGGCTGAGCATGTGCGCCGCCGGCCAGAACCGCCCGATGACCGTATGGTAGCGGCGGCGCGGCCGTAGCGGGACCCGGGCGGCGGCATGACAGTTCTCGGGCCCATGCGGAGCTGGAGAGCCGCAGCTGACAATTCTCCGGTTCGTGCAGAGCCGGACGTCAGCTGCCGCTTGGGGCGTACGGTTCAACACCTTATCTACCTGCGATTTTCCCAAGGCGATGCCAACGAGCGCGCAAGGAACTGACAATTCAGCCGTTCGTGCTTAGCACGAAGCGCGGTTTTGTCATCTCGGCCGGAACAGCCCCGCACGAGGCGCGGTTTTGTCGACCTTTCTCCGCACGAGCGGGGGTTCTGGCAGCCCGGCCTGGTTCGGCTCCGCACGAAACGAGGTTCTGGCCCCCGGGGAGCCG
>UWSJ01000012.1 GCA_900549525.1 uncultured Coriobacteriaceae bacterium | reverse complement strand
GTGGGGTGCTCAGTTTTCGGTGCGAATTCCGCTCAGTTCTTATTGAATACAAACAGCTTCGTGTGGAAGCGGCTCGGAAAGGACAGGGCAGGATTGCTGGGCACCCGCCTCGGAAATGACGCTAGGGAGCGAGTTACTGCCGCTCGGCGAAGCCGTCATTAATTACTTGTTACAGACGTCTATATCAACTATAACGACATAGACAAGCACCGGTACCCTCAATTACGGATTACCCCTCCCAGCTGGAAGGAGCCTACATGGCAAATAGCTTCGTGCTGGTGACGCATGCCGAGTTTGCGCGAGGCATTCTCAGCTCCCTCAGGCTCGTGCTAGGCGATGCGAACAGCGCGGCGGTTGTGAGCGTCACAACCAGCGAGACCGTTGATGCCATCGCCAAGAGAATCGAGCAGGCGATCGATTCGGTTTCTTCCTCGGGCCCCGTCGTGGTCGTAACCGACATTCCCGGCGGGAGCACCACGCAGGCAACCATCCAGGTGGCCCCGCGGCGTCCGGACGCCTATTACGTGGTCGGGCTCAATCTCGGGCTATTACTGGAGCTCGCACTGCTGCCCCTTGGCGGGCCCTCTCGTCGCGAATCCGACCTTGCGTTGATCCGCAATGCCGTCGAGGCCTCGAAGAGGGGGATCGGCGTGCTCGCCGATTTGGTTGATGACGACGCAGAGGATTCCGACGACCTCGAGTCAGACGAGCTATAGGCCCTTCGCTGACGCCTGTGCAGCGCTGCCGTTGATTATCCGGTTCTTTAGTCAGGATTGGAGACCGAGCAATGATCGAGCTGCTTCGAGTTGACGACCGTTTGATTCACGGACAGGTCGCGGTTACCTGGACCTCCCACCTGGGGGCCGACACGATTCTCGTCGCCAATGACAAGGCTAAGGACGACCCCCTGATGAGGTCGGCGTTCAAGCTGGCGAAGCCGCCCCAGTGCCTCCTGTCGATAAAGTCGGTCGCCGGGGCAGTCCTCGTCATCAACAACCCCAAGCATGAGGCAAGAAGGATCTTCGTCGTCTGCGCGAGCCCGGAAGACGCCCTGAGGATCGTCAGGGAATGCCCGGAGGCCAAGAGCGTCTGCCTCGGCGGCATTCGGCAGTCTGGCGAGCGCAAGCAGGTCGCTCCGCAGGTCTATCTCGACTCCGAGGACCTCAAGGCCGTCAAAGAGATCGATTCCCTTGGACGAAACGTCTACCTGCAGTCTCTGCCGGAGCAGAAAGCAATGACCCTGGGCGACATCGAGCGGGCCCTCAGTTAGGGCGTAACGAAATGGCGGGACAGAGGCGGTCGTTCGGCAAGAACGCAAGGGGTGGGCAAAGGATGCCGGGAGCTCCCACGAGCTTCGACCGCGAATAGGCTTTCGTGTAGGAAGGGAAGGAACCATGGTTGTACAAGCTCTGGCCCTTGGCGTGCTTGCGGGGTTTGCAATCTGGGACGGCCGAGTATTCGGACAAATGATGCTTGAGCGCCCAATCGTACTTGGTCCCCTGGTGGGCCTGATTTTAGGTGATCTTCACACCGGTATCATCATGGGCTCGTCTGTTGAGCTCGTCATGATGGGTGTCGTAGCCATCGGCGCCGCAGTGCCTGCCGATACGGTCTCCGGATCGATTCTTGCCACTGCTTTTGCCATTATGAGCGGGCTTGACGTGGATACAGCCGTAGCACTTGCGCTGCCCATCGCCACTCTTGGGCAGATGGTGGGTATTCTGGATCGCACCCTCAACCTTGGCTTTGCTCGACTGGCTGACCGCGGGGCAGAGAACGGTGACGCTTCTGCCATTGCCAAGGCCCTGTGGGGCGGAGCCGGCCTGTTTTGGCTCAGCCATTTCACGGTCGTCTTCCTCGGTGTTCTTCTTGGGTCAAGCGTCATTGGGTCTTTCGTAGATGCCATGCCCGCCTTTATCCTGCACGGGTTCACGGTCGCGAGTGGCATGCTTCCCGCACTTGGCATTGCAATCCTCATGACCCTCATCTTCGACAAGACGAACGCCGGATTCCTCTTCGTGGGCTTCGTCCTCTCTGCCTTGCTTGGGATGTCGACGACGGGCGTTGCCGTAGTGGGCGGAATCATCGCTTACGTGATCTACCAGACGGCTACTACTGGGAAGAACGGACAGTCCCAGGCTGCGGTGGAAAGCATGGTCGCTTCAGATGACGACTTGGATGGTGAGCTCTAATGGCTAATCTCGATAAGCCGGTCAAGGCTGACGGAATTGTTACCGAAGGCGACATGCGCAAGGTCTTTTGGCGTGCCTTTCCACTTCAGGGCTGCTTCAACTACGAGCGCATGCAAAACGTCGGATTTTGCTATTCCATGCTCCCGATTCTCAAACGGTTGTATCCGGACAAGAACGACCTTGCTGAGGCCCTCAAGCGCCATCTTTCGTTCTTCAACATTACCCCGCAGGTCGTCACGTTCCTCACCGGCGCTTGTATTGCCATGGAGGAGGAGAACGCTAAGGCAAAGGCAGAAGGTAGAGACTTTGATGTTGAGTCGGTGACGGCTCTTAAGGCCGCCCTTATGGGGCCGCTCTCTGGAATCGGCGACTCCTTCTTTTGGGGCACGTTTCGCGTCATTGCGGCGGGCATCGGCTGCGGACTCGCCTCTCAAGGATCAATTCTCGGCGCCCTGCTGTTCCTCCTGATCTTTAACATCCCCAACATATTTTGCCGTGTCTACGGACTAAAGATTGGCTACAAGAGTGGAATTGGCTTTATTGAGAACATGCAGGAATCGGGCGTCATCGAGCTGCTGACCCGCTGCGCGAAGATTCTTGGCCTCTGTGTTGTTGGCGCGATGATTTCGGGTATGGTCACGCTCACCACTCCGTTCGTAATTAACGTGGGAGAGACCAGCGTCGAGCTTCAGGGTATCTTCGACCAGATTCTTCCCTCCATCCTTCCTCTTGGCCTTACGTTCGGCTGCTTCGCGATGCTCAAGAAGGGCGTTAAGACAACATCGATTATGTGGGGCCTCATCATCGCGGGTATCGTTGGCTCTTTCCTGGGGGTTCTCTAAATGGGCTGCATAATGTACGACTATATTTGCGAGACTCCGACTGCCCTCCGGCACATTATTGATGACCGTAAGCGAATAACGGCGGAGTTTGTTGATACGTTCAAGGACGCGGACATCAGCACGGTGTATCTGATTGGCTCGGGTACGAGCTATCACGCCGGTGTTTCGGCGAAGCTATTCTTGGAGGAGCTGACGGGCTGGAAGATCGCCCCGATGTATCCGACGCGCTTTGCGCGTGACGAGCGCGTGTACGATGAGAAGTCCCTGGTGATAGGCATTTCTCAGGGTGGGCAGAGTCTGTCGACGGTCGAGGGCCTCGATGCTGCGGCAAAGAGGGGGCTTCTTACCGCGGCACTCTCGGAGAACCCTACCGCCTTGGTCTTTGACCACGCTCAGACGAAGACGCTTCTTGAGGTTGGCAATGAGAAGTGCGGTGCCAAAACCAAGGGGTATGGCGGCTCCATCGCTACGGTGATGATGATGCTGGCGGAGCTCGCGCTGGCGAAGGGGCTGACCACTGAAGACGCGCTTGACGCCTACTTGGGGCGCATGAGGAAAGTCATTGAAAACCTGCCAGCGGTTATCGACGCCGCCTCGAAGTGGTACGAGAGAATCGCCGACGACTTCTTCGATGCAAAGAGAATCATTGTTGTCGGCTACGATGGAATGTATGGAGATGTGCTCGAAGGAGCCCTCAAGATTCTCGAGACGGTGCGCCAGGGCGTTACCGGCTATGACATCGAAGAGTTTTTCCATGGCATTTATAACTCCATCACGGAAGATAGCTATCTCTTCTACCTGGCCTCAAGCGGGGACTATAAGCCCCGAACCCTTAAGCTGATTGATATTCTGAGTGAGTGGACAAGCCATAACTATCTCATCGGCTCTCCCGAGGGTATCGATAGGCCGACGGATTTCGACTGCATCGTACCGATGGTTGATGACCCCCTGTTCTCGTGCTGGGAGTACGTGATTCCCCTCCAAATGGTTGCCTGCAAGGCATCCCAGGCGCACGGAATCGACCCCTCTATTCCGAAGGACCCCCTGTTCCACGCGCGCATCGGAAGTAAGAAACTTGATGGCGTGAGGGACAATTACACGAGTAAGCAGTAGGTTGGTGCTCTAAGCAATGAACCATGCGGGGGCGAGGTGGCTGGGCTGCCTCTCGCCCCCCCCTGCGTTTTATGCGTTTGCCGACGGCTTTCTGCGGCGGGCGTTCGTATCATTGCCTGCGGTAGTGATCTCCGGGCATTGTAAAATCCACAGTAACGAGCAACAATGCGACGCGGTTTTACGTGCGTCTCGAGTGACAAGGACCCCGAGTTTTGGCGAGCGGCTCTTCCCCTCTCTACCAACAGATTTTTGAGCACATCAAGTCTTCCATCGAGACCGGGGTATACATGGAGGGCGATCGCCTCCCTTCCGAGGCTGAGCTGTGCGCCAAGTTCTCCGCGAGCCGCATTACCGTAAGGCGGGCGCTTGGCGACCTCTGTGTCAACGGCTATTTGGTAAAACGCCAGGGTGTGGGCACGTTTGTGGGAGGATCGCGCATTTATCGGCATCTGTGCAAGACCGGCGACAAGACACAAACGTTTACCGATATTTGTCGCGAGAACAATGCCAGGGCGGGGGGCCGTCTACTCCAGCGACAGATAGTGACATCGCGTGAGGACGAGACGAAGTATTTCGGGTTGGCAGAAGGAGACTTGCTCCTCTATATCCAGCGTGTCCGTACGGCCGATGACGTCCCCATTTATGAGGAGAACATCTTTCTGCCGCTGTCGGAGTTTCGGCCTCTGTTAGATGCAAACCTCGATGACGTGTCCATGTTTGCTGCAATTGAGCAGGTAAGTGGGAGAAAGGTCGCCAAGCACGATCGCATGACCATTGAAGCCGTGCTCGCGTCGCCCGAGCAGGCAAGCGAGCTGCAGGTTGCCGTGAAATCACCGCTGTTGTACATGAATGCCTACTTTAGCGACGAGGATGGGAAGCCGCTCGCTATTGGTAGGCAGTACTACGTGGGAAGCCGGTACTCGTTCGAGGTGTAGCCCTCGCACGGGGCGGGCCGCTGCACCTCTAAATTCACGCCAAACCCAGACGTGACGTGCGTGGCCGGACGGATATACTACCGGTCAACCAACAATACCTACCGGGTTGGTAGGTATTATGTGAGCGTCATGACGCGGTCGAAGGGGTCGGCTGCGGGTATCGTCGTGCACCGCCGGGCAGGTTCGCGCAGGGCCGACGGATGCCGGGCGCTCGCCAGGAGACCGGAGGGTATGGATGCCCACTGCCGCCTGTACCGTAGGGGAGAAGCGCGAGGCCGCCACGGGCGAGGGCGTGCCCGCCACTAATCCCGCCGACGCGGGGAGGAGCCGTTCGGCGAATCTCACACCTGGCTAGCGTGCCACTAACTTCCAGCGCAACCTCGACGCGATGGTCGCCGTGCTCAAGCGTGGCTACAAGCACCCTGACTAGGAGCGCGTTGGCCTGGAGCTGGAGCGCGTCCTGCGTGACGAGACCGGCAAGCGCGTGGTGTACCCCGACCCCGCAGGCGTCTCGGCCATGCTCCACATGTTCACGGAGCAGCATCCGGACTACGCCCCCCGTCCACATCGACGGCCACCTCATGGGCTTCTCGTACACCTATGACGCCCCCGCGACCGCAGACGGGCCTGCCGAGTCGTTCACCGTCGCCGTCTCCCCCGAGCCGGGCGCGCAGGTTGGGGTCTCCGCCGGCCCCGTGGCCAACCTCGCCAACATACTTGCCGCCATTGACTCCTTCGACGCCGAGCTCGAGCGCGTCATGCGCCTGCTCGGCCGCCCTGCCCACCTCGTGGTCTGCGGCTACGACACCGTCGCCGTCCGCCCCGAGGACGTGGAGCTCGTCCCCAAGGAGCGCTGCCAGATCATGGACAGCTATCTGCCGCGCCAGGGCAAGTACGCCCACGACATGATGTGCTGCTCCACGTCTACGCAGGCCTCCATCGACTACACCGACGAGCCCGGGGCCATGACGCTTGAAAAGGTCGCCACGGTGCTGGGGCCGGTACTGTGCTTCGCGTTTGACAGCTCGCCCGTGTGGCGCGGCGAGCCGGTTCCGCGCATGGTGCGCGGCCGCATCTGGGACGAGCCCGATCCGAGCCGCTGCGGCATCATCCCCGGCAGTCTCGACCGCGATTTCACGTTTGAGCGCTGCTGTACGTGGCTGGGCACCGTCAAGCCCATTCTCATGACCGACCACGAGCACCGTACGTACGCCGTGGCATGCGCAAGCTTCATGATCTCGCCGTTCTACAATCACGGCCTTGCTGCGGGGCTGCCGTTTGACCCCTTCGCCCAGACCGATGAGGGCGTCGAGGCCGTCCGTCACGAGCTTGAGAGCAAGGGCTGGGACGCCGCGGTTTACGGCGTTGGCATGGCGGAGCTGCTCGAGCGGCTCGCGGGGCTTGCTCGTGATCATGCGCGCTCCGAGTTTGACCGCAGGGGCATTGACCTGCTGCTGGGCCTCTGGGCGGGTCACCGCCTGCCGCGCGATGTGGCGTGTGAGGAGCTTGCGGCGCTTCGCGCGTGGCGATCGGCGGCGGGCCCGGCGTGCGCGATGGCCGCTGCGACGTGCGTCCTGTGGCTCCGTCCTTCTCGGCGGTCGCCGGATCTTGTGACCCCGTCCCTCTCGGCGACGGCTGAATCCGGCGGCTTCTACGTGCCTAACCTTCCCATGAACGGCCCCAATTGCGTAAAATCGCAACCTCAAGGTCTTTCGTGGGAAGGTTGCGCCCGACAAAGGGTTGCGGCGCACGCCGTATGGCCGTCGCATGTCAGCCCGACGCGTGCGTGTGCGCGACCCTCGCCCCGGCCTGACGCCGTTTTCAGCCTCTGTCGCGAAGCCCCTCCTCGTCTGCTCCAAGGATGCATCCAACCGCTTGGACAAGGGATTGGAGCGGGCATGGATACGCGATCTGACGGTGCGTGGGCGCGCCGCGGGCAGGGTGGCCGAAAGCTGGCCCTCACGGATTTCGAGGGGCATCCGCTCGGTGACCGCCTGATGACGCGGCGCGGTTTCCTGGCAGCAACGGGCGCGCTTGCGGGTGCTGCGCTCTTCGGCCTTGCCGGCTGCGGCGGTTCGTCCGCGGGGGGGGCTTCGACGGGTGTGTCGGGAAGCGTCCACGATCGGGCACCTGCTCTCGACGGCGCAGACGGTCATGGGCGACCAGGGGGGCTTCTGCAAGGATGAGTTCGCCAAGGACGGTATCGAGGTCGAGTTCTCGCAGTTTCCTCCGATCCGCTTGTCATCGAGGCCATGAAGGCCGGAGATGTCACGCTTGGCACATCGGCGGCGCAGCCCGCTCTCACGTCCAACGCCGGAGCCCATGCTCACTACCCTCGTGGGGGGGGCGGCTTCACGGTACTGCGTGACGGTACAGGCCTTCTGCTCGAGTGCCGTGGCATGCTCGCCGGCAACTCGTTCCTCCAGCAGAACCCCTCCGTGGCGGCGCACTTCGTCACGGCCATGGAGATAAGCCGCAAGTTGATCGAGGACAATCCGAACGAGGCCGTGAAGATCGTGGCCGAGGCAAGCGGTAACATGCCCTCAAGCAGGCGGGGCTCGCATGAGGGCGGCCTTGACGCGCGTTCGGGCAGCATGGCGCTTACTGCTCGTGCCGGTGCTCGTCCTCGTGGCGTGGCGGCTTCTCGGCGCGCGGGGGCTCACCAACATCTCCATCATGTCCGACCCGGCGGCCTTTGCGCGCTCGGCGCCGCTCCTACGGCCGCTGTCGTCCGAGATTGCCGACGCGAACGTGACGCTTGCGATCGAGAATCACGAGTGCGAGAGCGCAAACCTGCAGATCATTCGCGACGACGAGCTGGTGCTGCCCACTTGCGACAGTCTCTTGCCCGGCATTACGCGCGGTATCGTGAAATCGATTGCACGCGCGGTGGGCCTGGGCGTGAGTGAGCGCAACGTCTCGATTTTCGAGCTCTACAACGCGGACGAGGCGTTTATCTGCGGAACTGTCGACGAAATTGCCCCGCTGGCGGAGATTGACGGGCGGCCGATTGGACGTGCTGACGAAGTCGCTGGTAGCGAGGCCCGTGCCGTGCCGGACCCGTGGATGCGGCGGCTCTCCGACGCCTGCCGGGCATACGTGCTCGGGCACGGGACGTCCGTCGACTGACGACGTGGCGGAGGTGCGGCGCGGCCCCGTTTCCCGACGGCCACGGCCCGGGCGGCGCGGCCCCGGCACCGTCCGGCGACCTTCCCACGAAGGCGACCGACCCTGCCGTTTTGCAGGCCGGGGCCCGTTCGTGGGAACGCGGGTGCCAGTTCCCACCAAGTGCGCCAATTGCGCGATCCGTGCATTTCGAGCCTTTCGTGGGAACGTAGGCGACAGGTCCCCCGCTCATGCAGACCTGCACCCGCCCCCACACCCGCCCGCGCCTGCACCCGTCCCCGCGCGCACCCACACCAGCGCTTGCACACGGTTTCGCGGGTTGTCACCCGTTCCCCCGGCCCCAGGCCCGCATAGTGTACGCCGCCGAGAGGCCCACACGACTCGGCTGGGTCTCTCGGCGTCGCGGCTGCAACGGCCGGCGGACGCGGCTTCATTCCAAGACACATGACACATGAAGGGGCAGGCATATGGTTGCATTCAATTCTCGCGTGACCCCGGCGGCACGCCGCGGCATCTCCCGTCGTTCGTTCCTCTCGCTCGCGGGCGCTACCGCCGCGTCGCTTGTGGGCCTTGGCCTCGTCGGTTGTGGTTCCAGCGTGGGTGCGTCCACGCCCGACGCGGCCACCGGCGCCGATGGGGCAATCCAGATAGCCAACGTCTCCTACGACCCCACGCGCGAGCTGTACGAGGCCTACAACAAGGTCTTCTCGGAGCACTGGGCGTCCGAGCACGACGGCCAGACGATCGAAGTCACCCAGTCCCACGGCGGCTCGGGCAAGCAGGCACTCGAGGTGGCCAACGGCCTCAAGGCCGACGTGGTGACGCTTGCGCTCGAGGCCGACATCGACTCGCTGGTGGACGCTGGCCTCATCGAGGACGGCTGGGTGAGCGAGTTTCCCAAGGACTCTAGCCCCTATACCTCGACCATCGACTTTCTCGTTCGCAAGGGCAACCCCAAGGGCATCAAGGACTGGGGCGACCTTGTGGCGGACGGCGTGGGCGTGATCACCCCCAACCCCAAGACGAGTGGCGGTGCGCGCTGGAACTACCTGGCGGCGTGGGCGTGGGCCAAGAAGCAGTTTGGCGGCGACGAGGGCAAGATCAAGGACTTCGTTGGCAAGCTGTACAAGAACGTGCTGGTGCTCGACTCGGGTGCGCGTGGGGCAACTACCACTTTCGTGGAGAACGGCCAGGGCGACGTCCTGATTGCCTGGGAGAACGAGGCGTACCTCTCCGTCAAGGACCATCCTGACGACTTCGAGATCGTGACGCCGTCGCTGTCGATTTTGGCGCAGCCGTCGGTGGCCGTGGTCGACGCCGTGGTTGACGAGCGCGGCACGCGCGAGGTGGCGACCGAGTACCTCAACTACCTTTACTCCGGGGAGGCGCAGCGCATCGCCGGCGAGAACTTCTACCGCCCTTCCGACGAGAACGTGCTCAAGGAGTTTGCCGACAAGTTTCCGCAGCTAGAGCTTGCGACCATCGCCGACTTTGGCGGGTGGAAGGAAGCGCAGGCGACCCACTTTGCCGACGGCGGCGTGTTCGACCAGATCAACGCCGGGTAGGGCGCGGCGCGGCGGGCGTGGGCGGCCCCGGCGGCGCGGAGGGCGTGGGCGCGGAGGGCGAGGGCGTGGCCCCGGCGGCGCTGCGAGCGTGGGCGCGGAGGGCGAGGGCGTGGCCCCGGCGGCGAGGCGGGCGCCCCGGATCGTGGGACTTACACAGACAATCTTACAAACCCGCGGCCCCGGCGGCGTGGCGGCCAAAGGCACGGCAGGGCGTTCCCACGAAGGGCCCCAATTGCACGACTTGCGCATTTCAGGCCTCTCGTGGGAACGCGGAGCCAGCTCGTGGGGCGCCGGGGTCGCGTTTCGCTCCCAACCCACCCTCCTGCACACGTTTTCACGGAACCGCGCTCGGCGCCAGCTCTTCCGCCCCTATAGTTGCTCGCACCAATAGGGCATCGGGGGCGAGCATGGACAAACGGCAAGACAGGTGCGGGGCGGATAAGCCCGTCACCCGGCGCGCATTCGTCCGCACGGTCGCGACGGGTGCTGCAACCTTGCTCACGGGCACTGCTGCGGCGGCTTCCCTCGCGTCGTGCGGCGCTGCGCGCAATGCCGTCAGCCTCATCAACGTCTCCTACGACCCCACGCGCGAGCTGTACGAGGCCTACAACAAGCTCTTCGCCGAGCGCTGGGCATCCGAGCACGACGGCCAGTCGGTCGAAGTCACCCAGTCCCACGGCGGCTCGGGCAAGCAGGCGCTCGAGGTGGCAAACGGCCTGCGGGCGGACGTGGTGACCCTCGCGCTCGCGCCCGACATCGACGAGCTCGCGGCCGACGGCCTCGTGGCGAGCGACTGGCAGGACAGGCTCCCCAACGGCTCGGCACCCTACACGTCCACCATCGTCTTCCTCGTGCGCGCGGGCAACCCGCGGGGCATCGCTGACTGGGGCGACCTCACCGCCGACGGCGTGGGCGTCATCACGCCCAACCCCAAGACCTCGGGCGGCGCGCGCTGGAACTACCTCGCCGCCTGGGCGTGGGCAGACAGGCAGTTCGGCGGCAACGAGGACGAGGTCAAGGCCTACATGCGGGCCTCCTACGCCAACGTGCTCGTGCTCGACTCTGGCGCGCGTGCCTCTACCAGCACCTTTGTGGAGAACGGCCAGGGCGACGTGCTGGTGGCGTGGGAGAACGAGGCCCACCTCGTGCTGCGCGACTACCCGGACGACTACGAGCTCGTCGTCCCGTCCGTCTCGATCCTGGCGCAGCCGCCCGTCTCGGTGGTGGACGAGGTCGTGGACGAGAGGGGTACCCGCGAGGTGTCGGACGCCTACATCGCCCAGCTCTACGAGCCCGATGCTCAGCGGCTCTGCGCCGAGAACTACTACCGCCCCGCAGACGAGACGGTGCTTGCGGAGTACGCCGGCACCTTCCCCGAGCTCGACCTTGCGACGATCGACGACTTTGGCGGCTGGCAGGCGGCCATGCACGACCACTTTGACGACGGCGGCACGTTTGACGAGATATACGCGGCGTAGGGAGGGCATATGGCACGGCGAACCCATACGAGGCGCAGGCGCGTCATTCCCGGCTTTGGCCTGACCGGGGCCGTCACCCTGTTGGCGGTGAGTCTTGTGGTGCTCGTGCCGCTCGCGTCCATCGCGGTTACGGGCGCGCAGATGGGCCCCGAGAAGTTCCTCGCAACCATCACGCGGCCCCGTACCCTCTCGAGCTTCTACGTGAGCTTCATGACGGCGCTCGTGGCTTCGGCCATTAACGCGCTGCTGGGCACGGTGCTCGCCTGGGTGCTCGTGCGCTACCGTTTTCCGGGCCGCGCCGTTCTTGACGGTATGGTCGAGCTGCCGCTCGCGCTTCCCACGGCGGTCGCGGGCATTGCGCTCACGTCGCTCACCACCGACCAGGGCTGGGTCGGGTCGCTCTTCGCGGCTCACGGTATCCACCTCGCCTACACCCGCGCGGGCATCACGATCGCGCTCGTGTTCGTGGGCATTCCGTTCGTAGTGCGTGCCGTGCAGCCCGTGCTCCAGAAGCTCGACCCTGCCTACGAAGAGGCGGCCGAGGTCATGGGGGCCAGTCGCGCCACGACCTTCCGCCGCGTCATCCTCCCCGAGCTCATGCCGGCGCTGCTCACGGGCTTTGGCCTCGCGCTGTCCCGTTGCCTGGGCGAGTACGGCAGCGTCGTCTTCATCGCGGGCAACATGCCCTTCCAGACCGAGATCGCGCCGCTCGTCATCATGAGCGAGCTGCAGGAGTTCGACTACGCCGGCGCCAGTGCCGTGGCGCTCGTGATGCTGGCGGCGGCGTTTCTCATCCTGTTCTGCATGGGTTTGGCGCAGGCGAGAAACGCGCGCATCCTGAGGGGAGGGGAGTGACGTGGCAGGATCCAACTTTGACCAGCAGGGTATGCGGTCGGCGTCAGCCGAGGCCCAGACGGCTCCGGGCTCGGAGGGGCCGTCGACCGTCTCCGTTGCGTACGAGATGCGCGCCGCAGCCCGTCCGCGTCTTGCGGACGCCGTCACCGGCGAGCGGTTGCGGCCGGGGCAGGTTGCCCTGCTTGCCCTGGCCGTCGCGTTCGTGGCGCTCATGCTGGCCCTGCCGCTCGTGGCGGTGCTGGCCACGGCGTTTCGCGAGGGTGCGGGCGCCTGGTGGCGGGCCGTCTCGGACGAGTACGCCGTCAAGGCACTGGCGCTCACGCTGTTTGCGACGGTGGTCGCGGTGGGCGTCAACACGGCCGTGGGCCTCTGCGCCGCATGGGCGACCACGCGCTTCTCGTTCCGCGGCAAGAAGCTGCTCACAGCCCTCATCGACCTGCCTATGGCGGTGTCGCCGGTAATCGCGGGCCTGTCGTTTCTGCTCGTCTTTGGGCGCAAGAGCCCCTTATACCCGCTGCTGCGCGCGGCGCATGTGGACATCGTGTTTGCCGTGCCGGGCATCGTGCTGGCAACGGTGTTCGTGACCTTCCCGTTCGTGGTGCGATCGGTCATCCCGGTGCTCGAGAGCCGCGGCGCCGACGAGGAGGAGGCTGCCGCTCTCATGGGTGCCTCCGGCCCCACCATCTTTCGCCGCGTGACGTTGCCGCACATCAAGTGGGCGCTCACCTACGGCGTGGTCCTCTGCACGGCGCGCGCGATGGGCGAGTTCGGTGCCGTCTCGGTGGTGTCCGGTCATCTGCGCGGGCTCACCAACACGCTGCCGCTCCACATCGAGGTCCTGTTCAACGAGTTCCAGTACGTCCCGGCGTTCGCGGTGTCCACGATTCTCGTGGCGCTCGCCGTGGTGATCCTGGTGGCAAAGGCCGTGCTCACGCGGCGCATGGAGGAGGAGTAGGCATGGATGCCGAGAAGAACCACAAGGCAACGGGCCCGCTCGGGCATCCGGGGGCAGACGGCGGGGCCGCGGCGGCTCCCCAGGCAACCGGCCCGGCCGAGAGGGGCTTCGTGTCCCTCCGCGACATCAACAAGACCTACGGCGAGTTCCAGGCTTCCAAGCACGTGAGTCTTGACGTGGAGAGGGGCACGCTCGCGGCGCTGCTTGGCCCATCGGGTTCGGGCAAGACCACCATCCTGCGCATGATCGCGGGTCTCGAGACGCCCGATTCCGGCGACATTGTCATCGACGGGCAGCGCGTCAACGACGTTGCCCCGGCGGAGCGCGGCATCGGCTTCGTCTTCCAGAACTACGCCCTGTTCCGTTACATGACGGTGCGCGAGAACGTCGCCTTCGGCCTGCGTGTCAAGCACGAGCCCGCCGCTCGTATCCGCGGGCGCGTGGACGAGCTGCTCGAGCTCATCGGCCTTGCCGACCTCGGCGGGCGCTACCCCGGACAGCTTTCGGGCGGCCAGCGCCAGCGCGTCGCCTTTGCGCGCGCCCTCGCTCCCAGCCCGCGCGTCCTGTTGCTCGACGAGCCCTTCGCCGCCATCGACGCCAAGATCCGCAAGGAGCTGCGCAGCTGGCTCAAGCAGACCGTGCGCCAGCTGGGGATCACGAGCATCTTCGTCACGCATGACCAGGAGGAGGCCATCGAGGTGGCCGACTCGATCATCCTCACGCATGCGGGGCACGTGGAGCAGGCGGGCACCCCGACCGACATCTACGCCAACCCCCGGACGAGCTTCGCGGCGTCGTTCTTCGGCGATTCGGTGAAGGCCGCGGACGCCTCGCGTCTGGGGTCGTTTGCCAAGGCCCCGGCAATCGTTCGCTCGGAGCACGTGACGCTCGTGGCACCGGGGGAGACGTTCCGCTACGCCGCGTCTACGGTGCCGGGACGGGTCGTTGACGTGGCCTTTCGCGGCCGAAGCGTCGAGGTGGAGGTTGACGTTGCGGGCGAGCGGCTTCGCTCAGCGCGCAGCCCCGAGGCCGAGGCGCTGCGACCAGGCGACGAGGTGGGCGTCTTCGTGCACCGCCTGTTCGAGCAGGACGGGGCCGACGGCGTGGCGGCGGTCGAGAACGGCGACCTGCGCGAGGAGTCCGTCGTCATCTAACCCCCGTGTCGCCTGGGGACAGGCGCCATTCCGCCATCGCTCCTGCCAGGCACTTCTCGGCAAAAAAACCACAAAACCGGTAGGATAAAGGGATAGAAAGCGCCTCGTACGGCAATCGGAAGGAGCGGCACCATGTCCATTCGAGACATCGCCAAGAAAGCGGGCGTGTCCGCCTCCACCGTGTCGCGGGTGCTCAACAACCCCGGCTACCGTTGTGCCTCGCCCGAGCTTCGTGACACCATTTGGCGCATTGCCCGCGAGATGAACTATCTCCCCAACGAGGCCGCCCGCTCGCTCAAGATGGGTTCGGGGAAGGACGGCGCGTCGGCCGCCCCGCTCCGTATTGACGTCATTGTGACGCGCGCCAGCCAGCGCCAGGCCGACCCGTTCTTTGGCGAGCTTCTCCGCATCATCGAGACCGAGACACACTCCCAGCGCTGTCTCATTTCGCAGCTCTGGTACCTGTCGTCGCTCAACGCGCGCAAGGGCGTCCGGGCCGGGGCTACCGAGCGCGAGCTCGCCACGGTGCTTGGCTCCGGCGTTGACCGAGGTGACGGGCTCATCGTCATCGGCAAGTCCTCCGAGGCGGTGTTGTCGAGGCTTGTGGAGGCGTACTCTGGAAACGTTGTCTCGGTTGGGCGCAACTCGTGTGCCTACCTCTGCGATGAGGTGCTTTGCGACGGTGAGAAGATCGCACGGCTCGCGGTGGGCCACCTCATTGAGCTGGGGCATCGCCAAATTGGCTATGCGGGCGACTGCCACAACGAGTCGCGTTACCGCGGCTACCAGCGCACGCTGCTCGAGCGCGGACTCGACGTGGGCGTGGGCTCGGTCATCGAGTGCGAGCATACCGAGGAGGCCGGCTACGCTGCGATGGAGCGACTCATGCAGGCCGACGACGCTCCCACGGCCATCTATTGCGCCACGGACGCCATCGCCATCGGGATGCTGCGGAGCCTGAGCGACCGACGCTCGCGGTACTATTCGCCGTCGATCATTGCGAGCGATGACATCGAGGCCGCCCAGTACGCCAACCCCGCCCTCACCACCGTGGCGCTGCCCAAGCGCGACATGGGCCGCTTTGCCCTGCGTCTGCTCGTCGACCGTCTGGCGAGGGGTCACTCGTCGTGCGTGCGCATGGAGCTGCAGGGCAGACTCGTGGTGCGCGCGAGCTGCTCTGGGCCGGCTGACGCGCACGGGTACAACTACGTTATCTAGCTTGGGAGATCGTGCGTCTCGCGCGAGCGGCTCGCGGCCCTTGTCGCCCCACCTTTTGTTCGTCCGAAACGTGACAACGATTTCAGAGGTTTTCGCAGGCCTGGCTTGACTCAGCGCCCATACTCCCTTCCAACGAACACAAGCGGGGTTGTTGGGAGGTCGTCATGGACAAGTATCTGGGGGTTGCGCTCCTGTTGGCCCTCGAGGCCTATGCGCTCTTCGAGGTGTTCGTGGTCTCTCGCCGTCGTGGTCGCGGCCCGCGCGGCGCATAGCGGCGGCTTGGCGACCAAGGGCGGTTTAGAGCCCCGGTTCCTTTTTCCGTTGATGCCGTGACGCGCTACCACGCTGCCGCACCCTCCGCCGCGCGGTTTCCTCGGAGCTGCGCCGCATCCCCTCGATAGCCCCTGGCGCTTCCGCTGTCCCAAAACGTGGGCAATGTGCGAATGGATGGGCTCGCGCTCGTATTTCTGGGTCGGAATGCCCCTGATATCCGCGATTGTACGATTCGCGGCGAGGGTCGGGCCCGCGCGCGCTTCGGACTTGCACCCAGCCGAGAGCGCGCATGATGCACGGAGCATCGAAGAGATTCCAGAGCGAGAAAAGCCGCAGGTAAACAGCTCGCGAATTACCCCATGGTCAAACGTTGCCGAATAGCGCCGGCTTCTCGTTACCGGGGCTGAGCGAACTCCGCTTCACACGACATTGTGCAATCGTACATTCCCCGGATTCCGAGGCATTTGCGCGGCCAACAATCGACGCGGCTTGACGCGACACGGCTCGAGAAGGTCGTCGGGAGTTGCCTCGACGCCTGCCCATCACTGTGTGAGGGCGAGAGTTGAGCCCTCACGCCCCGCCCGCCCTCCGTCGTTGCCTTCAAAAAACGAAAGCAAATTGCTATTCCTATTAACCTATCAGACTAGTAGGATAGTAGGACATTAGATGGAGAAGGGCCGAACTCGGGACTTGGCCCTTCGCGCTCCATCGGGGCGGCGCGCTTCTCGCGCTTGGGGCAAAGGGGAGAGCATGGAGAGCAAGCGCATCGACTGCGACGTGCTCATCGTTGGCGGGGGCACGGCGGGTTGCTTTGCCGCGCTTGCGCTGAGCGGGGCCGCACGTGAGGAGGGGAGCGCCTCCGCTGCTCCCGGGGCGTGGGAGGCGGGGGCGTCGTACCTGCCGCACGGCGTCGACCCGACCAAGGCGGACGCTGTCCCTCGCATCGTCATCCTCGAGAAGGCCAACATCGAGCGCTCGGGATGTCTCGCCGCCGGCGTCAACGCCCTCAACGCCTACATCACGCCCGGCCACACGCCGCAGGACTACGTCGACTACGCTCGCACGGACGCCGAGAGCATCGTGCGTGGCGACCTTCTGCTCACCATCTGCGAGCGGCTCAACCATGTGACGCGCCGCCTCGAAGAGCTTGGCCTCGTCATCCTCAAGGATGAGAACGGCGCCTACGTCTCGCGTGGATGGCGCAACCTCAAGATCAACGGCGAGAACATAAAGCCGCTGCTTGCCGAGGCCGTGCGCCGCCTCCCCAACGTCACCGTGCTCAACCACGTCAACGTGACTGACCTCGTGACCGAGGCCGACTCGGCCGCCCCTTCGGGACGCCGGGTCGCGGGTGCCGTGGGCTTTTCCGTGAACGAGCCCGTGGCCTACGGCGTCTCGGCTCGGGCCGTGCTCGTGGCAACGGGCGGCGCGGCGGGGCTCTATCGGCCCAACAACCCGGGCTTCTCGCGCCACAAGATGTGGTACCCGCCGTTTAACGTGGGCTCGGGCTTTGCCATGGGCCTGCGCGCCGGCGCCGAGATGACCACGCTCGAGAACCGCTTCATCGCCCTGCGCTGCAAGGACACCATTGCCCCCACGGGCACCATCGCGCAGGGGGCGCACGCGCCGCAGGTCAACGCCCTCGGCCAGAACTACGAGCAGAAGTACGGTATCACCACGCCCGAGCGCCTTTGGGGCACCGCCGAAGAGACGCTTGTCGGCCGGGGCCCCTGCTACCTGCACACCAAGGGTCTCTCCACCGAGGCCGAACAGGATCTCTACCGCGCCTACCTCAACATGGCACCGTCGCAGACGCTGCGCTGGATCGAGCGCGGGAGCGGCCCTGCCACGGAGGACGTCGAGGTCGAGGGCACCGAGCCCTACGTCGTGGGCGGCCACACCGCGAGCGGCTACTGGGTCGACACCCGTCGCGAGACCACGGTGGCGGGCCTCTACGCGGCGGGCGACGTTGCCGGGGGTGCGCCGCAGAAGTACGTGACGGGCGCGCTCGCGGAGGGAGAGATAGCCGCCGGCTCCATCGCGGTCGCGCTTGCGGGCGAGCAGACCGCACCCGCGTCCCAGGTCGCGCCCGCGCCCGCGACCTCGGCCGTCGACGACGCCCTTGCGGCCGCACGAGCCTCCTACGAGCGTGACCTCGCCGCCACGGGCGCGCCGTTCACGACCGAGCAGCTCGAGGAGGCCATGCAAAAGGTCATGGACGAGTACGCCGGCGGCATCTCGCGCGGCTACCGCTTCAACGAGGAGCAGCTTGCGGTGGCCGCCGTACGTCTCGTCCAGCTCCAGGACGCCGCGCGCACCCTGGAGGCCGCCGACACCGACGACCTCCTGCGCGTCTGGGAGCTTCGCGACCGACTGCTCGTCGCCCGCGATCTCGTCGCCCACATGGCAGCGCGGCACGAGACCCGCTGGCACGGCTTCTGCGAGAACGCCACCTTCCCCGAGCGCAGCGCCTCCTGGGACGTCTACGTGAACTCGCGTCTCGCACCCGACGGCAGCATCGAGGTGCTCACCCGCTCGCTCGTGGGCGAGCACGACCACGTCGACCTGCACGAGAAGGAGGCGATCGCCCGATGAGCATCCGCATCAACAAAGACGCGTGCGTCACCTGTGGGGCGTGCGTGGAGGCCTGCCCCGGCAACCTCATCAAGTTCGACGCCGACGGCCTGGCCGAGATGCGCCGACCCCGTGACTGCTGGGGCTGCACGAGCTGTCTCAAGGCATGCCCCACCGGCGCCGTGGAGTTCTTCCTCGGGGCCGATGTGGGCGGCACGGGCGCCACGCTCTCGTTTGAGCGCGAGGGCACGGTGAGCCACTGGCTCGTCACCCGGCCGAACGGCAACACGACGGCCATCGACGTCGACGGCTCGAACGCCAACAAGTACTAGATGCGCGGGGGCAGCAACCCCGCCGCGAGCGAAAGGACAACCATGAGCGAGCGTTCCCACCTCGACGAACTCGAGGCAGAGGCCATCTACATCATGCGTGAGGTCGTGGCGGAGTGCGAGAAGCCGGTGATGCTTTACTCCATCGGCAAGGACTCCTCCGTGATGCTCCACCTGGCGCTCAAGGCCTTCTATCCCGAGAAGCCCCCCTTCCCGTTTCTGCACGTCAACACCACGTGGAAGTTCCACGAGATGATTGAGTTCCGCGACCGCGTCATGAAGGAGAACGGCCTCGACCTCATCGAGTGGATCAACCAGGAGGGCGTGAAGCGCGGGGTCAACCCCTTCGACTACGGCTCGAGTTACACCGACATCATGAAGACGCAGGCGCTCAAGCAGGCGCTCAACCACTACGGCTTCACGGCGGCGTTTGGCGGAGGCCGCCGCGACGAGGAGAAGAGCCGCGCCAAGGAGCGCATCTTCTCGTTCCGCAACGCCCAGCAGGCCTGGGATCCCAAGAACCAGCGCCCGGAGATGTGGAAGCTCTACAACACGCAGATCAACCGTGAAAAGGGCGAGTCCATGCGCGTGTTCCCCATCTCCAACTGGACCGAGGCCGACATCTGGCAGTACATCAAGCGCGAGAACATCGAGATCGTGAGCCTGTACTTCGCCAAGGAGCGCCCGGTGGTGCACCGCGACGGCAACATCATCATGGTCGACGACGATCGCTTCCGCTTCCGTCCGGGCGAGAAGCCCCAGATGGAGAAGGTCCGCTTCCGCACGCTGGGCTGCTACCCGCTCACCGGCGGCGTCCGCTCCGACGCCACGACCCTCGACGAGATCATCGCCGAGACCCTCGGCGCCGTCGAGTCCGAGCGCACGAGCCGCGTCATCGACTCCGACTCCGGCGACGGCTCGATGGAGCGCCGCAAGAAGGAGGGCTACTTCTAGGCCGCCCGCCCGCGGCCACGCACCGCACGGCAACGACCAGCGCACACGGACCGGGGCCTCACCCCGGGCACACCCACATCCTCGCGACGGCGCGCGGCGCCGCACCTTCATTCGGAAGGAGCCCACATGAGGGGCCAGCTCAAGTTCATCACCTGCGGGAGCGTCGACGACGGCAAGTCCACGCTCATCGGGCACCTGCTCTATGACGCCAAGCTCATCTATGCCGACCAGGAGCGAGCCCTCGAGCTCGAGAGCAAGACGGGCAGCCGCGGCGGCAGGCTCGACTACTCGCTGCTGCTCGACGGCCTTACCGAGGAGCGCGAGCAGGGCATCACCATCGACGTGGCCTACCGCTACTTCAACACGAGCCGCCGCAGCTTCATCGTCGCCGACTGCCCGGGCCACGAGGAGTACACGCGCAACATGGCCGTGGGCGCGAGCTTCGCCGAGCTCGCCGTGATTCTGCTCGACGCCACCAAGGGCGTGCTCGTGCAGACCCGCCGCCATGCTCGTATCTGCGCACTCATGGGCATCCGCCACTTCATCTTCGCGGTCAACAAGATGGATCTTGCGGGCTACGACAAGGCCACCTTCGACAAGATCGAGACCGAGATTCGCGACCTCGCCGACGAGCTGGCGCTCGAGGACGTCGCCGTCATTCCCATCTCGGCCACCGAGGGCGACAACGTCACCAAGGCCTCCGCCAACATGCCGTGGTATACGGGCAAGCCGGTGCTCCAGTACCTCGAGGAGGTTGACGTTGACGACCAGGGCCACGAGCAGGGCTTCTACCTGCCCGTGCAGCGCGTGTGCCGCCCCAACCACACCTTCCGTGGCTTCGGGGGCCAGGTCGAGAGCGGGCAGGTCTCCGTGGGCGACGAGCTCCGGGTGCTTCCCAGCGGCCAGCGCGCGCACGTGAGGCGCGTGCTCGTGGGCGACCGCGACGAGCAGTCCGCCGAGCTCGGCCAGCCCGTCACCGTGCAGCTCGACCGCGAGGTGGACGTGAGCCGCGGCTGCATGCTCGAGGCGGGCAGCGGCCTGCTCGTGGCCAACACGCTCGAGGCCGACATCCTCTGGATGGACGACGAGCCCCTGGCCGAGGGCGGCGACTTCCTCGTGAAGATCGGCACGTCTACGGTCCCCGGCGTGGTGGAGCACATCGACTACGAGGTCGACGTCAACACCGGGGCGCACCACCCTGCGCACGGCCTCGCCAAGAACGGCCTGGCCCGCGCCACCATCTCGCTCGTGACGCCCGTGCCCTGCGCGCGCTTCGCCGACCACCGCACGGCCGGCGAGTTCATCCTTATCGACCGCGTGAGCAACATGACGAGTGCCTGCGGCGTGGTCCGCTCGGCCGAGAGTGCTGCGGGCGCGGCCAACAGCTACCAGGTGACCCCGTGGAGCCGCGCGCGCCAGAAGGGACAGCACGCGCTCGTGGTGGGCTTTGCCGAGGCGGACGCCCCGGTCGACAAGGTCGAGAGCCGCCTCGCGCTTGCGGGCAGGCACACCTTCGCCTTCGACGCGTCGGCCGCCGGGGTCTCGCTCGTGGACGTGGCGCGGGCCCTGCACGACGCGGGCGTGGTGACGCTCGTGCGCGCGGACGAGGCCGGGCTGGCAAAGCTTGCCGAGGGCCTGCCGCAGGGCACCTATCGCACGGCCGCAGAGCTTGCGGTCGGCGCGAGCTCGGACGTGGCGACCGTGGCCGATGCCATCGCCAAGGCCACGCGCATCGAGGCCAGCTTCGACGCCGAGTACGCTCCGTCGCTCATTTAGCGCCTCTGCGCTCCAACGTCGGCGCCCCGCTTGCGCTCGTTAAACGCGCCTCGGCGTGCAAGCTCTTCGCTCGCGATTCGCAGCTTGCACACTGGGGAGCGTCTGCCTCGTTTTTTCGCGATAAACGCTCCTGAGCGTGCAAGCTGCCGAGCCGCACCAGACAGCTTGCACGCAGCGGAGTGTTTGCGTCGTCATTGGGCGGCAAACGCTCCTGTACGTGCAAGCTGCGTGCGTGACGTTTCGGGCATGCGGGTACACTGAGGGCTGTGATACAACCCCGTCATTCTCGTTCGGGAGGCCACATGTCCGAGAACGCCGCAACCGAGAACGCCGCAACTCCGCACAACACGACTGCCGCCCCGCTCGACGCCGCGCAAGCCGCCGACGCCGCTTTCGCCGCGCTCGGCGACAAGCCCTTCCCCGACGACATCTTCACGGCCCCGCAGCTGCGCTGGGCCGTCATCGGCTGCGGCGTCATCGCCCGCCAGATGGCGCAGTCGCTTGCGCTTGCCGGACGTCATCTTGTCGGCGTCGCCAACCGCCACCGCGACAAGGCCGAGGCCTTCGCCGCCCAGTACGGCGTGCCCAAGGTCTACGACGACTTCGAGCAGCTCTATGCCGACCCCGACGTCGACGTCATCTACATCACCACGCCGCACAACACGCACGTCCACTACCTGCGCGGGGCCCTCGGCGCCGGCAAGCACGTGCTGTGCGAGAAGTCCATCACGCTCAACTCCGACGAGCTCGCCGAGGCTCTTTCGATTGCCGACGCCAACCACGTGCAGCTCGTCGACGCCACCACGATCCTGCACATGCCGCTCTACCGTCGGCTCATTGCCCGCGCCATGGCCGGCGAGTTTGGCAACATGAACCTCGCGCAGATCAGCTTCGGCAGCTACAAGGAGTTCGACCCCAAGAACCGCTTCTTTAACCGCAACCTCGCAGGCGGCGCCATGCTCGACATCGGCGTCTACGCGCTCTCCCTGGCACGCCTGTTCATGGTGAGCCAGCCCGACGACGTCGTGTCCGTGGTTAACGCGTGCGAGACGGGCGTAGACGTCACGAGCGGCATCGTCATGCGCAACGCCGAGCTGCAGATGGCCGTCATCTCGCTCTCGCTGCACTCCAAGCAGCCCAAGCGCGCCGTGCTTTCGTTCGACAAGTGCTACGTGGAGGTCACCAACTATCCGCGGGCGGACGTCTGCCGCATCGTCTGGACCGAGGACGGCCGCGTGGAGGAGTTCCGCGCGGGCGAGGAGGCCTACGCCCTCTGCTACGAGGCTGCCGACCTTGAGCGTGCCGTTGCCGGCGATGAGGTCGAGCGCAACATGATCGCCTACTCCGAGGACGTCATGGCGCTCATGACCAACCTGCGTCGCCAGTGGGGCATTCGCTATCCAGAGGAGGAATAGCACATGACCGCAGCCAACATCGACCGCTTCATACGCGGCGTTCACCATCTTGCCGCCCGCCCCGACGGGCTCGTGCGTCCGTCCCGCATGTCTGACAAGCAGATAGCGGCGGCCTCAGACGCCGGGCGCGAGGGCGAGGCGCGCACCACCGCCGGCACCGTCATCGACCTCGTGACCACGGGCGACGAGGTCTCCTTCGACCTCTCCGTGCTCAAGGACCCGCGCTGGTCCAGCTCGGCCGTCCAGCGCACCATGGAGCTTGCGAGCGCACGGGCGGACGCCGAGGGCACGGATGCCCCTGACCCGCTTGCGGGCCTTGTCGATGGCATTGACCTCGTGGTTGACGGCGCCTACGTGCGCACCGTTCCCGTCAAGGAGGGCACGGTCGTCCTCGGGTTCGAGAATCCCGCCCACGCCCCGGCGGAGGTCACGGTCTACCTGCCCTGCCTCGCAAGCGTGGCGGTGGGCAACCTCGCCACCAACGGCTCGCTCGAGGAGGCGCCGGCGCGCGGCTACCTGCTGGCGCTCGGCGACTCGATCACCCAGGGCTTCGTGGTGGGACATCCCTCCAAGAGCTGGCCGGCGCGCGTGGCGAGGGCCCTTGGTGTCGACCTCGTGAACCAGGCCATCTCGGGGCACCACTTCGACGTTCACACGCTGCGCGGCATGCGCGTCCTGCGCGAACACCCGCCCGTGGCGATCGTGGTCGCCTACGGCACTAACGACTGGGCGCACACCGATCGCGAGCGCGATCTTGTCGAGAACATGACCAAGTACCTGAGCCGCCTGGCCGACCGCTTCCACGACACCCCGGTCTACGTGGTGAGCCCCATCTGGCGTGCCGACGAGGACGAGCCGCGCCCGCACGGCCTTACGCTCGAGCGCTGGCGCGCGATGATCGCCGAGGAGTGCACGCGGCTGGGCCTGCGCTACGTGGACGGGGCGAACCTCGTTCCTGCCGACACCGCGCTCTTCGCCGACGGACGGCTGCATCCCGACGCCGACGGGGCGGCGCATCTTGCCGAGGGCGTGCTTGCGGCGTTTGCCGAGGACGGCCTGCTCGAGGAACTGGGCGGCAGGCACGACACGCCCTCCGCGCTCGCTGACGCCCAGACCCGCCTGCGCGCGGACGCGCCCGGCCGTCAGCGTGAGCTGGAGGAGGCCGCCCGCACCATCTGGCGCCTGCGCCAGGCCGACGGCTGCCCCTGGGACAAGAGGCAGACGCATGCAAGCATTGCCAAGAACATGATCGAAGAGGCCTACGAGGCCGTCGACGCCATCGAGTCGGGCGACAGCGCCCACCTGCGCGAGGAGCTCGGCGACGTGCTCATGCAGGTGCTCCTGCACGCGCAGATTGCCGCCGACGCGGGCGAGTTCACGCTGGCCGACGTCTGCCGTGACCTCGACGACAAGCTCGTGCGCAGGCACCCGCATGTCTTTGGCGGGGCGAGCGCGGCGAGCGTGAGCGACGTGCTGGGCATCTGGAGTGCCGTCAAGCTCGAGGAGCGCCGCGATGCCGAGAAGACTGCCGAGGCGGCGTCTGGTTCGGACGAGTCCGCGAGCGCGCACGTTGGCCTGCTCGACTCGGTGCCGCGTGCGCTTCCGGCCCTTCTTCAGGCGCAGAAGATCTCCAAGAAGGCGGCTGCCTGCGGGTTCGACTGGGAGTCCTCGGCCGATGTCTGGTCCAAGGTGGACGAGGAGCGCGACGAGTATCGTGCCGAGGCGCCCGGCAGCAAGGGTGCCGAGTATGAGTTTGGCGACGTGCTGTTTGCGCTCGTGAACGTGGCGCGCAAGGACGGCCTGGATGCCGAGAGCGCCCTCCGGGCGTGCTGTGAGAAGTTCCGCAAGCGCTGGGGCTCCATGGAAGGGGAGGCTCGGGCCGCGGGAAAGCTGGTCCAGGATTGCTCCCATGAGGAGCTGGAGGAGCTTTGGGCAAAGGCCAAGGAGGACGAGGCCCACTAGGCTCGAATCTGCCATAATTGACGACAGGCCGCTCCGTGCAGGGGCGGTTTGTCGTCTCAACATACGCATTGCATGAGCAAACGTAGCAGAAACGAAAGACGCCATGGGTGCCAACAGCGAAATCCTCATATTGGGGCGTTCGTCCCAGTCTGCGTCGGCAGTCGGTACGCCGTCCCCGCTCGTCGGGGCGCGGCGCCCGGCGGCGACGCATCGTCGTGCCGCTGACGCGGCGGCCGTGAGCTCGTGGAGCAGCCGTCCGCCGGCGGGTGGCCGCGTCGCGACGCCCTTGGCGCCTGCCCCTCGCTCCGGGAGCCGAACGACCGGGCACGCCCCGCGCTTCTCCACCATCGAGGGCGGCGCCGCTGTCCGCGAGCGCGTGGGGGCTCGCGAGGCCGCGCACGGACGTGTCGGAGCTCGCGAGCGAACCGACGCGCGTGCCACTTCCCGCAGGGCCGCCGACGCGCGCTCCTCGGCTGCCCATGCGCGTCCCTCGGCGGCCGAAGCCGTCGGCAAGGCGAGCGCGGCGGCTTCCGGGGCGCTCGGCTGGCTCGTCGCGCATCGTGTCCTTGCCGTTGCGGTTGCCGTCGTCGTGGCCGTGGGGGCCTTCCTCTACCCGCCCGCCCGCGCCTACTACGCGGCCTCGCGCAACAACGCCATCCTCGCCGCGAAGGTGGCCGACGTGAACGCCAACAACCAGCAGCTCCAGAGTCAGGTTGACTCGCTCATGACGCGCGAGGGCATCGAGGACGCCGCCCGCAGCCTCGGCTACGTGTACGAGGGCGACACGGCGGTCGACATGTCCGGCATCGACGGCCCGTCTGATGGCTCCTCGGGTCCCTCGACGGATTCCTCGACCAGCTCGTCGGTGGATACCGCCTGGTACACGCCTGTGCTCGATTTCCTCTTTTCCTATGACGCAAGCACGCAGGGGGTGAGCTAGATGGGACGCGTGGCCGTCATCGACATCGGAACGGTCACCTGCCGCCTTGGCGTGGCCGATGTTGCGGGCGGGCGCGTAGAGCGCTGCGCCAAGACGTCGACCATCTGCAACCTGGGGGAGGGCGTGGCGCAGACCGGCCGACTTTCTGAGGCGGCCTGCGAGCGCGTCGTGACGTGCGTCGACAAGGCGCTTGCCAACGCGCGCGCGGCGTCGGCTCCGGCTGCATGCTGCACGCTCACGAGCGCCGCTCGTGACGCGTCGAACTCGTCCGTTCTGCTCGACGCCCTGCGTGCCCGCGGCGTGGTGCCGCAGGTGATTCCGGGCGAGGTGGAGGGGTCGCTCACCTTCCTCGGCGTGGCCCAGGACTTTCGTGGCGAGCGCATCATGGTCGCCGACAACGGTGGCGGGTCCACCGAGATTGCCGTTGGCACGCTTGCGGATACGATCGGCCCGGCTGGTGCCGTCGCGGGCCCCGGATCGCTCGAGCTCGAGGCCGTGCGCTCGCTCAACGTGGGCTGCCGCCGCGTGACCGACCTGTTCCTCTCGCGCGAGGGTTCGCCCGCTCTTGCGTCCCTTGCCGACGCCCGCGCCTTTTGCCGCGACGTGTTTGCGCGCGAGCTGCCCGATGCCGCGCGTGGCCCCAAGGCCCCTGGCCGTCTCGTCTGCGTTGGCGGCACGGTCACCACGCTCGTTGCCATCGACGCCAAGCTCGACCCGTACGACCCGTCATACGTGCACCTTCACGACCTCACGCTCGACGAGGTCGACGCCCTTGCCAGCCGCCTCGCCGCGCTTCCGCTTGAGAAGCGCCGCGAGGTGGTGGGCCTGCAGCCCAAGCGCGCGGGCGTCATCGTGGCCGGGGCGGTGTGCGTGGGCGAGCTCATGCGCGCCTGTGGCGTCGAGAGGCTTACGGTCAGCGAGAGCGACCTGCTGTTTGGCCTTTCGCTCGTGACCGATGCGGTTGCCGGCGGCAAGACCTCGCCAGTCGGTTGGCGTCCGGAGCTCTTCGCGCTAAGGTAGACCCACCGTTTCGTGCCGCCTCTTGTCGGGCGGCGTGCGGATGCCACGGGGGCGTGGCGGAATTGGCAGACGCAGGGGCCTTAAAAGCCCTCGCCGGAAGGCTTGTGGGTTCGAATCCCACCGCCCCTACCATCTCTGGGAGCTCGGCTGACAGCTACGCGGTCTTGCGCTCGGGCTCGTTCATGAGCGCGAGCAGCATGCGCTCCGAGTTGGTGGTGTCAGCGCCCGTGAGAAACGCCGTGCCGTTCACAAAGGGAATGTCGAGCGTGCCGGGAATGAGCGTCACGGCAATGAGGAAGTCGTGCGTGTGCGAGAGGGAGGGAACGTCGGCCATCTTGCACTGGGTCACGTCGTAGAGGCCGGCGTAGCCGTGCGCGTCGAGGAACTGGCTGACTCGCTCGCGAACCGCGGACGAGGTGCAGATGCCCGTCCCGCATGCCATGAGGATGTGCTTCATAGCGCCGAAGTGCTCCTTCTCGGCCGTCACGGACTTCGCCAATGACGGCTTCGCCCGACGTCCGTCGGGGTTCTGGTGCCCTGCGTCTGCGGGCTTCGCATACGGTTTGTGGGTGTGACGCGGGCCGATTCGTTTTTCACAACGGGGTACTTTAGCCGTTTCTTTCGCAGAGCGCGAGAGTTTTTTCGGGATGCGGCATGCTCATTTCTGAGTCCTGCCGCCGGCTATAGCCGCCTCCGCGTTTTGATGGAGGAAGGGCGTGGTAAGAAGGGGCGTTGGTGGGTTTTCGACCTTCAGTCAGAACCACAGCGGATAGAGGGCCGCGAGCCCTTTCACCGCATTATTCGCGGTTGCGCTATCTGGACGTTCCGCTTGTCGACGTGACATCAGTCCGTGCGCTCGACGGCCAGTGTGGGTGCAGTGCCACTGAGCGGGTTGCGTACAGCATCGGTAATTACGGCTCAGATAGTCAGAAGACGGCCACTTCCATAAGCTTGGAAGTGGCCGTCTGCCTGCTCAAATGCGATGGTGCCCCCAACGGGACTCGAACCCGTGTTCTCGCCTTGAAAGGGCGATGTCCT
>UWSJ01000011.1 GCA_900549525.1 uncultured Coriobacteriaceae bacterium | reverse complement strand
GCGAGATTCGCTCCTCTTCGAAGCGCCCCGCACGCGCCACGTCCATGGAGATGCCGCGCGGCTCGTCGCTCGTCGGCAGACCCTCCCCGCTCGTCAGCCTCCGCATGCCCGGCAGCGCCGCCCGCGACGCCGGCAGGCAAGGCGGCGCAGGTTCGCCCGGCGGCGGCCCGAAGTCTCGTGGCGCACATCGCCCCCTGTTCTCGGGGCGGCGACACGGCCTCGTCTCCAGCCTCGTTCGCGTGGCGCCCATCGCGGCCGGCGCGGCGGCGCTCGTCCTCGTCATCGTGGTCGTCTCGGGCATCGTTGCGCCCCACCCGGCAAAGGCACGCGGCGGCGCGGCGGGCATCGGGGGCACGCCCCTCTACGGCGTGACCGCAACCGCCTATGCCCCCGATCTCCTCTTCCCCGCCCAGATCGCGCCAGAGGACACCTCGCTTCCCGTAATTGGTGGCTCAAGCGGTGCCGTCAGCGCCTCGACGGCTGCGGCGCTCGACCAGCTCGCCCATGCAACGCAGGCCATCGAAGACGCGGGCTTCGAGGTCGGCTACGCCCTGCTCGACGTGAGCACGGGCGTCACGGTGAGCTACAACGCCGACGCGGCGTTCTACTCCGCAAGCTCAATCAAGGGCCCCTACGTCACGAGCCTCGTGGAATACGACCTGGGGGCATCCGTCACGAGCGAGGCCACGCGCATCAGCGCAATCCTGCAATACTCGGACAACGACGCCTACACCTCCCTGCGCAAGACCTATGGAACCTCAACGTTTGCGCAGATGGCCCAGGTGTCCGGGGCCGAGAGCCTTCCCTCTTACGGGGCAACCGAGACAATTGAGGCAGAGGCCCAGAAGCAGCGGGCGGGCGGCCTCTCCGATGACTGGTACGAGTTCTACACGCCCAACCAGCTGCTCGCCCTCTGGAAGCAGAGCTATGACTTCCTCACGTCGGGGGCAGACGGGGCCGACTGGCTTGCCCGGGCGTTCTCCAGCCCCGAGACGAGCGCCATCCACGAGGCTGCGGGCGGCCTCGGCACGACGTGGTCGAAGGCGGGCTGGTATCCAGGGTCGGACTCCGCGTACGGGACGACGGTGGACGCCGGCGTCATCCGCACCAACTCTGGTGACGTCGTCGTTGCCCTCATGACAAACGCACCCGAGGACTTCGCGAAGCTCGAGTCGCTCGTGGCGCCCCTGCTCTCCGTGCGCGGCGCCGCCGCCCCCACGGCGTAGCAAGTGTCGCGCGGGCCGCGCGGGGACATGGCGGGCTAGTAGAACTCCCCAACGAAGCGAACCTCAGGCTCGAGCTCTACGCCAAACTGGCGGCCCACCTCGTCCTGTACGTGAGCGATAACCGCGCGCACGTCGGCCGCGCTGGCCCCACCCAGGTTCACGACGAAGCCCGCGTGCTTGGTGGAGACGGCCGCGCCGCCCACCTGATAGCCCTTGAGACCCGCGTCGGTGATGAGCTTGCCGGCGAAGTGGCCCTCGGGGCGCTTGAACGTGGAGCCGGCGCTCGGCAGCTCGAGCGGCTGCTTCTCCTCGCGACGGGCCGTAAGGTCGGCCATCTTGGCGCGAATCTCGCCCTCGTCACCATGGGCGAGGGCAAAGGTCGCGGAGAGCACCACAAGCCCCTGGGTGCGCACGCGGCTCGTACGGTAGCCCAGGTCAAGCTCGGAGACGGGCACGTCGAAGATGTCGCCATCCTGCCCGAGCACTGTGGCACTTGCGAGCACGTCGGCCACGCAGCCGTCATAGGCGCCGGCGTTCATGAAGACCGCCCCGCCCACGCTGCCCGGAATGCCGCAGGCAAACTCGAGGCCCGTGAGTGCGTGGTCCGCCGCCGCACGGGAGACGTCCGCCAGGGCGGCCCCGGGCTGGCAGGTAATGCGCACGCCGCTCACCTCGATGCCCGAGAGCCCCTCGGGACAGGCGACCATCACGCCGCGGAATCCCCCGTCGCCCACGAGCAGATCGGAGCCCAGGCCTAGCAGGAAGTAGGGCGCGTCTTCCTCGCGGCACGCATGGATGACGTGCACGAGCTGCGCCATCGTCCGGGGCATGACGTACAGGTCGGCCGGGCCTCCCACGCGGAAGGTGGTGTGGCGGGCCATTGGCTCGTTCACGAGCACGTGGTCGTCGCCCACGAGGTCGCAGAGCGTCTCGGTGAGCGCCATGCGGTCGTACGCGAGCCGCTGCTCGCGAGAGGGGGCGGCCTCAAAGTCGTTGGACATGCAAACCTCCGGAGAACCGGGCGTATTGGTCAGAAAAGGGCGGCACGGCACCGCCTCGGCACGGCGAAGCATACCGCGCCGCGCCGTCACTTGACGATACCCACAAATGCGCCTACCCTGACGGCGTCAGTTTCAGGGCGGGGTGTAATTCCCCACTGGCGGTAACTGGCGCGTCTCGGGCCGGGCATGGCCCATCCTTGGCCTTTCTCGGCCACATGGACGCCCCAGAAGCCCGCGACCCGCGAATACGCGGCTGATCCGGTGAGAATCCGGGGCCAACGGTGACGGCGCATGCGGCGCCCAAGTCCGGATGGAAGAAACGGAGGGCCCGTCATGGCCACATCTCCCACCGCACGTCCCGCATCCCACTCCACCACCGGCACCACCTCCGGCGGCTGGTCCACGCAGCGTCTTGCCGTCACGGCGCTGTTCGTGGCGCTTGCCATGGTGGCCAGCTACGTCGAGATCGGCATCTTCCCGCCGGCGCCGTACCTCAAGTACGACCCCTCGGGCGTGGTGCAGCTCGTCGCCGGCCTCGCCTTCGGCCCGGCCACCGGCGCGCTCGTCGCCGTGCTCTCCTGGCTGCCGCACCTCTTCATGAACCCGTTCGGCGGCCTCATGGGCATCCTCTGCGCGCTGGCGCTCACCGTCCCCGCGGCTCTCGTGTACGAGAAGACCCGCTCGCGCAAGGGATCGCTGCTTGGCATGGCGCTCGGCGCCGTCGTGACGCTCGTCGTCGCCATCGTGGGCAACGTCATCGTGACACCGATCTACGCCAGCGTCTCCACGGCAGACGTCATCGCGATGATCGTGCCGGTCCTGCTGCCGTTCAACCTCCTCAAGGTCGCGCTCAACTGCGTCGTGACGCAGCTCGTGTACAAGCCGGTCTCCACGCTCGTCGGGGAGTAGCGTGAGGGAACCTTTCAACAAGGCCCCGCATGCGGGCGGCGCGGCGAGGCTTGCCGTGCCGCCCGTTCGTGTGAGCCTGCACGACGTGCGCCTCACCTACGACGGGGGCACCACCTGGGCGCTCGACGGCCTCGCGCTCGACATTCGCGCGGGCGAGCGGCTCTGTGTGCTCGGGGCAAACGGGTCGGGCAAGTCGACCCTCGCCCAGCTCGTCTGCGGGCTCGAGGCCCCCGACGCCGGAACGGTGGAGCTTGCCGGGCGCGTCGCGTTCGACGGCGCCAACCCGGACGCCGAGGCCTATCGCGAGGCCCGCCACCGCACGGGCCTCGTGTTCCAGAACCCCGAGGACCAGCTCGTCACGAGCGTGGTCGCCGACGACGTGGCCTTCGGGCCGGAGAACCTCGGCGTTCCCTCGGCCGAGATCGCGCGCAGGGTGGACGAGGAACTCGAGCGCGTGGCCCTCGCCGACCGGGCCCTCTCCGACCCCCTGCGCCTCTCCGGTGGCCAACAGCAGCGCGTCGCCATCGCGGGAGCGCTCGCCATGCGCCCGGACATGCTCGTCCTCGACGAACCGGGTGCCATGCTCGACGTTCGCGGACGGCGCGGCGTGATGCGCCTCCTCGCCCAGCTGCAGCGCGAAGGCGTCACGCTCCTGCACGTCACGCACTTCATGGACGAGGCGCTCGCCGCCGATCGCGTGGTCGTGATGAGCGCCGGGACCATCGTCCTCGAGGGAGCGCCGCGCGAGGTCTTCTCGCACGCCGCGAAGCTGCGCGAGCTCGGTCTCGACGTGCCGCTCGCCACGCGCGTCTCGCTCGACCTCGGCCTTGCTCCCTGCTGCTCCGCCCAGGAGCTTGCACGGAAGCTGCAGGGCGGTGAGATGGCGAGGCAACCCGTGCCCGCCGCGAACAATGCCGCCCCGCTGTCGCCTGCCGAAGAGCCCGCCGCCGCGCCAGCCAACTCCACCACGGTCGACGCCCCCGCTCTCCGACTCCGAGACGTGAGCTTTCGCTACGGAACCCGCGTCGCGCTCGACCACGTCTCGCTCGAGGTGGCCCCCGGAGAGCTCGTGGCGCTCGTCGGCCAGACGGGATCGGGCAAATCGACCCTCGCCCGACTCGCCTGCGCGCTCGCCGAGCCAACGTCCGGCACCGTCGAGGTCACCGGCATCGACACGTCGAGCAAGCGCGGTCGTCGCCGCCTTCGCGGCACCGTTGGCTACGTCATGCAGCACCCCGAGCGGCAGCTCTTTGCCGAGACGGTCTTCGACGACGTCGCCTACGGGCCCCGCAACCTTGGACTTGCCGCGGACGAGGTACGTCGCCGCGTCGAGAGGCAGCTCGCGTTTCTCGGCCTTTCCGACAAGGAGGGGGCATCCCCGTTCGGCCTCTCCGGCGGCCAGCGGCGCCTCGTCGCACTCGCCGGCGTGTTGGCCATGGAGCCCACGCTGCTCGTCCTCGATGAGCCCGTGGCGGGCCTCGACCCCCGTGCCGCCGAACGCCTGCGCGAGGTCATCCGCAGCCTCCATGAAGGCGGCGTCGCCATGCTCATGATCTCCCACTCGATGGAGGACGTCGCGGCGCTCGCCGACCGTGTTGTCGTCCTCAACGCGGGCTCCGTCGTGATGGGGGGGACCCCGCACGAGGTGTTCTCCCACGGGGAGAAGCTGCACGAGATTGGCCTCGGCGTCCCCGCGGCGCTTCTGCTCTCGCGCGAGCTCGAAGGGCTCGGTGTCAACGTCACCGGAGAGCCGCTCACGACGCCCGAGCTCGTGGCCGCCCTGCGTGAGCGCGCCCGCTCTGCACAGGAGGAGGTGCGCTCGTGCTAGCCTCGCCCATCGGCCACTACGTGCCCGCGTCCTCCCCCGTCCACCGCCTCGATCCCCGCGTGAAGGTCGTCTGCCTCACGGGCCTGCTCATCTCGACCATTGCCGTCAGCAGCCCCGTGCAGCTCGCGCTCGCCCTCGTGCTCGCAGGGGCGCTCGTCGCCGCCACCCGGCTTCCCGTCCCAACGGTCGTCGCGAGCGTGCGTCCCATCGTGCCGTTCGCCCTCGCCATCGCGGTGTTCAACCTCTTCGTGACAAAGGGCGAGGCCGTCCTGTTCGCCATCGGCCCCCTCGTCGCCACCACGGCAGGGCTCTGGACGGCCGCGCTCTACGCGCTGCGCCTCATCGTCGCCATCACCATGGGGGCCACGCTTTTGCTCACCACCACGCCCACGGCGCTCACGGACGCCTTCGAGTCGCTGCTCTCGCCGCTCGCACGCCTCGGCGTGCCCGCGCACGAGATCTCGATGGTCCTGTCGCTCGCGCTGCGCTTCGTGCCCGTCCTCGCCGACGAGACGCAGTCGGTGATGGACGCGCAGGCCGCCCGTGGCGGTTCGTTCGACGAGGGAGGACCCGTCGCGCGCGTCCGCGCCCTCGGGGCCGTGCTCGTGCCGGTGTTTGCCGGGGCACTCCGCCACGCGCAGAACCTCTCGCGCGCGCTCGACGCCCGGTGCTACGAGGGAGGAGCGGGACGCACCCGCTACCACGTGCCGCACGTCCGCCCGGCCGACGGCGTCTTCGCCCTCGCCTGCGTCGCCTGGGTCGCCGCGCTCGTGGCCCTGCACGTCACGGGGCTGTAGCGAAGCCAGCGCACCCCTCCTCTAGCGGAGTTCGACGTCGGCCCCAGCATCGCCCGTCCCGGCATCGCCCGGCCACGAGGCCTCGAATGCGTCGGTGCCGTTCGGGCGGCACAGGCCCTCCACGCACATGGAGGAATCCTGATGCGCTCCCTCGATGCGGTATCCTGTCTGGACGCAGGCTCGTCGACACGCAACACAACATATCTGGAGCACGCCATGTCGAGAACCACCCAGCGTCCCTCCGGGGACGACACTCCAACGCACCTCGCCGGTGCGGCGGCAAACCTCGGGCACAGCCCCTTCCATCCCGTTGTCGCCCGCACCACGCCGTCAAGCGCCCTCGCCTCCGGACCCGTCATGACCCGCCGCGCCGCCCTGCGCGCGCTGCTTGGCCTCACTGCGGGCGCCGCCGTCTTCGCGAGCCCCCTGCGCGCCCTTGCCGCAGAGGCCAGCAAGGAGACCACCGACGAGCTCAATGCCGCACAGGCTGCGTATGACGACGCCCAGGCAAAGCTCGACGCCATCTCTGACGAGTACGCATCGCTCAGCGAGCAGCTCAACCAGACCGTCGCGCAGATTGAGCAGGTCCAGGCCCAGATCGACACCAAGCAGGCCGAGATCAAGGCCAAGCAAAATGAGATCGACAAGAAGCAGGCCGAGCTCAGCGCCAAGCAGCAGCAGCTCTCCGACCGCATCGCGGCGAGCTACAAGGGCGGCAGCTCAAGCCTGCTCGACGTCATCCTCAACTCCTCGAGCTTCGAGGACCTCTCGAGCAACCTCGCCTACCTCGGCAAGATCAACCAGAGCGACGAGGAGCTCATCAACGAGGTCAAGGATGCCAAGGCCGCACTTGAGCAGGACAAGGCCGGCCTCGAGGCGGCGAAGGCCGAGCTCGAGAAGCAGAAGGCAAACCTCGAGACGCTCAAGGAGCAGCAGACCGAGCAGCTCGCCGCCGTCCAGGCCAAGCAGGACGAGGCGACCCAGCTCGTCAACGGCCTCTCCCAGGACGTGAAGGACCTCGTCGCCAAGCGCGACGCCGAGATCCTCGCCGCCGCCGAGGAGGAGCGCCGCCAGGCCGAGGCCGCCGCAGCAGCGAAGTCGGCCGGGGCGTCGGGCGTCTCCGGCAGCCTCTCGGGAGCCAGCGCGTCCGCCAAGGGCGCCGCCATCGTGAGCGCCACGACGCGGGTGGGCTCTCCCGGCGCCGGCCTCTGCGCCATGTGGGTCAGCCGTGTCTACAGCGCCGCCGGTCTGGGATACCCGGGCGGCAACGCCAACAACATGTACTGGAACTACTGCACGAGTTCCAACAAGGGCGACCTGCAGCCGGGCATGATCGTGGCCGTCTCCACCCACTCGCATTCGTCGGCCGGTCGCGCCTACGGTCACGTGGGCATCTACATCGGCAACGGTATGGTGCGTCACAACGTGGGCCCCATCGCCACCGACACGCTCGACTACTGGATTTCCTACTTCGGCACCACCGTCACCCCGCGCTGGGGCTGGGCGGGCTAGCAAAGCGGGGCAGCAAAGCGCATATATCGGCAGCCTTGGGGCCGCTCGCCGCCCGCATCGGACCGCGAGCGGCCTTCGCCGTATACTGGTGGCTCACGCGATTCTCGGGCCGTCCGCCACCCACGTCGTCGGCCCCCGCACATCGAAAGGACACCCATGGCAGAAGCACTAGACCCCAAGGACACCTGCGTCCTCGTCACCGGCGGAGCCGGGTTCATCGGCAGCCACACGGTCATCGAGTTGCTCCAGGCCGGCTACGAGGTCGTCGTCGTTGACGACCTCTCCAACGCCAGCATCATCGCCCTCGACCGCATCCGTCAGATCGTGGGTGACGAGGCAGCCGCACGCCTCACGTTCTACGAGGACAACATCCTCGACCGCGACGCCATGAACCGCATCTTCGCCGCGCACGCCGTCGACCGTGTCATCCACTTCGCCGGGTTCAAGGCCGTGGGCGAGTCGGTGAAAAAGCCCGTCGAGTACTACCACAACAACATCGAGGGCACCCTCACGCTCGTGGACGTGATGCGCCAGCACGGGTGTAAGTCCATCATCTTCTCCAGCTCCTCCACCGTTTACGGCGACCCCGACAAGCTGCCGCTCACCGAGGAAAGCCCCAAGAAGACGTGCACCAACCCCTACGGCTGGACCAAGTGGATGATCGAGCAGATCCTCACCGACATCCACGCGGCCGACCCCGAGTGGGACGTCGTGCTGCTTCGCTACTTCAACCCCATCGGCGCCCACCCCTCGGGACTCATCGGCGAGGACCCGAAGGGCATCCCCAACAACCTCGTGCCCTACGTGGCCCAGGTGGCCGTGGGCAAGCTGCCCGCCGTCCAGGTCTTCGGCGACGACTACCCCACGCCCGACGGCACCGGCGTGCGTGACTACATCCACGTGGTCGACCTCGCGAAGGGTCACGTGAGCGCCCTCGCGTGGATGAACGGCAAGACGGGCGTCGAGGTCTTCAACCTCGGCACCGGCACGGGCTCCTCGGTCCTCGACGTCATCAAGGCCTTCTCGAAGGCCTGCGACAAGGAGCTCCCCTACGTGGTCAAGCCTCGTCGTGGCGGCGACATTGCCGCCAACTGGTGCGACGCGAGCAAGGCAGAGCGCGAGATGGGCTGGAAGGCGCAGTACGACCTCGACGACATGTGCCGCGACTCCTGGAACTGGCAGAGCCACAACCCCAACGGCTTCGAGGGCTAGAATCGAGACAACGGCACCTCCTGGAGCGCCCCCGCGCCGAGTGCGGCACGAGGGCGCTCCTCTCGTATCTCACATGCGCCCCGCCCGGGGCGTCAAGGGAAGGGCGTCCATGGACTTCATCGACTACCTGCGGGAGAAGCTCCCTCTCGTTGACGAGGCGCTTGCCCGCGCGACGGCGGGCCCGATGGCCGAGGGTACCACGACCGCCGACGCCGGATGCGAGCCCGGCGACCGCGACGCGGCCCCCCACCGGCCCACGGCCGACCTCGAGCGCTACCTCTACGCGCCCCTCGCCCACTTCACCGCCGGCGGAGGCAAGCGCGTGCGGCCGGTACTGTGCCTGCTTGGCAGCGAGGCCGTGGGCGGCGACCCGCGCGTGGCGCTGGCACCGGCCGCGGCCGTGGAGCTCTTCCAGAGCGCCGCGCTCATCCACGACGACATCGCCGACGAGAGCGAGCTGCGCCGCGGCGAGCCGTGCCTCTACCGCACGGAGGGCGTGGGCGTGGCCACCAACATGGGCGACCTTGCGCTCACCCAGGTCTACGAGGTCGTGCTGGCCGACGACGCCCTTCCCGAGGGGCGCAAACCCGCCGTCCTGCGCGAACTGGTCCGCATGGAGCGTCACACGCTCGAGGGACAGGCCCTCGACCTTGGCTGGGCGCGCGACGGCCGCTGGGACGTGACGCCGGAGGACTACCTCTACATGGTGGAGAGCAAGACGGCTTGGTACACCTGCGCCTGCCCGCTCTACCTCGGGGCTATCGCGGCAGGCGCGAAGCCGGACGTCGCGGCGGGGCTGCTTGGCGTGGGGCGGCACGCCGGCATCGCCTTCCAGCTGCAGGACGACCTGCTCAACCTCGTGGGAGACGCCGACGCGCAGGGCAAGGACTTCAGGAGCGACATCACGGAAGGCAAACGCACGCTCGCCGTGGTGCACGCGCTGGCAGCGCTCGACGACGCGCGCCGCACCGAGCTCGTGGGGCTGCTCGAGTCCGGCACGACTGACCCCGAGAAGCTCGCCCACGCCGTAGAGCTCATCGAGCTCGGGGGCGGCATCGAGCGCTGCCGCCAGCTCGCCGAGTGCGAGTGCGCCGCCGCCAAGGACGGCGTCCGCACACTGGCGGACATCGGCGCCGTCAAGGCCGAGGCGGCGGAGCTCGTCTGTTCCATGGCTGACTTCTTCGTGAGGCGCGACCACTAGGTTCGCGACGGCCACCGCTTTGCGGCATACTAGTGTCCTGGATTATTTCCGTCGGCGGACGCATAAGGATGGCGGCATGCCCAACAGGGGCGTCATCCGCGTTTGGTCGGCTGTCACAGCGGGCCTCGGCGCTCGGCGGCTCGCCATAAAGGAGATACTGATGGACCCGATTCACGAGGGCATGCAGGGTGCGATGGTCGAGGACGTGCAGGATCGCCTCGCCTCGCTCGGCTACGAGACCGACGCCGCCGAGCGCGAGGCCAAGTCGTTTGGGAGCTCGACCGCCAACGCCGTGGCGCGTTTCCGGGTCGAGCACGGGCTGCCCCTCGCCAGCGAGGTGGACATGGCCACGTGGTCGGTTCTCGTCGACGAGTGCTATCAGATGGGTGACCGCACGCTGTACCTGCGTCTTCCCAACTTCCATGGCAACGACGTGCGCTGCCTGCAGAAGGCGCTCAACGTGCTCGGGTTCTCCTGCGGCGAGGTGGACGGCTACTTTGGCCCGCACACCGAGGCCGCCGTCAAGCTCTTCCAGGAGAACGTGGGCATGCTGGCAGACGGCATCGCGTTCTCCGACACCTTCGACGCACTCGAGCGCCTGCGCCACGTGTGGGCCGGCAAGCCCGCGCAGGGCCCGCACCCCGAGGGCACCATGGGCTTTGCCCGTGCCGCGCTCGTGCTCGACGAGACTAACGTGGCGCTCACCGCCGAGGACCCCATCTCGCGCAACGTCGCCGGCCGCATCTGGAACATCGCAAGCGCCACGTCCGAGAAGACGGGCCTGCGCCTGGTCGACTCCGTGGACGAGGCTCGCCTCGACGACCGCGCGGTGCTGGTCATCGCCGTGACCCCGCGCCCCGCCGTGTCCTCGGTCTCCAACGTCTCCATGGGAGAGGGAGACGACCTTGCCCTGCGCCTGCGCACGGCCCTCGAGAGCTCGCGCGCCAAGCCCCCCGTCGTGCGCATTGAGCTGCCCAACGGCCCGGCCTACGACGGCACCTTCACCACCAATGACGCGCAGATGCTCGCCGTCTCGCTGCTCGACGCGCTCTGCGCCGCCCTGGGTTAGCGCGTAGGTTGGCCGACCGGGTGTCAACTGGTACCAATCCATACAGTTCGCACCGAACCCCACCACGCCTGCCGTCCCTCTTACAGCATCGTCACTAGCCGCCACCGGACGTGCGCGGGATAATCTCCGCGAGGATGCCGCCACGCGGCGGCCATCACGGAGGACTGGGAACACATGCGCATCCTGCTGGTCGAGGACGATCCCATCATCACGTCGACGCTCTCGGAGCTGCTCCGCGGCGAAGGCTATGACGTCGAGGCCTGCGACGGCCAGGACAAGGCCATCGCCCTCGCGACGACCGCCCCCACCTGTCCCTACGACCTCGTCCTTCTTGACGTCACGCTCGCGCAGGGCAACGGCTTCGCGGTCTTGGGAGCCATCAAGCAGGCAAGCCCCTCAACGCCCGTCATCTTCCTCACGGCCTCGGGAGACGAGTTCAACACCGTCGCCGGGCTCACCATGGGCGCCGACGACTACGTGGCGAAACCCTTCCGCCCGCGCGAGCTGCTTGCCCGCATAGCCGGGGTGCTCCGTCGGGCAAACCCCGAGCACCGGGCGGTTACCTTTGGCCCCCTCGTCATCGACACCGCCCGGGCCCGCGTCACCCGCGACGCTCAGGAGCTCGCGCTCTCGGCACTCGAGTATCGTCTGCTGCTGCTCTTCGCCACCAACCCCGGCAAGCTCGTGACGCGCGACATGGTCCGCGACGCCCTCTGGGAGGACGCCGGCGCCTACATCGAGGAGAACACGCTCTCGGTCTACGTGAAGCGCCTGCGCGACAAGATCGAGGACGACCCCTCCCACCCCAGCCTCATCGTCACCGTGCGCGGCTTGGGCTACAAGGCATCCGAGCGATGATGGCCGACCCCGATATCAGGCGCACTGCCATCGCCGCAGCGCTTGCCACACTCGGCTGCGTCGTGGCGGCGGGAGCGGCCTCGGGGGTCGTCGCGGCCCTGCTCGTGCTCACATGCGGCGCCGTGGCGTCGGCGCTGTTCCTTGCCCTCACGTCCGCACGCCAGCGACGCATCGCGCTCATGGCGGAGCGCGTAGACGAGGCCCTGCACGAAGGGCGCACCGTAAGCCTTTCCGACATGCGTGAGGGCGAGCTTGCGATACTCGCCAGTGAGGTCGACAAGGCCCTCACGCGTCTCACCATCACCGCCGAGGAGCTCACGGCCGAGAAGGCGTCGCTCGCCGACTCGCTCGCCGACATATCGCACCAGCTGAGAACGCCGCTCACCTCCCTGGGACTGACGCTGGCGTTCATTCGTCGGGAAGCCACCTCGGGCGAACAGGGTCGTGAGCTCCTGGGCCGCATCCGCACCTGCGAGCAGCTGCTCGCCCAGGTGCAGTGGCTCGTGGAGGCGCTCCTCAAGCTTGCCCGCCTCGATGCGGGTACGCTGCCGCTGCGTCGGGCGCACGTCGACGTGGCGAGGCTCGTGGAAGCCGCCGCCTCGGCGCTCGCCATACCTTACGAGCTTGCCGGGGTGACCTTCGAGCGGAGCATCCAGGACGGCTGCGGCTTCGAAGGCGACGAGGCGTGGTGTCGCGAGGCCCTCGAGAACGTGCTCAAGAACTGCATGGAGCACACGCCCGCGGGAGGGGTGGTGCGGGTCGAGGCAACCGAGGACGCCCTCGCCTGTCGCATCACCGTGACGGACACCGGCCCCGGTATCGCTGAGCAAGACCTGTCCCATGTGTTCGAGCGGTTCTATCGCGGCGAGGGTGCGAGGACGGCAAGCGGCGTCAGCGACGGGAGCACCGTCGCCAACCCGCCTGGCATCGGCATCGGCCTCTCTCTTGCCCAGAGCCTCATCTCGGCGCAGGACGGCCGCATCGTCGCAGGCAACGTCGTGAACGAGAAGGGGCAGGTACGCGGGGCCCGTTTTGACATCACGTTCTTCAAGGCCGTGGTATAGGGTTCGGGCCAGCGCGGCCACCTCATAGCCGCACCGGCCCGATCTTGTGGGTGCCGTGGCGTCATCCGACGTTCAGGCCGACCCACTTGCCGCAATGCCCGCTTACGACTCCCGCTCGAGCCGCTCGATGAGGGACGCCACGACCTCGTGGCAGTCTCCCACCACCTTGTACTGGGCAACGTCGAAGATGGGGGCCGTCGGATCCTCGTTGACGGCAACGATCACCTGCGCGCCGCCAATACCCGCAACGTGCTGGATGGCCCCGGAGCACCCCACGCTTACGAGCAGCCGCGGGGCAACGGAGACGCCGGTCTGCCCCACCTGGTGTGCGTAGTCGAGCCACCCCGCCTCTACCACCGGGCGCGTGCAGCCGAGATCGCACCTGCAGCCAAAGCGCTCCCCCATGAGCTCGGCCAGGCGACGCATCTGGGGAACCGCCTTCTTGGAGCCAATGCCGCGCCCCACGACCACGAGCGCATCGGCCGAGGTAATGGAGCCCTCCGAGCTCTTGGGCTCCACGTGCGTGACGCGCACGAGCGGACGGACGGCGGGGTCGAGGGCCACGTCTTCGATCTGTGCCCCGAGGTTTCCGGCAGCGCTCGCATCGACTGCCTGCGCCGTCTCGGGCACCGGGAAGATGCCGGGGCGCACTGTGGCCATCTGAGGCCTGTGGCTCGGGCACACGATGGTGGCCATGAGGTTGCCGCCGAAGGCCGGGCGCGTCTGCTGGAGAAGCCCGTGTTCCTCGTCCATCTCGAGAATGGTGCAGTCGGCCGTAAGGCCGGTCTGAAGCAGCACCGCCACGCGCGGGGCGAGCTCCCGGCCAAAGTCGGTGGCGCCATAGAGGATGACCTCGGGCTTGCGCGCCTCGGCAAGCTCACGAATCCATTCGGCGTAAACCTCCGAGTCGGGCACGGCAAGGCGCTCGTCACGGCAGCGAATGACGCCGTCCACGCCCGCAGCGAGAAGGAGCCGGGCATTGGGGTCGACGTCGGTCTCCGCCGACCCCTCCCCCAGCACGGCCACGAGAGAGCACCCGCGCGCGTCTGCGAGCTCGCGCCCCTTGCCCACGAGCTCCAGCGCCACGGGAAGCACCCTGCCGGCACCGTCCGCCTGCGCAAAGACCCAGACGTCGCGGTAGGCGGCAAGGTCTGCACCTCCCGCCGCGTCCTTCTCGATGGAAAGCGCGCCCACGGGGCACGCGTCGACGCACATGCCGCAGCTGATGCACCCGTCCAGCACGCGTGCCTTGCGGTTCACGACCTCGATGCCGTCGTTTCCGCACACGCGCACGCAGCGGCGGCACCCCACGCACGTTGCCGCGTCAACAACCAGCCCGCTCATCTGAGAACCTCCCCGAAGACGTCGGCGAGCACCGAAGCCTGCTCGGCGGAATCGCCCGCCACCTCAACCGCCTCGCTCGTGCGCTCGGGAACGAAGGAGCGCACCACCTGCGTGGGCGACCCGTCGAGCCCGCAGCGAGCGCGGTCGGCTCCGGCGGCCGTGGCGTCGAGCACGACGACGTCTGCCGCCTCGCCCCGGCGGACACCCGCGATGGAAGGCATGCGCAGCGTGGCGATGTCCTTGGACACGGTGAGCACCGAAGGCAGCGGCACCTCGACGGTCGCCGTGCCCTCGTCCGTCTCGTGCCGCACGACGACGCGGCCCTCGTCCGCCTCCACGAGCTCGGTCACGGCCGTGACGCACGGCACGCCAAAGATTCCCGCGAGCTCGGGGCCAATCTGGGCCGTGTCACCGTCCACCGCCATGCGACCGCAGAGGATGAGGTCGGGCCGCTGTTCCAGACGATCGATGCCGAGGGAGAGGGCATAGGACGTAGCGAGCGTGTCGGCGCCGGCGAAGGCGCGGTCCGAGAGCAGCAGGGCGTCATCGGCTCCGCGTGCCACACAATCACGCAGGAGACGCGTCGTGTCCGGGATGCCCATCGAGAGCGCCGTGACCGTGCCGCCCAGACACTCGCGGAGCCCAAGGGCCACCTCGAGCGCCGCCGCGTCGAACGGGTTCACGACGGCCTGCTTGCCGTCACGCACGATGGTGTTGGTCTTGGGGTCCATCTTCACCTCGGTGGAGGAGGGGACCGCCTTCACGCAGACGACGATGTTCACGCGACATCACCGCCCTTCTTGGCCGCCGCATCCGCCATGTCGGAGCCGCCTGCAGACACGGGCGGCTTCGGCACGCTCGTCTCGTCCAGCACGTCCTCGTCAAAGAGGTTGCCACGCCCAAGCTGGCCCGCCGGGTCGAGCTCGCGCTTGAGTCGCGCCATCTCGCGGATGTGCGCAGGACCGTACATGGTCTCCAGGAAGGCGCGCTTGATCTTGCCCACGCCGTGCTCGGCCGAGACGGCGCCGCCCATGCGCGTGACCTCGGCGGCCCAGCCGGCAAAGAGGGCCTTGCCCGCGTCGAAGTCCTCCATGTTGCGCGGCAGCACGTTGACGTGCAGGTGGTTGGCGCCAATGTGGCCCCAGGCGGCGCTCTCGAGCCCCGCCCCGGCGAGCGTGCGGCGATAGAGCGCCACCACGTCGTGCAGGCGGTCGTCGGGGACGGACATGTCGCTGCCGAGCTTGGTGATCTTGGGGTAGGTGCGGCGGCGCTCGTCGATGATCATGTTGGCGCACTCGGGCGCGGCGTGGCGGAAGAGCCGCTGACGCTCGCGGTCCACGTCGGTGCGGGCCACCCACGTGTCATCTTCGCTCGCGCCCACCTCGCCCATGGCGTCACCGATGAGGCAGAGCTGCTCGAGCGCCTGCTCGTCCGTGTCGCAGTCAAGCTCCACGTACACACAGCAGGCGAAGCGCTCGGGGACGTCGGGCAGGTCGGCAAAGCCGGCCCCCTGCGAGCGCTGGGCACGCAGGATGCCCAGGGCCCCCGTGTCGAAGTACTCAATCGCCGCCGCCTGCGCGAGACGGGGCCGCGCCGCAACCGTGAAGTCGAGCGCGGCTGCCTCCGACTCAAAGAAGCAGCTCGCGCCCCACACCACGGCGGGCGCGGGCATCAGGGCAAGCTCTATCTCCGTGATGACGCCCAGAGTGCCGTCCGAGCCAACGAACAGGTCGAGGGCGTCCATGTCGTCCGCCACGTAGTAGCCCGAGGCGTTCTTGGTGTGCGGCATCTGGTAGCTGGGAAGATCGAGCATAAGCGTGCGGCCGCCCTCAGTGGCGAGGGTGAGGGTGCGGCCCTGCGCATGCACCTCCCCGCGCCGGAGCGCCAGCACGTCCCCGTCCGCCAGCACCACGCGCAGGGCGCTCACGTGCGGGCGGGCGGGGCCGTAGCGGTAGCTGCGGGCGCCGGAGGCGTTGCAGGCAACGATGCCGCCCAGGCAGGCGGACGTCTCCGTTGGGTCGGTGGGGAAGAATTGCTCGGGGCCGTCGTAGAGCGCGTCGAGCGCCGAGAGGCTCTCCTCGTCCCAGCCCGCCGAGGGCACCGCCTTGTTCGCGAGCGCCTTGCGCAGGTTCGCGAGCACCACGCCCGGCTGTACGCGCAGGTAGAAGGTGCCGTCCTCACTGCGGCGAAGGCCAAGGTAGCGATCCATGCGCGAGAGGTTCATCACGTGCCCGCCGTGCGGCACGGCACCAGCGGCAAGACCGGTGCGCGCGCCCTGCACGGTCACGGGCACCGCGCCGCCCGGCGTTCCGTCCTGGTGGCGCGTCCCGTCACCGTGGAGCTTCCGAAGCAGGTCGCGCACCTCGGCCTCGGTCGTCGGGAACGAGATGGATTCCGCCTCGCCCACCGTACGCGATTCGTCGCGCACGTATTCGGCAAGGTCTTCGGTCAAGGGCCTGATCTGTACCATGGCGCACCTCTCCGGCATGCCCGGGCTCCCCGTCCCAGGCGCAGTCGTTCTAGCGTATCGCCCCAACGTTGCCGTTTGATTTCGACGGGCATCGCAGCGCGGACGATGCCGACCCCTCGGCAACCGGAGGGGACAAACGCGGCATAATGGTCGAACCAAACCGACGCCGCGGCCATGCACCCCGGAGCCACCCGCGCCGCCCACTCACCCAGGAAGGGACAGCCCATGCAGGAACTCGAGGATCGTATTCGCCAGGACGGCATCGTTCGCAAGGGCAACGTCCTCAAGGTGGACAACTTCCTCAACCATCAGTGCGACGTGCGTCTCTACGACCACATGGGCGCCGAGTGGGCGCGCCTGTTCGCGGGCAAGCGCATCGACAAGATCCTCACCATCGAGGCCTCGGGCATCGGCATCGCCTGCGTGGCGGCCACGCACTTCGGCGACGTGCCGGTGGTGTTCGCGCGCAAGACCGAGTCGGTCAACCTCGACGGCGAGCAATGGCGCACCAAGATTCGCAGCTACACCAAGAAGCGCGAGTACAACGTCATCGTGGCCAAGCGCTTCCTCACGGTCGGCGAGCACGTCCTCGTCATCGACGACTTCCTCGCCATGGGCTGCGCCATGAACGGCCTGCTCGAGATCTGCAAGGAGGCGGGCGTCGTCGTGGAGGGCATCGGCATCGCCATCGAGAAGGGCTTCCAGCCGGGTGGCCAGAGCCTGCGCGAGCGCGGCTACCAGGTGGAGAGCCTTGCCATCGTGAAGCGCATGGACGCCGAGACGGGCACGATCGAGTTCGCCTAGCCGCACGCTCCCAGTCCAGCCGCGGCCGTGCCCATGACCCAAGACACCACAAGCTACCAGCTCGTTGTTGGCGCGGGCGGCGCGTCGCCCCTGTCCGTCGACGTGACGCGCAAACGCGTCCGCAACCTCAACCTGCGCGTGCGACGAGACGGCTCGGTGGCGCTGAGCGTGCCCTGGAGAACGTCCCGCGCCCGGGCGCAGGCGTTTCTTGACGCGCACGAAGCCTGGATCCGCTCGGCACTCGGGCGGAGGCAACGCAGGCAGGCGAATGACGAGCAGCGCACGCCCTCGGGCACCTATCCGCTCTGGGGGAACCCGCACCACACCGACACGCCCCTCACGCCCGGCGAGCTTGACGGGCTCTATCGCAGGGAGGTGGCACGGGCCCTTCCGGCCGTCATCGGGCGCATGGAGGCGCTCGTGGGAGCCCACGCGAGCCGCTGGCAGCTGCGGGCCATGACGAGCCGCTGGGGATCGTGCACGCCCGGGACGGGCCGCATCCGCATCAACGTGCGCCTTGCGGCGTATCCGCCAGCGTGCCTGGACTACGTGGTGGCGCACGAGCTTGCGCACCTCATCGAGCCCAGCCATAACGCGCGCTTCCACGCCGTCGTTGCCCGCGCCATCCCCAACGAACGCGAGGTACGGGCCCTGCTGAGGCGAGACCCCTCGTCACTCGCGGCGCTGTCCGCCTGCACATAAGAATCGCGCGGCGAAACGTCTGGCTCGGACATCACGGCTCCCCTCACAAAGTCGTTCTGCCCAGCGTACGTCTCGCCGCGCGATCTGCACGTGCGTTTGCCCGCCCCTTACCGAGTCATGACAGGAACGAGCCCGAGCACTACCTCCTACTTCGCCGTGACCTCCAGCGTGCCAAATGGGCCGGAGAACTCGACGCGCCACTCACCGGCCGCGAACGCAGGCGGCACGAACACGGTGCCCACGGAAACGTGCATGCCCTTCGTGAACTTCTTGCCCTGGCTCTCGAGCTTGCCCACGAGCCACTTGAGCGAGTTCACGGGGTTGCCGAGCACCTCGCTCGAGTCGCCCTCCTTGACGAACTCGCCGTCGTGGTAGGCCTTGGCGTGCACCTTGGCCATGCCGTCGACCGTGAGCTCGGCACCGTCGACCGGCGTGCCATAGAGCACGTAGCCGCCCACCGCGCAGTCGCTCATCACGAGGTACTTGGAGAGCGTGGGGAACCAGGCCGCGAAGCGGGCGTCGGGCACCTCCATGTCGCCGGCGACGGTGCAGTTGTGGAGTAGCTCGTCGAGCGACATGTCGGCCGAGAGGTCCTTCTTGGCCGTAAAGCAGAACTCGACCTCCACGAGCGGCTCGTTGAGGTGACGGAGGTCGAGCGTGCAGGGCGTGGGCACGAAGCGCTCGGCCACCTGGGCACCGTAGAGCGGCGAGTCGGAGTCGAACATCTTCTGGGTCTCCTCGCTCGTGAGCGAGACCTTATAGCCGGCGACGGGGCCCAGCTTCTTGGCCATCACGGCATCCTGGACGGCATAGGCGGTGTCGTCGTCGGTCACGACGCCCTCCCAGTCGGCCATGTTGAGCGGCTTGTTCTCCTGACCGTAGAAGTTGCGGCGATAGGCCTGGTAGAGCGCCTCGGCCAGCTCCTCCTGGCGCTCGTTGAGCTTGACGGCGGGCTTGGTGGTGGCGCAGCTGCAGCAGCAGGACTCGTTCTCGGACATGGTGTGCTCCTCTCGCGACCGCGTGGGTCGCCTCATGGCGTGGGTGGTCGCCCCGATTTGCGGGGCGCAGTGGAAATCGCGGGCTCTGCCCAGCGGATTGGTGCAACAAAAAACCGGAGCCGCGGGATCTTCTTCCTGCGACTCCGGTCTCGAGAGCCGCCCGTGTATCACGGGCTGGCTCGTATGCACCAACCCGCTAGCTAATAATCGTGGCGATAATCTCGATGCTGTGGTTGATGCGGCTCATCAGGTTGCTCCCGTCTTGGCCAAACCCCTTGTTCGGCCTTCGTGGTGCCACACATAATGAACCTCGCCGCCGACGTGTCAAGCTAGAATTTCGAAAAAACTCTCACGCGCGCCGATGAGGGGGCGTTTGCCATCACGTCGCGCCGCATCCCCGAGGAGGCCCCATGCCGGGCAAGCGCACCAACGTCATCAGCTGGGACGAGTTCTTCATGCGCGTCGCCATTGCGGCGAGCCTGCGCAGCAAGGACCCGAACACGCAGGTGGGAGCCTGCATCGCCGACACCAACCACCGCATCCTCTCGGTGGGCTACAACGGCACGCCCGCCGGCATCAACGACGACGAGTTCCCCTGGGAGACCACGCCCGACCCCCTGCTCGACAAGCACAACTACGTGATCCACGCCGAGGCCAACGCCATCCTCAACTATCGAGGATCGCTCAAGGACATGACCGGCGCCACGGTCTACGTGACGCTCTTCCCCTGTCACGAGTGCGCCAAGACCCTCGTGCAGGCCGGCATCGGCGAGGTCGTCTATCTCGATGACAAGTACGCGGGCACCGAGGACAACCTCGTGTCCAGAAACATCCTCGACCGCTGCGGGGTAGGCTACCGCCAGGTCGGCATCAAGGAGGGCTAAGTGCATTTCCTCAGCATGGGCTCGCTCATCCTCGAGGCCCTCGCCAGCGGCAGCGAGGTTCACGCGGCACTCTGCACCAACGCAGCCAGCCAACGGCTCCGGCAACGCGTGCAATCCGGCAACCAACGCCGCCGCCGCGGCTCTCGCCAAGGGACGCGCCTCTGCGCCGCGCTTCTTCGGCGGGGAGAACTCGTTTGCCACGGCCGTCCGCGAAACGCTCACCTGCGCCCTTATGGGGCAGTGAGAGCCCCGACGCTCGCCGCGAAACACCGCCCGCAGGCCGCCGATTACCGGTGACCTGAGTTGACATATGAGCGACTGTTCATATAATGGGTTACAACATATGAGCGAGTGTTCACATATTCGGAGAAGGAGGTCACATGACTGACGCCAGCCACACGCCAACCGCCGCCAATCTCATCGAGGCCGCACAGACGGCGCCCTCGCAGCCGTCAGACGCCGACGACACCCAGCGCTGCCCCATCCCCGTGGGCGAGGCTCCCGAGAACATCCCGGACGAAGAGCTCCTCTACGACCTCGCCGACCTCTTCAAGGTGTTCTCGGACACCACGCGCATCAAGATCCTGTTCACCCTTATGGGCCGCGACCTCTGCGTAGCCGACATCGCCGACGAGACGGGCACCACGCAAAGCGCCGTCTCCCACCAGCTGCGCACGCTCAAGCAGGCCCACCTCGTGAAGTTCGAGCGCGACGGCCGCAACATCGTCTACTCGCTGGCAGACGACCACGTCTACACCATGCTCAACGTCGGTCTCAGCCACATCTGCGAATAGGCCCGGCCGCATCTCGCGGCGCCGCCAATTCGCACGCAAGTCACACGTCTGATAGCGGGGCGCACGCCCCTGAGAGAAAGGCGCCATGATGAAGAAGTCCTTCAAGCTCGACGAGATCGACTGCGCCAACTGCGCTCGCGAGCTCCAGGAGAAGCTCGCCAAGCTCGACGGCGTGCAGAAGGTGTCCGTCAACTTCATGACCCAGAAGCTCACCCTCGAGGCCGCCGACGAGGAGTTTGACGACGTGCTCGACCGCGTGGTGGACTTCACCGCCGACGAGGAGCCCGACTGCGAGATCATCCGCTAATCCTCTCGCAACGAGCAGGTCACGGCCCGCTCGCACCGCCAGCTCGTCCCGTGCGGACGGTTATTCTCATACAATATATGAGCGTTTGCTCATACGTTCATGGTTATGGAGTGAACAGCATGGCCGCAAGCAAGGAAAAGCCCAAGAGGAAGCGCCGCCACAAGAAGGAGTCGCTGGAGCACAAGCTCAAGCGCATCATCTGCGCGCTCGTTATCTTCGCTGTGTTGATGGTGCTCGACGACACGGGCCTGCTCAAGACCGCCTTTGGCGAGCCGGGCGACGTCTACGCAAGCTTCGTGCTGTTCCTCGTACCGTTCCTCATCGCTGGCCACGACGTGCTGCAGAGGGCCGTCCACAACATCGGCCGCGGCGAGGTCTTCGATGAGAACTTCCTCATGGCCGTGGCCACGCTTGGCGCGTTCGCCATGGTCTTCTTCCCCGACACCGACCCGCACATGGCAGAGGGCGCGGCCGTCATGCTCTTCTACCAGGTAGGCGAGCTCTTCCAGGCCTACGCCGTGGGCAAGAGCCGCAAGTCCATCGCCGCCATGATGGACATCGCCCCCGACTACGCCAACGTCGAGAGCGAGGGCGGCGAGCTTGAGCGGGTCGACCCGGACGAGGTGGCCGTGGGCGCCATCATCGTGGTGAAGCCCGGTGAGCGCGTGCCCATCGACGGCGTCATCACCGAGGGCTCCACGCAGCTCGACACGGCCGCCCTCACCGGCGAGTCGGTCCCGCGCCACGTGGAGCCCGGCGCCGAGGTCATCTCCGGCTGCATCAACATGACCGGCCTCATCCATGTGCGCACCACGAAGCCCTTCGGCGAGTCCACGGTAAGCCGCATCCTCGAGCTCGTGGAGAACGCGAGCGAGAAGAAGGCGCGCACCGAGAACTTCATCACGCGCTTCGCCAAGGTCTACACGCCGGCCGTCACCGGAGCTGCGGCCCTGCTCGCCATCGTGCCGCCCCTGCTTGGCATGGGCGCCTGGAGCGACTGGATCCTCCGCGGCCTCACGTTCCTCGTCGTGTCGTGCCCGTGCGCGCTCGTCATCTCGGTGCCGCTGTCGTTCTTCGGCGGCATCGGCGGTGCGTCGCGTATCGGCGTGCTCGTGAAGGGCTCCAACTACCTCGAGGCGCTCGCCGAGGTCGACACCGTGGTCTTCGACAAGACGGGGACCCTCACCAACGGCACCTTCAACGTGGTGGCCATACACCCCGAGGAGGGCATCGACCCGGACTACGTGCTCTCGAACGCCGCCTACGCCGAGGCCTTCTCCGACCACCCCATCGCGCTTTCGGTCAAGGCGGCCTACTCCGGTGACATCGACCGCGACCGCATCGCCGACGTGCAGGAGGAAAGCGGCCATGGCGTCGTGGCGCACGTGGACGAGCACGTGGTGCTCGTGGGCAACGACAAGCTCATGGCCGGCCACGGCGAGCACTGGCACGACTGCGAGCTCACGGGCACCATCCTGCACGTGAGCGTCGACGACCGCTACGTCGGCCACATCGTGATCGCCGACGTCGTGAAGGACGACGCCGAGCAGACCATCCGCGACCTGCACGCCTGCGGCGTCAAGAAGACCGTCATGCTCACGGGCGACCGCGAGGAGGTTGCCGCCGCCGTGGCCGAGCGCCTGGGCATCGACGAGTACCACGCGCAGCTGCTCCCGGGCGACAAGGTCGACCGCGTCGAGGAGCTGCTGGGCGCCGAAGGCCCGCGCGAGAAGCTCGCCTTCGTGGGTGACGGCATCAACGACGCGCCGGTGCTGACCCGCGCCGACGTGGGCATCGCCATGGGCGCCATGGGCTCCGACGCCGCCATCGAGGCCGCCGACGTCGTGCTCATGGACGACAAGCCGTCCAACATCGCGCGCGCCATCCGCATCGCGCGCAAGACCATGCGCATCGTGTGGCAGAACATCGTCTTCGCCCTTGCCGTGAAGCTGCTCATTCTCGTGCTGGCAGCCGTGGGCATCGCTAACATGTGGCTCGCCGTCTTTGGCGACGTGGGCGTGGCAATCATCGCCATTCTCAACGCCATGCGCTGCATGAACGTGAAGAACGCGTAGCGCCGTACGACAAACACGCGTCGCCTTACAGCAAACGCTCCGACAAGTGCAAGCTGCGGCCTCATGCTGGCAGCTTGCACGTTGTGGAGCGTTTGCTGCAGATTCGGGCCGTAAACGCTCCGATGGGTGCAAGCCGTTATCGACGCTCGAATTGATTGCACGCTGTGGAGCGTTTGCCGCGGATTCGACCACCAAATGCTCCGTGGCGTGCAAGCTGTCTGAGGTTCTCGAACTGATTGCACGCTGCGGAGCGTTTGCTCGCGAAAAAAGGGACCCCCGCCGCGTGGGGGCGCGACGGGGGCGAAAGGAAGGAAGGTACTTCTTTGATACCCCACGGCTCGGCCTTAAACTGCAGGAAAAGGGCCTTCACCTGCACTCCACTCCGCCGTCACGCCGCGCACACGTCGCCAACACCGCCCCTCCACAAATGATCGGAAGAGGGCTGACAGAGGCCCAAAAGCGACGTACGCCTGCCACGTGGCAGGGCTACCACACGAACGTAACCCCGCCGTTGCGCGTGATGGAGACGGGCGAGTGAGCCGCGATGAAGCGCGCAAGCTTGCCGGGCACGTCCTCGTCGGAGTACTGCCTCACCACGCGGCACCCCGCCAGCACGTCATAGCCGCCGGTACCACTTGCTCGATAGTCGTTGCAGACGAGCTCGAGCTCGTCGGGTACGGGCGAGCCGTCGGCCAGGGCGATCGAAACAACGCGCTCCCCCACCGGACGCCGCAAATCAGCGACCCACGTGATGCCCGCATACAAGTCGTAGTTGTAGTGCTCGACCTTGGGCTCAAGAAAGGCGCGAGATACGCGGGGCTTCCCGTCCTGCCCAAGCTCCAAATAGCTCGCGCAGCGCTCCAGCACCAGGCGAAGTACGTCCGGCGTCACCGACAGCACCATGAGCGTATTGGCGAACTGGTAGGCCGAGAAGATGCCCCGTCTGGTCACCGGGCTCGCAAGGCCGACGGGGACGTTGCCGAGGCCCGTGCACGACACGTCAGCCCCGCTCACGGCAAGCTGCATCTGGTTGATGAGGTCGGCGAGGCGGCTCCCTCCAAGCGCCACCGCAAGCTTGTCCTCGTCCGCAGCGTCAACGGGAGTCTCGAGCTCTCCGACCCGCTCGTCGAGCCAGCGCTCCGTGCGTCCCTCGAGAGGGGCGAGCCGCTCGGCAAGCGCCTCGTCAGTAGAGCCTCCCACGGGCTCGAGGATGGACGTCGGGCGCACACGCCCCTCGTCGTCGACCGCAACCGTCAGGCTCACGTAGCTGCCCGCCCCTGCAGGCGGCTGCACGCACCAGGTGCCCGCGATGTCCACGCCCGGCACCGCCATGTGCTGGTGCCCCGTCAGCAGCAGGTCGAAGTCGAGCTCGCGGGCAATCTTGCATGCCTCGTTCTCCGCCGTACGCGAAAGCGCCCGCCCAGTCGTCAGGTCCTCCTCGAAGCCGCCGTGGTAGATGCAGATGCTCACGTCGCAGGCGCCACGCAGCGCCTCACGCGCCCGACGAAGCGTCGGAAGCACGTCCGAGACCGTGAGCGACCCCAGATGCTCCGGACGCTCCCACACGTTCACGTAGCTCGTAACCGCGCCCGTGATGCCCACGCGCAGGCCATTCCCCAGCGTAAGCACCACATACGGGACGACATGGAGACGCCCCGTCGAGTCGCCGACGTTGGCGCACACGCAGGTTGCCCGCATGGCATCGACATACCCAACAAGCACGTCATAGCCAAAGTTGAAGTCGTGGTTGCCGAGGGTATAGGCACAGCATCCCAGCTCGTTAAAGGCCTCCGAGACGGGGTTGGGCCCGGGCAAGGAGGGACAGGCACCCGCGGCTTCCGTCCGGCCCCCACCCGCGGCTTCCGATCGGCCATGAGCCACACCGTCCTCCGCAAGCCAGCGCGAGATGAGCGGCGTGCCCTGAAGCGAGTCACCACCATCGAGCACGAGGACGTCGTCTGCAAAGCGCTCGGACGGCGTCGCCGATCCCATGAGGGCGCACAGGTTCGCAAGCCCGGTATCCGCACGATCGCCCGACGCGTAGTCAAACGGCAGCACGTGACCATGCGTGTCCGACGTGAAGCAGATGCGGAACCGACGGTCAGCGCCCGTCACGCGGCCAGCCACCGGCTCCCGCTCGTCCGCCACCGTCACTCCCCCCGGGCCAGACGCACGCGAATGCGCGTCGAGATGAACTCCACGATGAGAATGAGCACCACGAGGCCCACGAGAATCGAGCCCGCCTGGTTCCAGCGATAGCTGTTCATGGCGAAGATGAGCGGTGCACCGATGCCACCGGCGCCCACGAGGCCCAGAATCGTCGCGTCGCGCAGGTTCATGTCAAAGCGGTAGATGGCGGTCGACACGAAACTCGCCATAAGCTGGGGAATCACGCCGAAGCGAATCTTGCGCCAGGTGGTGCAGCCCTCGGCGTCAAGTGACTCGAGAATACGCACGTCCAGGTCCTCGATGGACTCGATGTACATCTTGCAGACCATGCCAACCGAGCACAGCGACATCGTGAGCAGGCCCGCGAAGGCGCCGGGACCCGTCACGCGCACGAACATGAGGCCATAGACAAACGGCGGAACCGTGCGCACGGCCATGATCACCAGGCGCGCGACGAACGAGACCGCCTTGCCGGTGAGGTTCTGCGAGGCCAGAAACGCCAGGGGGATGGAGATGATGGCCCCCACCACGGTGCCGAGAAACGCGATGCAGATGGTCTCAAGCAGGGCGTAGGGCACGCCCGTCGTAGTGAAGTTGAAGAGCAGGGACGTGTCGGGGTGCACGATGCCGCCCAAGATGTTGAGCGCGATCTGGCCGCCGTTGGTTCCCGTGCCGCTCGCCTCGGTGGCACCCGCGCCGCTCCACACGAGCAGGCCCACGACCACCACGGCGATGGCAAGGTTATACATCCAGGACTTGGGACGGGCCTCGTAGGCCTTGATGATCTTCTCGTCCACGGTGCCCCCCTACGCGAGGTGCCGACGCGCGGCACGGCTCACGGACTCGATGACGAACACGGTCACGAACAGCGCCACAAGCACCATTCCCACCTGAGGGAACATGCGCCACCCAATCTTCTCGTTAAGGACGAGGCCCAAGCCGCCCGCACCAACGTAACCAAGAATCGAGGCGTAGCGGACGTTGCCCTCGAAGCAGAACAGGCAGTTGGAGAGGTAGCCGGGGAGCACCTGCGGCACGACGGCGGACGCAAAGGCACGTACGCGCGTGGCGCCCATGGCCTGCATGGCCTCGAAGGCGCCCATGTCCACCGTCTCGATCTCCTCGTAGAGGACCTTGCCCACATAGGCGAAGGTGAAGATGGCGATTGCCGTGGTACCCGCAAGCGTGCCCAGGCCGAAGATGTAGGTGGCGATAAGCGCGGTCACGATGGTGGGCAGCGTGCGGATCACGGAGAGCACGAAGCGCATCACGGCGACCACCACGCGGCTCGGCACGATGTTGGTGGAGGCCGCCATGGCAAACGGCACCACGAGCAGTGAGCCGATCACCGACCCCAAGAGCGACATCTTGATCGTGTCGAACAGAGGCTGCCAGACGTCCGGCATGTAGCTCCAGTCGGGCGGGAACATCTGGCCGAGAATCGTGAAGAACTCTCCGCCGCGACGTACGAGCGTGCTGAAGTTGAAACCCGTAATCCGCACCGACAGCACGCCCAGTGCCAGCAGCACGAAGATGGCGACGGGCACGCGGCTGCGCTTGCGCGTCACCGTGGCGCCGTTGGGAAGGGTGATGGTCTCGGGTCTGAACACGTGATCGAAAGCCGTGAGCTTGAGGCCACCCGAAACGGTCTCCGGCGAGCTGGCGCCGACGCCCTTCTCGCCGCTCACGCCGCTTCCCTCTTGCCGTAGATGGAATCGAGCACGTCCTGTGTCACCTTGTCGCTCGAGCCGTCGTAGACCACCTCGCCCGCGCGCACGCCCAGCACGTGGTCGCAGTACTCCAGTGCGAGGTCGACGTGGTGAATGTTGATGAGCACCGTGATGCCCATCTCCTGGTTGATGCGACGGAAGTCGTCCATGACCTGGCGAGCCGTCACCGGGTCGAGCGAGGCGACGGGCTCGTCGGCGAGGATGATCTGCGGGCTCACCGTGAGCGTGCGCGCCAGGGCGACGCGCTGCTGCTGACCGCCGGAGAGCTGATCGACGCGCACGTAGGCCTTGTCGAGGATGCCCACCTTGTCGAGCGACTCGAGCGCCGCCATGCGCTCGTCCTTCGTGAAGATGCCGAGAAGCGCACGCCACCAGGGAATGTCCGGCACGAATGCGGTAAGGACGTTGCGTTGCACGGTGGTGCGCGTGATGAGGTTGAACGACTGGAAGATCATCCCCACCTTGCGGCGGAAACGGCGAAGCGACGCACCGCGCAGCTCCTCGACCTTGGTGCCGTCGACGGTGATGGAGCCCTCGCTTGTGTCGTACAGCTTGTTGATGGTTCGGATGAGCGTGGACTTTCCCGCTCCCGACCGGCCGATGATGGCAACGAAGCTGCCGTCGGGGATGGTGAGGTTGATGTCCTTCAGGGCCTCGAACCCGTTGGGGTATCTCATGTAGACGTGGGAGAACTCGATCATGCAGAACCTCCTGCGTGGGCCATGCGCCATCGAGGCGCGTCGCCGCAAACGGAAAGGGCCCGGACGCACGCCGGCGCCCGGGCCCATGGGACGGGAAGGGCTCTACTTGGTGGAAGCCGAGCCCATCTCCTGGACGAGCTTCTGGGCCTCGCGCTCGGAGTCGTAGTCAGAGGACTGCGCCGGCTTGTAGCCCTTGTGGCTGTAGATGGCGATGACCTTCTTGCCCT
>UWSJ01000010.1 GCA_900549525.1 uncultured Coriobacteriaceae bacterium | reverse complement strand
GGTCGCGCACGTCGATGATGATGGCCTTGATGCGCTGGTTGTGGCTGTAGCGCTCTCCGGCGGGACGCTCGTTAAGCTCCTCGGGGTGACGCTTGAGGTCGAAGTGCGGCAGCTCAGCCTCCACGCCCTCGCGGATCTTGACGATCGTGAAGTCGGGCGTGGACTGCAGCACGGTGCCGGTGATGATGTCACCGATGCGCTGGGAGAACTCCTGGTAGATCTGCTCGCGGGCGGCGTTACGCACGATGGCGTTGATCTCGGCCTTGGCGTGCTGCGCGGCGATGCGGCTCGTGTCCTTGGGGGTGACGTCCACCTCGTCAAACTCGGTGTAGTTGCCCTCCTCGTCCATGGAGTCGTCCTTGGGGACGAGCTTGTAGACGTAGATGCGGCCGGTGGTGCGGTCGATAGTGACCTTGGCGCCAAAGTCGAGGTGCAGGACGTCGGCGTAGCTCTTGGCGAGCGACTGCTCGAGGCGGTCGAGCAGGTAGAGCTCGTCGATGTGCTTCTCCTGGCAGAGCAGCATCAGCGCTTCCATCATCTCGGATGCCATGCGTTGGTTCCCCTTTCTTGCGGGAGTCGTGTCTTAGTTGGAGGACTTCTTCGTGGCTGCCGAGAAGTCTGGCTTGACGGTGCAGCGGCGAACCTGCTCGAGCGGGATGAGTACCTCGCCCTCGTCGTCTGCGAGGACGACCGATCCGTCACGCATGCCGACGAGCTGGCCGCTGAAGCGCTTGCGGCCCTCGGTCGCCGTGGTGGTGAGCGCCACCTTCTCGCCGGCGAAGCGCTCGAAGTCACGGGCGCGACGCAGCGGTCGGTCGAGGCCCGGCGAGCTCACCTCGAGCGTGAAGGAGCCGGGGAGCGGGTCGAGCTCGTCGAGCGCCGCGGAGACCCAGCCGGTCTGCGCCGCGACGTCGTCGAGCGAGATGCCGCCCTTGGCCTCGTCGGCCCAGTCGATGCGCACGCGCACGCACGGAGCCTTCGTGGCCCCCACGACCTCGACGTCGACGATGTCCACGCCGTGCGCGGGGGCATCTGCCTCGAGCGCGGCGAGGATCTCGGCCGCCTTGTCCTGCGCCATGGGCGCCTCCCTTCCGTGACGGGCCCGCGCCGACGGCACGAAGTGGCCCTACAGACAAAGAGAAGCGGGGCGAAAACTCCACCCCACTTCCCTCTTCCGAACTTGCTATCTATGCGAGTTTATGAAAGCTTCTGCAGGTAGTCAAGAAAAACACAAAATGTCGCGGGCGTCGGCACTGCAAGCACGAGCACAACGGCGCTGCAGGCACAAACGGTAACGGCCTCACGCGACGGGCGGCCGTCCGCGATCAGGACGCCGTCGTGGCAGCCTCGCCGGCAACCGAGAGCGTCACCGTCGAACCCGGCTCGACGCGAGCCCCTGCCGCCGGATCCTGCTTCGTGACCGTGCCGACCGCCTCGCCCGTCGTCGGGCTTGCCACCATCGTGGATGGGAAGCCGTCGCTCTCGAGGCGGCTCGCTGCCCGCTCGGCGTTCCAGCCCTCGACGTCAGGCACGCTCTTGCCGCCAATGAGCTCGGAGCGGTATGCGACGACGTAGAGGATGGCGCAGAAGAGCGCCACGAGCCCAAACCCGATGATGAGGCGCACGACGCGCTTGGCCGTATACGAGCCGTCGCGCCTGCCGCGGCCAATGCCCGAGAGCCCCTCGACGCTTCTCCGCGTCGCGGCGGCCCTCCCGGCACCGGCTCGCACCGACTCGCGCGAGGCCTTCCCCCGGGCGAGGCTCGCCCCGCAGGAGGGGCAGCGGGTTGGCAGCATGCCCTCCCCGAGGTCTTTTCCGCACGAGGGACACCTCATCGACGCTCCTCTAGTTGGCAACGACGTTTACGAGCTTGCCCGGCACCACGATGACCTTGCGCACCGTCTTGCCCTCGACGAGCGAGGACACGGCCTCGAGCGCCGCCCTCTCGGTCTCCTCGCGCGAGGCGTCCACCGCCACCATGGCGTGCCCGCGCACCTTTCCCATGACCTGCACGGCGATCTCGACCGTGTCGGCCTTGGCGAGGCTCGCGTCAAACGCAGGCCACGGCTCGTTGTAGACCGAGCCCGTGAGGCCAAGCGCCTCGCGGTAGAGCTCCTCGGCCCAGTGCGGGCAGATGGGGGCGAGCATCGCCACGACGTCGCGGGCCACCAGGCGCGCCAGCGCGCCGTCGCGCTGGTCGGCGGGCACGGAGCTCACCCACGCGCTCGCGGCGTTGCAGAGCTCCATGACGGCAGAGATGGCCGTGTTGAACTGCTGGCGGTCGAAGTCCGCCGTGCAGCGGCTCCCCAGACGGTGCAGGTCGCGGAAGAGCGAGCCGGCGGCATCGTCGAGCGCGGGGGGGTCGATCTCGCCGGCATCGGCGGCGCCCGGCGTCGCCATGAGGTCCCACACGAGCTTCCAGGCGCGCTTGATGAAGCGGTTGCACCCGGCGACGGCCTTCGGATCCCAGTTGAAGTCCTTCTCGGGCGGGGCGATGAACAGGATCGTGAGACGCATCGTGTCCGCACCGTACGGCTCGATGACGCTCTTGGGCGGCACCACGTTGCCCTTGGACTTGGACATGGTCTCGCCCTTCTCGTCCTTGACCATGCCCTGGCAAAGGAGGTTGGTGAAGGGCTCGTCCACGTCGGTCATGCCCAGGTCGCGCAGGACCTTGGTCCAGAAGCGGCTGTAGAGCAGGTGCAGGATGGCGTGCTCGATGCCACCGATGTAGTTATCGACCGGCATCCAGCGGTCGACCGACTCCTTGGAGAACGGCCTCTTGTCGTTGTGCGGGTCACAATAGCGGATGTAGTACCAGCTGGAGCACGTGAACGTGTCCATGGTGTCCGTCTCGCGCTTGGCGGGGCGTCCGCACACCGGGCAGGTGGTCTCGTAGAACTCCTTGCAGCTGGCAAGCGTCTCGCCGGCGCCCAGGTCGAGATTCTCGGGAAGCGTCACCGGGAGCTGGTCCTCGGGCACGGGCACGTAGCCGCAGTGGTCGCAGTGCACCATGGGGATGGGGTTGCCCCAGTAGCGCTGGCGGGAGATGAGCCAGTCGCGCAGGCGGAAGTTCACCTTGCGACGACCCTTACCCATGGCCTCGAGCGCGTCAACCACGGCCGCCTCGCCCTCGGAGTGCTTGCCGCCCGTGAGGCCGGTGTACTTCCCGGACTGCACGAGCTCGCCCTCGGCCATCATGGCGCTGTCCCAGTCGACGGTCGTGACGACCTTCTCGGCCTGGCCGTGAAGCTGCCCGAAGAGCGGGTCGTCCTTGGAGAGGATGATGGGCACGATGGGCAGGTCGTACTTCCTGGCAAACTCGAAGTCGCGCTGGTCGCCGCAGGGCACGGCCATGACCGCGCCGGTGCCGTAGTCGGAGATGACGTAGTCGGCCACCCAGACGGGAACCTTCTCGCCGTTGATGGGGTTCACGACGTAGCGGCCCGTGAAGGCGCCGTGCTTCTCGAGGTCGCCCTGGGCGCGCTCGACGGCGCTCACCTTCTCGGCGTCGTCGACGACCTTCTTCACGGCCGCCTCGTACTCGGTGCCGGCCACGAGGTCTATGAGGCCCTTGTACTCGGGCGCGAGCAGGAAGAACGTGCAGCCAAAGAGCGTGTCGGCGCGGGTGGTGAAGACGGTGATCTTCCCCTCGTCGCCCTCGATGGGGCTTCCGTCCTTGTCGCAGAGGGTGAAGTCGACCTCGGCGCCCTCGGAGCGGCCGATCCAGTTGGCCTGCATCTGCTTCACGCGCTCGGGCCAGCCGGGGAGCTTGTCGAGGTCGTCGAGCAGCTCCTGGGCGTAGGCGGTGATCTTGAGGTACCACTGGTCGAGGTCACGCTTCTCGACGAGCGAGTCGCACCTCCAGCAGCGGCCCTCGGTCACCTGCTCGTTGGCGAGCACCGTGTTGCACTTGGGACACCAGTTGACCGGGTTCTTCTTGCGGTAGACGAGGCCGCGCTCGTACATCTTCTCGAAGATCCACTGGCCCCACTTGTAGTACTCGGGGTCGCAGGTGCGCACGAGACGGTCGTAGTCGTAGGAGAAGCCCATGCGACGCATCGTGGCAAGGGCGTTGTCCATGTTCTGGTACGTCCACGCGGCCGCCTGGGTGTTGTGCTTGATGGCGGCGTTCTCCGCGGGCAGGCCAAAGGCGTCGAAGCCGATGGGATGCAGAACGTCATAGCCGCGCATGCGGGCCTGGCGCGCCATCGCGTCGCCGATGCTGTAGTTGCGGGCATGGCCCATATGCAGGTCGCCGGAGGGATACGGGAACATCTCGAGGACGTACTTCTTCGGCTTCGAGGAGTCCTCGTCGGTCTTGTAGGTCTGGTCCTCGTCCCAGATGCGCTGCCACTTGGTCTCGATAGCCTGCGCGTCATAGGCAGGGAATTCGCTGCCGGACGTGGCGCCGGCCTGGGTCTCAACTGCGTCGCTCATGCGCGACCTTCCTCTCATGCGTACATTCGAGTTCGACATTCTAGCCAAGCGGGGCGCGCGCGCCAAACAAGAGACGGCCCGCAGCGAGGTCTCCCCCGCCGCGGGCCGTCCCGGACGCGCCGCCGTCTGCTGACTAGCGGTAGCTCACGGACTGGTTGTGGTCCTTGAGCACGACGTCATGGGCGCCACCCTCGACGATGGAGGTGGAGCTCACGAGGGTTAGTCGCGCCTTCTCCTGCAGCTCCTTGATGGTCTTGGCGCCGCAGTTGCACATCGTGGACTTGACCTTGTAGAGCGTGGACTCCACGCCGTCCTTGAGCGCGCCGGCGTAGGGGACGTAGGAGTCGACGCCCTCCTCGAAGGAGAGCTTGGCCGCGCCGCCGAGGTCGTAGCGCTGCCAGTTGCGGGCGCGCGCCGAGCCCTCGCCCCAGTACTCCTTCATGTACTGGCCGTTGACGTTGACGCGCTGCGTGGGGCTCTCGTCAAAGCGAGCGAAGTAGCGGCCGAGCATCATGAAGTCGGCACCCATCGCCAGGGCGAGCGTCATGTGGTAGTCGTACACGATGCCGCCGTCGGAGCACACGGGCACGTAGACGCCGGTCTCCTCGAAGTACTCGTCGCGAGCGCGGCAGACGTCAATGAGCGCCGTGGCCTGGCCGCGGCCGATGCCCTTGGTCTCGCGCGTGATGCAGATGGAGCCGCCGCCGATGCCCACCTTCACGAAGTCCGCTCCGCAGCCGGCGAGGTAGCGGAAGCCCTCGGCGTCGACCACGTTACCGGCTCCCACGATGACGTCGTTGCCGTAGTGCGCGCGAATCCAGTCGATGGCGAGCTTCTGCCACTCGGAGTAGCCCTCGGAGGAGTCGATGCAGAGGGCGTCCGCGCCGGCCTCGAGGAGCAGCGGCACGCGCTCTGCGTAGTCGCGGGTGTTGATGCCCGCGCCCACCATGTAGCGCTTGTTCTTGTCGAGCAGCTCGTCGGGGTTGGACTTGTGGGAGTCGTAGTCCTTGCGAAAGACGATACCCACGAGCGTGTCGTCGGACTTGACCATGGGCAGGGCGTTGAGCTTATGCTCCCAGATGATGTCGTTGGCCACCTTGAGGGTGGTGTCCTCGGAGGCCACGACGAGCTTCTCGCGCGGGGTCATGAACGTGGCGACCTTGGCCTGGTGGTCGTCGCGAGAGGGACGGTAGTCGCGGCTCGTCACGATGCCGAGGAGCTTGCCGTGCGGGGTGCCGTCGTCGGTGACGGGCATGGTGGAGTGGCCGGTGCGGTCCTTGAGGCGCATGACCTCCTCCATCGTCATGTCGGGCGTGAGCGTGGAGTCGCTCTCGACGACGCCGGCCTTGTAGTCCTTGACCCAGCGCACCATCTCGGCCTCGGACTGGGCGGACTGCGAGCCGTAGATGAAGCTCATGCCGCCCTCGGTGGCAAGCGCCACGCCCATGCGCGGCCCGGAGACGGACTGCATGATGGACGAGACCATGGGGATGTTGAGCGTGACGCGCGACTCCTCGCCCCTCTTGAAGCGCGCGAGCGGGGTCTTGAGCGACACGTTGGCCGGCACGTTCTCATGCGAGGAATACCCAGGGACTAGCAGATACTCGGAAAAGGTGTGCGACTCGCCCTCGAAGAACGTTGCCATGTGGCTCCCTTTCTGCCTCGTGGCGGGACGCCCCTTGCGCCCGCGCCGACCCGTGATTTTGCCATTGTAGCCTACGCGCCTGCCCGCGGCTGATCCCGGAAGGACGGCAGCCGTCGCGGGCGCACGCCGACGCGCGCCTCCTACGCCTGCGGCTCGGCCCCCATGTCGTCCATGGAGATGGACACCGTGTGCTTGGTGGGCACCCACTCCACCTTCTTGAACAGCGCCGCCACCGTGATGGGAATGTAGGTCATCATGAACAGCGGGAAGGTGAACAGGTTGGTGTAGACGCGCCAGCGCTTGCCGGGGCGCGTGCGGATCGACTTGCGCTCGGAGACGGTGGTGATGACCGCCAGGATGAAGAACACCACGTACATGGAGCCAAACGTCATCACGAGCGACCCCACCGCCATGGAGAGCTCGTCGTTGGTGGCGAGGTATCCGCCGCTCATGCCGCCCACGATGAGGTAGGCGCAGTTCACGAATGCGGAGACGAGCGTCAAGATCATGCCCGGGGCGATGGTCATGAGCATGTCGTAGGACCCGAAGCGCTTCTTGCCGATGCCGTGGAACAGGTCGTGGAAGTACGAGAAGAACACTTGGTAGAAGCCCTTGGTCCAGCGCATGCGCTGCGTCCAGGAGGCTGCGAAGGTGAGCGGCTGCTCGTCGTAGAACTCTGCCGGGGCGTAGGCGATACGGATGCCGTTGGCCGCGCAGAACGTGGAGAACTGGATGTCCTCGGTGAGGGTGTGGAAGTCCCAGCCGTGCATGCCCTCCACGATCTTGGCCGACACCATCCAGCCCGAGCCCGAGATGGCACACCCCGTACCAAGCATCATGCGGGAGTTGTTGAGGAACTTGGCCTCGCGCAGAAACCACAGGGCGTAGGCCGAGCTCACCCAGCTCGAGTCGAAGTTCTTGGAGTTGCGGTAGCTCGTGGAGACGAGGTAGCCCGCATCGAAGGCCTTGTTCATCTCGGTCACGTAGCCGGGAGAGAGCAGGTTGTCCGCGTCAAAGACGAAGAAGGCCTCGTACTTGCCCGGGTACTCGTTGAGGATGCGGTCGAAGCCGTAGTCCATGACCCAGCTCTTGCCCTTGCGCGCGAGGTCGTTGCGCTCGTAGACGATGGCCCCGGCGCGGCGCGCCTCGGCGGCCGTCTTGTCGGTGCAAGCGTCGGCCACGACGAAGGTGTCGATGAGCTCGGCGGGGTAGTCCTGCTCCTTGATGGACTGCACGAGGTTGGCAATGACGCTCTCCTCGTTGTGCGCCGCGATGAAGAAGGCGTAGCGGTGCTGCTTCTTGGCGGGCGGCAGCTTCACCGTGCCGCGGCGCCAGGCCACGAAGATGTAGACGATCTGATAGAAGTACGCGAACGTGAAGAACGCCCACACGATGAAGTTGAAGACGACGATGGGCGTGATGCCAAGGCGATTGAATTCCACGGAAGCGGGTCCTTCTGGTTGTCAGCAAGACGCTGCGGCGCGGGGACGCCCTATCGGGCGGCGCGCCGGGTGCGTCTTGGCGTCAGGAGGGACGCGACACAAGCAGCTGGGGAACGATGTCCTCGCCTGCGGCCGTGCGCCCCATCGAACGGTTTTTCAGGGATTCTAGCGCATGGGCGAGGTCGTCCGGGAGCGTGTCGGCAAGCTCTATGGTCTCTCCAGTGACGGGGTGGTCGAAGCGCACGTGCCAGCTGTGGAGGAACTGACGCGTGAGCCCGAGGTTTTGGGCGAGGTCTCCCCTGCCGTAGAGGGGGTCGCCGATGCACTGGTGGTTGATGTGGCGCATGTGCACGCGAATCTGGTGGGTGCGGCCCGTGTAGAGGTGGCATTCGAGCAGCGTGTAGCCCTCGTCGCGCCGCGCCGCCTCAAAGCGCTCCAGCACGCGGAAGGTGGTGATGGCCTCGCGCGCTCCGGGATCGTCCGAGACGGCCATGCGAATGCGATCGCGCGTGGAGCGGGCGATGCCCGTGTCGATGGTGCCGGAGTCGGCCGCCACGTAGCCCCATACGAGCGTGACGTAGCGACGGTCGAGCGTACGCAGACGGATGAGGTCCTGCAGGGCCTTCTGCGTCTCGTCGTCCTTGGCGGCGAGCATGAGGCCCGAGGTGTCCATGTCGAGGCGGTGCACGATGCCGGGGCGGTCGTCGCCCTGGAGCCGCCCCAGGTGCTCTGGGCCGCAGTGCGCCACGAGCGCGTTGGCGAGCGTGTCGTCAACGTGACCGGGGCTGGGGTGGCACACGAGCCCCGCCTGCTTGGAGAGCACGATGAGGCGCTCGTCCTCGTAGCGGATGTCGAGCGGGATGTAGGGGTTTGGGGCGAGCGTAGGGTCTGCCGCCGCCGGGCCCGGGTCTTCCACCGTGGCACGCACGCGGTCGCCGAGCAGCACCTTCTCGGACTTGGAGGTTGCCGGAGTCTCGTTGATGGTGACCGCGCCCGCCTCCACGAGCTTGGCGCAGGCCGAGCGCGACGGCATGTCGGGCCCGCCGGCGAGGAAGGCGTCGAGGCGAAGGCCGTCTGACTCGGGCCCCACGAGCAGGTTGACGATGCGTTGCGGCACGGGCTCTCCAGGTTCGATGGTTGAAACAGCGGGACGCCATTCTATATCAGGCACGACGCGCCCGCTGTGCCACACGACGCCCGCGCCGCGATGGCTGACGTGCATGCCCAGCCGGTCGCAGTGGAAGTACCAGCGCTCGGGCTCCACCTTGAGGTGCTTGCGCAGCGGGTTGCGACCGAGGCCCCGAGCGGTCTGAATGTCAAAGACGAGGGCCTCGTCGGCGGGCGCGGTCATGAGGCCGTCCGGCCAGTAGCCCTGGTCGAGAAGCCCGCGCAGGTAGACGGGCTTGTGGCTGGGGCAAGCGCGCGCAGATATCTGTCACTGCCGCACAAGCCAATCCTGCGCCGGAATCACCTTCACGCCGTCAGCCCGGTAGGCCTCCCGCACACGCAGCACCACGGCTCGATTGTCTTCCGGAACGCCAATCTCCTCGCCTATCCTCGCGACGCTCCGCGCGTACTTGCTGTGATAGGTCTCGGACGCCTTAATCTCGACCGCCCACGGGTTGTCCACGTCCGTAAAGTCCAGCAGGTCAACCTCGACCTTGCTATCGTCCCTATAGAAGAACAGCTCCGGGTTCTTTCCGTGGTTGAGGTGCCTCTTAGCGGTCTCGGAGACGACGAGATTCTCAAAAACCATGCCCAAGGCGTCTGCTGTCAGAAGCCTCCCCATGTCGGCAATCCTCAGGAGGTAGCACAGCAGCCCCGAGTCGTAGAAATATAGCTTAGGCGTCTTTGTCAGGCGCTTCCGGACGCTTGCATGGTATGGCCTGAGAAGAAACACGACATAGCTCGACTCCAGCATGGAAAGCCAAGCCCTGGCCGTCGCGCTGGAGACCCCAGCATCACTTGCCAGTCTGGTGACGTTCAGAAGGTTGCCCGCGTTTTGCGCACAGAGGGAGAGGAACGTCCTGAAAGAGGACAGGTTGCGGACATCAAGATAGCCGGCGACGTCTCGCTCGAGGTAGGTGTCCACGTAGCCCGAGTAATAGACGTCCGCGGGCACATCGACGTCATAAAGCCGCGGGTAACCCCCGCGCACCATGTAGCCCTCAATCGGCGGGGCGATTCCCTCCGCACTCAGCTCGGCATATGAGAGTGGAAGGAGCCTGAGCATCCCCACCCGCCCCGCCAGGGACTGAGAGATGCTCTTGAGCAGTAAGAAGTTCTGGGAACCAGACAGAATGAAGTGCCCCGAGCCACCGCGCTCATCCGAGACAACTTGGACCATCGAGAAGAGCTCGGGGGCTTGTTGCGCCTCGTCGATAATGAGGGGCGTGGGCGCGTTCCTCACGAATCCCACCGGATCCTCCCGTGCATGAGCCCCCTGCTGCGGATCCTCGAGATTGACGTAGGCATAGTCCGGAAAAGCAGCCCGAACGAGCGTGGACTTTCCGCTCTGCCGCGGGCCCGTCACCGATACGATCGGGAACCATCCCGCCATACGCTTTAGCAGGCCCTCAAGTTCGCGGCGAATCATACGAGGCCACCTCCGTCTAGATGGCGAATCCCTAATTTGATACTTTCAAAATACCATAATCGGTAAGTATGTAACACCATAATCAATATGTAGCATATGTCACAATCGGAATATGGCGAACACCATAATCTGTAAGTAGACGGCAACACGTGCAGGAAAACGTGGGAGCTGCGCGCGAGGCGGACAAGCCCAGCCTCATCGACGACAACCCGCACGAGATTGCGGCGCGGTTCGAAGTAGAGCCGCGAGACCTGCTGGTGGCCCGACTGCTCTTCCGCGTTCCCTCGGGCCCCGTGCGGCTGGGATAAGCGGCTCTTGCATATGGCAGAGACAGGGCACAGGCGCCCGTAAGGCCGAATTGAAAATGCGGGAGGGTCATCTGAAAAATCGGGCGTTTACCCGCACAACTACCGCGAAAGGGGCAGTAATGGAGAATGAGGCCGAAGTGACCGAGCAGCACGTGACTCCCGAGGAGATGCAGCGCCACCTCGACATTGAGGCCAAGGGTGGAATCGGCGAGCTCGAGGCATATCTCGATCTCATGGAGGTTCTTGGCGTGAGATTCAAATGGGCCAAGGAGGACTGAGGGGGATCGGCATTGCCGGCAGTTCGCGGACACGGGGCACACGAGGAGCGGATAGAACAGCGCGAGACACGGGCAGGAGGGGCCGTGCGAATCACAAGCCCCTCCTCCGCAGGCGAACTCCCCTGCCCCTACGCCGCGTCTTCCGCAGGCGAGCTGCCCAGCCCCTACGCCGCCTCCTCGCTGAACTGGGAGTTGTAGAGCTCGGCGTAGAAGCCGTCCTTGGCGAGCAGCTGCTCGTGGGTGCCCTGCTCCACGATGTCGCCGTCCTTGAGCACCAGAATCACGTCGGCGCCCTTGATGGTCGAAAGCCGGTGGGCGATCACGAAGCTCGTGCGCCCCACCATGAGCTCGTCCATCGCGTGCTGGATAAGCTCCTCGGTGCGCGTGTCAACGTTGCTGGTCGCCTCGTCGAGGATGAGCGCCGGACGGTTCGCGATGACCGCGCGGGCAATGGTCACGAGCTGCCGCTGTCCCTGGGAGAGGTTGGTGCCGTCCTCGTTGATGACGAAGTCGTAACCCCCGGCAAGCGTGCGCACGAAGTGGTCGCAGCGCGCGGCCTTCGCGGCGGCCTCTACCTCCTCGTCGGTGGCGTCAGGCCTGCCGTAGCGGATGTTCTCGCGAATGGTGCCGTGGAAGAGCCACGTGTCCTGCAGCACCATGCCAAACTCCTCGCGAAGCGCCGCAAGGTCCCAGTCGCGCACGTCCACGCCGTCGACGCGCAGCGACCCGCCGTCCACGTCGTAGAAGCGCTGGAGCAGCTTGATGAGCGTGGTCTTGCCAGCACCCGTGGGCCCCACGATGGCCACGGTCTGCCCGGGCCTCGCCGTGAAGGAGAGGTCGTGGATGACGGGCCGCTCGGGGTCATAGCCAAAGCGCACATGGTCAAACTCCACGAGGCCCACGCGCGCGGCGGGCAGGGCCGGATGCTCCGGCTCGCTCTCCTCGGGAGCCGCCAGGAAGTCGAAAACGCGCTCGGTGGCGGCCGCCATGGACTGCATGGTGTTGCTCACGTTGGCAAGCTGCTGGATGGGCTGGGTGAAGTTGCGCACGTACTGGATGAAGCTCTGGATGTCGCCGGGCGTGGCCGCGCCGGAAAGCGCGAGGCACGCGCCCACCACCACGACGCCCACGTAGCCCATGTTGCCCACGAGCGTCATGAGCGGCATGATGAGGCCGGAGAGGAACTGCGAGCGCCAGCCGCTCGTGAAGAGGCGGTCGTTCTCGCGCTCGAAGGCCTCAACGGAGGCGTCCGCGCGGTCGAAGACCTGGATCACGGTCTGGCCCGCAAAGTCCTCCTCGACGATGCCGTTGACCGTTCCCAGCGCCTCCTGCTGCTCGGTGAAGTAGCGCTGCGAGAAGTGCACCATCACGCCCACGATGACCACCGAGAGCGGCAGCGTCAGCAGCGTCACGCCCGTGAGCGGCAGCGATATGGAAAGCATCATCGCCGTGATGCCCACGATCTGCGTGACGCTCGTGACCAGCTGCGTCACGGACTGGTTGAGCGACTGGCCGAGCGTGTCCACGTCGTTGGTGAGGCGGGAGAGCACGTCGCCCTTGCTGTGCCCGGAGAAGTAGCTCATGGGCACGCGCACGATCTTCTCGGAGATCTCGCGGCGCATGCGGTAGACCACCTTCTGGGTGACGCCCGTCATGAGCCAGCCCTGCACGAGGCTGCACGCCGAGCTTGCCACGTAGACGGCGAGGAGTACCGTGAGCGTGCGGGCGATCCAGGCGAAGTCGACCTCCCCCGTGCCCTGCACCTTGGCCACGAGCCCCTCGTAGAGCTTCGTGGTCACCTGCCCGAGCACCTTGGGGCCAACCACGTTGAACACCACCGAGCCCACCGCGAAGACGATGGCGACGAGCACGGCGAACTTGTGCTCGCCGATGTAGCTCGCGAGCCTCCTCAGCGTGCCGGTGAGGTCACGGGGCTTCTCGACCGCGCCGCCCACGGGGCCCATGGGGCCGCGCGAGACGGCCGGGCGCCTGCTGGAATCCTGCGCCATCAGCGCTCGCCTCCCTTGGCAGCCTGCTCGTCCGAGATGCCCAGCTCCTCGGGGCTCAGCTGGCTTTCGGCAATTTCGAGATACTCCGGGCAGGCGCGCAGCAGCTCCTCGTGCGTGCCCTGTCCCACCACGTGGCCGTCGTCGAGCACGACGATCTGGTGGGCGCGCATGATCGTCGCCACGCGCTGCGCCACCACCACGACGGCGGTGTCTGCGAGCTCGTGCGCTATGGCCTCGCGCAGGGCCGCGTCCGTCTTGTAGTCCAGCGCCGAGAACGAGTCGTCAAACACCATGACCTCGGGGCGCTTGGCAAGCGCGCGGGCAATGGAGAGCCGCTGGCGCTGGCCGCCCGACACGTTGGAGCCGCCCTGGGAAACGCTCGCCTCGTAGCCGCCGTCGAGCTCGGGGATGAACTCGGCCGCCTGCGCCACGCCCGCGGCCCAGCGCATGTCGTCGTCGCTCACGGAGTCGCCGGCGAACTTGAGGTTGCTCTCCACCGTGCCCGAGAAGAGCCGTCCCTGTTGGGGCACGTAGCCCACGCGCCTGCGCAGGTCCGCGAGCGACCAGTTGCGCACGTCGACGCCGTCGAGCGTCACCGAGCCCGACGTGACGTCGTAGAGGCGCGGCACGAGCTGCACGAGCGAGCTCTTGCCCGAGCCCGTCGAGCCGATGATGCCAACCGTCTGACCTGCCCGCACGGTGAACGACACGTCCGTGACCACGTCCTCCTCGGCATCCGGGTAGCGGAAGGACACGTCGTGGAAGGAAAGCTCGGCACGAGGCGCGTCGGCGGCGGGAAGCTGCGGCGCGGCGGGGTCGGCGATGCTCGGCGTGCTGGCGAGCACCTCGTCGATGCGCTCGGCGGCTACCTCGGCGCGCGGCAGCATCACGGACACCATCGTGAGAATCATGAACGCCATGACGATCTGCATGGTATAGCTCATGAACGCCATCATGTCGCCGACCTGCATGACGCCGACGTCGACGCCCTTGGCGCCAAACCACACGATGAGCACGGTCACGCAGTTCATCACGAGCATCATGAGCGGCATCATGAAGTTCATGGCGCGGTTGGTGAAGAGCTGCGTCCGCATGAGCTCGCGGCTTGCCTCGTCAAAGCGTTCGAGCTCGTGCTCCTGGCGGCCAAAGGCGCGGATGGGCATGAGGCCGTCGAGCATCTCGCGGGCCACGAGGTTCACGCGGTCGACGAGCTGCTGCATGCGCTTGAACTTGGGCATGGTGAGGCCCATGAGCACGCCCACCACCGCGCACACCGCGATGACGGCCACGCCGATGGTCCACTCAAGGCCGGTCGACGTCTGGATGACGCGCATGACGGCCACGACGCCCATGATCGGGGCGAGCAGCACCATGCGCATGAACATCGTCGCGGCCATCTGGACCTGCTGGACGTCGTTGGTGCAGCGCGTGATGAGCGAGGCCTGGGAGAAGTCGCCCACCTCCGCCGCCGAGAGGCTCATCACCTTGCGGAAGGTGTTGCGGCGCAGGTCGCGTGCGATGATCGCCGCCGTGTGCGAGGCGATGGCACCCGTCGCGACCGTGGCCACGAGCGACACGAGGCAAAGGCCGAACATCGTCGCCGCCATGCTCGCGAGGTAGTCGCTCTGGACGGCGTCGAGGTCGCGGCCCTGCGCTTGGTACTCGGCCCGCACGAACTGCACGGCCATCTGCTCGGTCATGGTGTCGGAGAGCGTGGAGACGTCGGTGCCGCTGGCGGCGGCGAGAGCCTGTACTTCGGCGGTCGCGAGGGCGCGCTCGAGCGTGGAGCCCTCCTTGGCGTCGGCGCTGCTGCCCTGGTAGGCACGCACGCCCGAGGCGTCGGCTGGGGCATAGGCGGCCTCCACAGCTGCGGCGTCGTCATCGTCCATGAGCGCCTCGAGCGCGGTGAGCGTGTCCGCGCGAACGGCGTCGGGCACGGCCGAGGAGATGCCGCCCTGCTGGATGCCCACATCGACGATCTCGCTCATATAGTTCGGGAGCGCCAGGTCGGCGTTCGACTGCACGACGAGCAGGCACACGATGGCCACGAGCGCAAGCACGTGACCCTTGAAGAGCTTCAGGAGCTTCACGCTTCCCGCCTCCCCTCGCTCGACCGAATGTCCTTGTCGATGAACGGCTGTTGGTCCTTGGTGACGGTCGACCGGCGGTCCTTGGTGACGGGCGACCGGCGGTCCTTGCCGATGAACTCCTCCGCCATCGCCGGAGGTGTGGGCACGACCTTCCTGCCCTCGCGCGACCGCGCGTCCATGACCTCGATGACGCGGCGCAGCACGCGCACGAGGTCGCGGGCGTCCTGCTCGCCCAGCTCGCGGAGAAAGCCTGTCACTAAGGACTCGCCCTCCCTGGCGTACCTGAGCGCGTCCTGACGGCCCTTCTCCGTGACGACGACCTCAACGCGGCGACGGTCCGAGGCCGAGGCGTGACGCTCGACGAAACCCCGCTCCTCGAGCGTGCGCAGAGCGTTGGCGATGCGCGCGTCCGTCACGCCCGTGCGGCGGGCAAGCTCGCCGGGCGACAAGGCCCCCTCGGCGCGGAGCAGCTCGCGCATGATCGCTGGGAGCCCCCTGACCGACGCGCTCACCTCGTAGTTTGGCCTAAACTTGGCGAGTTCGCACCCACATTCCATGAGATTGCGCGCAAGGAGCCGGAACTCTTCATCGGAGCCGTCGTGGCCCTCGTTCCTGTTGGCCGTGCCTGTCTCCTCGGCCTTCTCGTCCTGGCACTCTTCCATCTCTCCCCCTCCGGCTTAGGTACTTTCTAGTATTAATTTCTAGCGTTAGGTAGTATGTCCGACCGGCTTTGCCCATTTCCCTTAATCCATAACTTGGGGTATCCTTCACACCACGTGCACAGCATCTCGCAGAAAATCTCTTGCGACCACTGCGAGCTGTGCTATTCTGGTTCGGCTATGCGTCGAGGGCGGTTGCGAGAGCGCCGCTACATGGAGGTCTCAACAATGTCTAAGGTTTGCGCCATCTGCGGCAAGCACGCCGTTGCCGGTCGTTCGATCAGCCACTCGCACCGCGTCACCAACCGCAAGTTCCGTCCGAACATCCAGAGCGTGCACGTGGTGGTTGATGGCCACAAGCAGCGCATGAACGTCTGCACCACCTGCCTCAAGTCTGGCAAGGTCGCTCGTTCCTAGTGCTTGCGGTGCCAACGTTCGAGTTGGCGCATCTCATATGAACTGCCAGGGTCGCTTCGGCGGCCCTTTTCTTTTGCCTTGGGCCGTCTTCAGGCGGGCCAGGCGGAAACGCATGGGCGATGCGCGGGCCAAACGGTAATTCTGCAAGTCAATAATTACCGTAACGTCCGCGTTCTGTGGCACGGTTACCGTATCGTCCGCGCATCGACGGCACCGCTCGGCAGCAACGAACGCCCTTCACCCGCCGTCACACGAGAAACGCCGCGAGAATGCCCTCGTGGCACATAATGCACGCATCGGGAGCGTCGATGACGTTGGAAATGCCCCGGTCGCGCAGGGCATCCACACGGAAGTGATCGAGTTCCCAACGCATGCCGCGCTCACTCACAACCGTGCCGTCGGCAAGCGCCACAAACGAGAAGTGTCTGCCAGCACTGTCCTGCCCAAACGCCCACGAGTCCCGCCCACGCGGAGACAAGACACGGCACTCCACGCCGTCCTCCACAAGCACAGGTGCGAGGTCGGCGTTGGCAGCCAGCACGCCAAAGACCGAAAGCGCATGATCCATGCGACCGCCACTCGCGCACGTCACCGTCACCTCGAGCGCCTCGTGGCGCTCCTCGGCAACCGTGCGGGCGCACGAAAAGCCCAGCGAGAGGTCGGTGTCGTACTTGGCAGGCGGAAAGATGCGGACACCAAGTCTCCCGTCCAGGCCGCGAATCTCCGGCACGTCGCGCACGTCGTCGGCGGGCGTCACGGTGAGCGCGGCGTCCGGGGCGGCCACGCTGTCGTGGTGCGCGGCGACGGGCGGCTGCCAGCCCTGCGCCCCACCAGCCTCGTGGCCGCCCGAACGCACCCATGCGAGCGTCTCGGCACTCACGGTGTCGCCGTCGCCGCAAAAGGCGTCGGGCACCACGTCGGCCGCGCGGCACGCCTCCGCACCGCGGTCGACCGCCATCACCACGTCAGCGCCGTCCGCAAGCGAACGCACAAGCACGGACGAACTCGGGCAAGGAGAGCCCGCGACAAGCAGGATGCGCACCGCTAGGCCTCCGGCATGGGACGGCGGTTCTCGTCGTCAAAGATGCGGATGGCGTCGAGAGAGATGGACTCGTACTCGCCCGAGAAGATGTCGGCCCAGGCCCGCATGAAGCTGGCGTCGCGCCCGTCGTGCGCGTTGTAGACGGCCGCCACGTGGAAGCCCGCGCGCCGAGCCGTGCGGATGCCAAACGGTGCGTCCTCGAAGACCCAGGTCTCGTCCTTCGGGGTACCCAGCCGCTCAAGACCCTCGAGGTAGATGTCAGGGAAGTCCTTGTCGCGCCCGTCGCGCACCTCGGCCGTGCAGAGCACGTCCTGGAAGTAGCCGTCGAGGCCGTGGATCTTGAGGGCACCGCGCACGAGCCTCGAGGTGGTGGAGGAACACACGATCATGGGCACGCCCGCGTCGGCAAGGCTCTGCACGAAGGCATGGGCGCCGGGAATCTCGACGATGTTGGTGGCGTACTCGTGCTCAACATGAGCCTCGAGCTCGTCGACGAGCGCCTGAGCGCTTGCGCCGATGCCCATCTCGGCATGGATGGCGGCGCAGGCGTCGGGGATGGTCATGGGCTCCACGCGGGCTTTGAGCTCATCGGTTGCCACGAGCCCATGCGAGGCGAGCAGATGCCCGAAGGCGCCGTTCCACATCCGCATCGAGTCGATGAGCGTTCCGTCGCAGTCGAAGATGGCACCCGTAATCTTGGCCATTGGTCTCTCCCCTGTCGTTGCGTGTTCTCGCGTTTGTCTCGCGTCCAGTATACGTTGTGGGAAGGCGACGGCCGCAGTGGCGGGCGCACGCGGCTTTTGGGTAAAGTAATGCCTTGTGGCCGGATGTCCCGGCCGGAGGTCAGACACAGGGCCGCGCGGCGGCCAGAGGGTTGCGTGGAGGTACGTTCGATGGCACGGTACGACTACAAGTGCGTGAGCTGCGGCAAGGTTTTCGAGGTGGAGCACCCGATGGCGGAGCGCCCGCACATCACCTGCCCCGACTGCGGCGCGGACGCCGAGCGCGTCTTCGAGCCCAGCGGCATCGCGTTCAAGGGTTCGGGCTTCTACAACACCGACCAGCGCGGCAACAGCGCCTCCACGGCCGCCACGAACGCCCCCGCGCCCGAGGCCTGCGCCAGCTGCGAGCACTGCGCCAACAAGTAGATGGGAGTCGGCTCCCGAACGTGAGCCACCACATCGCAAGAGATTCGAGCGCCCCGGTCTAGCGGCCGAGGCGCTCTTTTTTTCAGCCCGCCCGGGGCTTTAGGGCTCCGGCGCTATGGGCTCCGCGTGCTTGGTGCTTATCGCCTACGCACGAGCCGGGCGCAGAAGTGCCCGTCGTGCGAGCCTCCCGTGGGGACGGAGCGAAACGCGCCGCTGTCCGTCAGCCACGCTTCGACAAGGGAGCGCCCCTCCTCGGAAAGCGCCCGTACGCCAGGAGCGTCAAGCACGCTCGCGTGCTCGAAGCCCCGTCCCTCCTCGGTGGCGAGAAACGCCGCGACAACGCCCTCGTTCTCCACGTTGAGAACGGAGCATGTGGCGTAGACGAGCGAGCCGCCCGGCGCGACGCGCGACGACACCGCACGCAACATTGCCAGCTGCAGCGACGGGAGCGAGCCTTCGGCGTCGGAATCGAGCGCAGACGGCTGGAGCGCCCACGGAATCTCGGGGTGGCGGCGCATGGTACCGGTGCCGGAGCAGGGCGCGTCCACGAGCACTGACTCGAACGAGCCCGCAAGCGCGGGCGGGAGCGCGTCCGTCTCGCCAAGGCGCAGCGCATCAAAGACGGTGGCCGAGGCAACGCCGTCGATGCCCGCCGCCACAAGACGGTCGCGCGTGGCCCGCACCTTGGACTCGACGAGCTCGCAGCCGCGTATCTGCACACCGCGCACGCCTGCGTCCGACGCAGTCCGGGCGAGCAGGAGCGTCTTGGTACCCCGGCCCTGCCCCACCTCGAGCACGCGTCCGCTCGCGGGCAGCGCGACGCGACACACGAGCTGCGCCGCGAGGTCTGCGGCCGCCACCTCGCACGAGGCAACGAGTCCCGACCTCGCGAGACCGGCCGGACGCCCGAGCCGCCACGAGCCGGGAAGCCCCGCGCGCTCGGGCGCAAGCCCCGCCTCCACGAGGTCTGCCGCAACCTGCGTGGCGTCGTCGCCGGGACGACCGCAGCTCACGTAGACGGGCGCCGGATCGAGCGCGCAGGCACAGGCCGCAGCCACGCCGCGCGCCCCGATGCTGCTCGCAAGCTCCTCAACGAGCCGCGCGGGATAACCGGACGCATGGCAGAGCTCCTCGGCCGTGGCCGTGGCCTCCCCCGCTGCCGCACGCGCCACCGCGTCCCTGGCGGCGTCGACCTCCGGACGCTCGGCCGCCACGCGGCGCAGCACCGCATTGGCCAGGCGAGCCGCCCGCGGCTGCACAGACCGAACGAGCTCGACCCCCTGGCTCACGGCCACCTGACGGGGAGTGTCGAGGTAGAGCAGCTCAAAGACGGCGAGGCGAAGCGCGTCGCGCACGCGCGGCTCGAGCTTGTTCGCCCGCGTCACGAGCGCGTCGATGCGCCGGTCGAGCTCGCCGGAGGCCACGTTGACGCCCAGCACGAGCCTCGTCGCGAGCGCACGCGCCTTCGTGCCGAGCGTCTGCATGTCACGCGCGCCCCGGAGCAGGTCACGCGCATGGCCAGCGCGGCGACGCTGGTCTCCAAGCAGTGAGAGTGCCGTCACGCGGGCGGGGCTGGCGACGGCCATCGCTAGGCCCTTTCCCAGGTGAGGGAATCGCCGCGCAGGCCCGCGGCCCACGCCTTCGCCTCCATCTCGCGTTTGCCGTCAGGCTTGACGGAGAGGAGCTCGAACGCTCCCCCGTCGCATCCCAGCAGCACGCGACCGCGGGCAGCGTGCACGGAGCCTTCCGGCACGGCGGGGTCTTCCTCCGCGCACGGCTTTGCCCGCATGACGCGCACGCCCTTGTCCGCCACCACGCAGCGAGCCGGCGCCGCGTCGGTCGAGGCCTGGACGCGCCGGGCGTTCGCAAGCATGCCGTCAGACGGGTCCAGGCGCATCTCGGCCTTGTTCACCTTGTGCGCGTACGTGACCAGCGTCTCGTCCTGCTCCACCCAGGTTTCCGTACCAGCGGCGATATCGCCCAAGGCATGCACGAGCGTGGCACCGCCCAGGCTCGCAAGCTCGGCCATGAGCTCGGAGCAGGGCTTGTCGGCCACCTCCGTTGAGGCCTGGGCGCACCAGGCGCCCGCGTCGAGCTCGTGGACCACGCGCATGATCGAGACGCCCGCGCGCTCGTCTCCGGCCAGCACCGCCCGCTGGATGGGGGCGGCGCCACGCCAGCGCGGCAGCAGCGACGCGTGCACGTTGACGCAGCCAAGCGGGCACATCGTGAGCACCGTGTCGGGCAGGATGCAGCCAAAGGCGGCCACGCAGACGACGTCGGCGTCGAGGGCACGCAGCTGGTCGAGCACCTCGGGTGTGATGCGGCTCGTCTCGATCACGGGCAGGCTTCGCTCATGCGCGCAGGCCTTGACCGGGCTGGGTTCGAGCTTCTTGCCGCGGCTGCGCACCGCGTCGGGACGCGTGACCACGGCCACGACGTCGAAGGCGTCGCTCAGGGCGACAAGCGAGGGCACGGCAAACTCGGGCGTGCCCATAAAGATGACGCGCATGGGGCCTCCCTACTCCACGGTCGTCTCGCCGGGGCGGGCACCGGCAGCGATGGCGGCGTCGCACTCGCGCAGGGCCTGGAGACGCTTCATCGGCGGCAGGTGGTCAACCATGGTCACGCCGTTGAGGTGATCGATCTCGTGCTGGAGGCACACGGCCATGAGGTTGTTCTCGGCCTCGTACTGCATAAGGTCGCCGTCAAGGTTCTGGGCGCGCACGATGACGTGGCTCGGGCGCGACACCTCGACCGAGATGCCCGGGAACGACAGACAGCCCTCCTTGAAGGGGCGGTCCAGACCGTCGGCCGTAATGATCTCGGGGTTTACGAGCACGTAGGGGTTCTTGGTTCGCGCGTCGTCCGGGTCGTAGTCGCAGTCGATGACGACGAGGCGCACGAGCTCGCCCACCTGCGGCGCGGCCAGTCCGCAGCCGTCGGACGCGTACATGTCCTTGAGCATGCGCTTGGCGAGCGAGCGAATCTTGCCGTCGACCTTCTCGATGGGCTCGCACATCTGGGAGAGCCGGGGGTCCGGCTCGAGGACGATGTCGGTAACGGCGCTCATGGGGCTCCTATCCGTTGGCGGCGGCGCGCGGCCAGCCGCAGGTATCTGCAACTCGTAAATGATACCCGGAGACGACAGCTGTCACCAACTCGCACGCCGCGCTGGCCGCACGACGAGCGGCCGATGCGGCAGGCGCGACGGGTGCGGTAGACGAGCCCCGCTTCGGCCGCCCGGCATGCCAATCGAACCCCACTTCGGCCACCCGCTCATCGAGCTAGGTCAATTTGGACATTTCCGCGCAAACGATCGAACGTTTTGTCCAGAAACACCGAGCTCGGCGATGGGCCGACGTTGTCGACGCGGTCACCGCAAGCAAGCCACCGTCGCCGGCAAGCGCTACAGCATGTCGTGCGCGTCAACGTCAATCGAGACGCTCACGCGGCGGTCGGCGGGCAGGGTGGCCACGCAGGAGCGCAGAATGGGGCCGGGCTCGGAGTCAGGCGGCGACTTGAGCACGACATGCCAGCGCCAGCGGTCCTTGACCCGGCCGCGCACGCACTCGGCGGGGCCCAGCACCTCCCACGCGCCCGCAGGCCCGCCCACCTCGGCGCCCACAGGCCCTCCAGCCTCGGCAGCCACCGACACGACGTCCCCCTGCCCCACGGCCGCACGTACCGCACGCGCAAGCTCATGCGCACGCCCGCGCACGACGGCCTCGGACGCGCCCGTCACCACGACGTTCGACACACGCGAGAAGGGCGGGTAGTACGCCTCGCGACGCTGGGCCAGCTCGTAGCGCTCAAAGGTGGCACGGTCATGCGTGGCCACCGCGGCGATGGCCGGGTGCGTGGCCCAGTACGTCTGGACGACTACCTCGCCCGCCTTGTCGCCGCGACCGGCACGGCCCGCCACCTGCTCGAGCAGGTCGTAGGTGCGCTCGGCCGCACGGAAGTCGGGCAGCTTGAGCGTGGTGTCGGCGTTGACCACGCCCACGAGCGTGACCTCCGGGAAGTCGAGGCCCTTGGCGATCATCTGCGTGCCCACGAGCACCGCGCACGGGCTCGCGTCGAACTCCTCGAGCAGGCGCGTGTGGGCCCCCTTGGTGGACGTGGTGTCGGCGTCCATGCGGATGATGTCGACGTCCTGCCCCGCTAGAAGCATGTGCAGCTCGTCCTCGACGCGCTGGGTGCCCACGCCAAACTGCGCAAGGTAGCGGCTGCCGCAGTTGGGACAGCGCGTCGACGGGTCGGGATAGGCACGCACCGGCCACGACCTGCCGCAGCTGTGGCACACGAGGCTGTGCGTGCGCTCGTGGTACGTGAGCGCCGTGGAGCAGTGCGTGCACGTGGGGACGCACCCGCACTCGCGACACATGAGGAAGCTCGCGAACCCGCGACGGTTGAGCAGCAACACCGCCTTCTCCCGGCGCTCCGCCACGCCCAGCAGGCCGTCGCGCAGCGCCGCCGAGAAGATCGAGCCGTTCTTGGCGGCGAACTCCCGACGCATGTCCACCACGCGCACGCGCGGCAGCACGGAGGTGCCGGGACGCTCGGGCATCGAGGCGCGCTCCCAGCGCACCCCGCGCCACGAACCCGCACGGCAGCGCTCGAGCGCTTCGAGCGAGGGGGTGGCGCTGCCGAGCGCCACGGCGGCCCCGCGCAGGCGTGCCAGCTCGCAGGCCACCTCGCGGGCGCGGTAGCGCGGCGCCTGGTCCTGCTTGTAGGAGCCCTCGTGCTCCTCGTCCACGATCACGAGCCCCACGTTGGCGAGCGGCGCAAAGAGCGCCGAGCGCGCGCCCACAACCACGTGGGCGTTGCCCTGGCGCACCATGTCCCATTGGTCGAAGCGCTCGCCCACAGAGAGGCGCGAGTGCAGAATGGCCACGTCGTCGCCGAAGCGGCTGCGAAAGCGCCCCACCGTCTGCGCCGTGAGCGAGATCTCGGGCACAAGCACGATGGCCCCGCGCCCCCGCGCTCGCACGCGCTCGATGGCGTCGAGGTAGACCTCCGTCTTGCCCGAGCCCGTGACGCCGTCGACAAGCACCACGTCGCCCTGTGCGGCGTTCGCGGCGCGTGCGATGGCGGCGAGGGCCTCCTGCTGCCCCGCCGTGAGGCGCTCCGGCCGCGGGGCCCGTGCGCTCGAGAGCGAGGAGGGGCCGTCGTCCGCCCCGCGCACGCGACGGCGGTGGTTCACGTCCACCACACCACGCTTGAGCAGCGCCGACACCACACTGGCCGCACCGGGCACGAGCGCCGAAAGCTCCGCCACGCGCTGCGGGCCCGCGACGAGGGCCTCGAGCACACGACGCTGGCGGCTCGCGTTGGAGCGCGGCTCATACGTGCGGCCCTCCTCCGTGAGCGAGACCCAGCGGTCGTCGACGGCCTTGGTCTTCTCGACCACGAGATGCCAGGCGCCGCCGTCCTCGCGCGTGACGCGCATGGACTGCCCGGGAGGGGTCATGAGGCGCAGACAGCTCGCGAGCGGGGCCGCGTACTCGCGGGCGATCCAGCGGGCGAGCCGCGCCCCCACCTCGTCGAAGGAGGGGCTGCTCAGCACGGACTTCACGGGCAGCACGCGCGCGTGGTCGACCCCCTCGCCCGGCTCGCTGGCGATGGCCACGACGTAGCCCACCACGTCCCGGTGCCCAAAGCTCACGAGCACAGCCACGCCCACCCGGCACGCGCCTGCGAGCGCGTCGGGGATGGCGTAGTCGAAGCACCCGTCGATGGCGCGGGCGGGTATGTCGGGGACAACCTGTGCGTAGCTCATGCGCACCAGTGTAGTTGACGTGGCATCCGGGACGCACGTCCGAACGCCTCCGTGGCGTGCGCCCAAACGGCCCGCGGCAAGGAGCCCATTTGGCATTTGTACGCATTTGCCCCCGGAAAAAGATGAGGCAAACGCGACGAAATGCTAAATCGAAATGAGGGCACCAGCACACCGCGCGACAAAGCACAACGGCCCACTCCCGCAGGCACGCGAGAACGGGCCGCCCAGAAGCAGCAAGCGCTATGCCGAGTACGTGTTGCGCGCGCCAAACGTGCCGGACACGACAACCTCGCCGTCCTTCATGATCACGTCCATCGCCTCGGGCGTGAGATCGTGGATGTTAGTCGCCGGATCGCCGTCAACAACTAGCAGGTCAGCGCACTTCCCTGCCTCGAGCGAGCCCGTCTCGTCGGCACAATGGGCCATCTTGGCGCCGTTGAGCGTGGCACAGGTGATGGTCTCGAGGGGCGAGATGCCCACCTTGTCCACAAAGTCGTACATCTCGTCAATCGTCACGTAGCCGTACGGCGTCACGAAGCTGAACGAGTCAGAACCGATGGTGAACGGGATGCCGCGCTTTCTGGCCTCGCGCAGGCAGTCGTAGTTGCGCTGCAGTTCCTTCTCCACGAGCGTGCCCTCGTACTTGTCGTGAATCTCGGGCACGTAGACAGGCGGGTACGTCGAGTACCACGTGGGCAAAAAGCCAATCGTGGGCGTGTAGTAGGTGCCCATCTCGGCCATGAGGTCCATCGTGCGCTCGTCCACCTCGAAGCCGTGGATGAGCTGCTCGCAGCCAAAGCGCACCGAGTCGTACGCGGCCGTCACCGAGTTGTAGCTGTGGCTCCACACGGGGATGCCCACCATCTTGCACTCGTCGCAGACGGCCTTGATCTCTTCGGCGCAATAGTGCTGGTCACGGCCGGAGTCCCAGCGCCAGATGCCGCCGCCCGTGGCCCAGATCTTGATGGCGTCGGGGTTTTCGCGCAAACGGGCGCGTACGGCCTTCCGGAGGTCCCACGGGCCGTCCACCTGGTCACCCCAGGGATGCGAGTTCTTGTTCTCGAGCTGGCTGCAATGGTGCGAGTCACCGTGACCGGCCGTGCGGCAGAAGCCCAGGCCCGTGGCATAGACGCGCGGCCCCTTGAAGACGCCCTTGTTGATGCAGTCGCGCACGTGGATGCCAAAGCGACCAATCTCGCACACGGTGGTGAGGCCGTGGGTGAGGCAGTCGTAGGCCTGCTTCACAGCAACGGCCTGCTTCTCGAGCAGCGGTTGCATGACCCAGTCGGTGTCGTCGTCGGTGAGGTTGCCCGAAAAGTGTAGGTGCGTGTCGATGAGGCCGGGCATCACGGTCTTGCCCGTGGCGTCGATGAACTCGTAGCCCCGGTCGGGCGACACGTCCTCGAACGCGCCGGCGTAGGAAATCTTGCCGTCCTCGTCCACCAGGACGAGCGAGTCCTCGACGGGGGTCGCACCCGTACCGTCGACCAGCTTGCCGTGCTCGATGGCGTACTTGGTGCCCATGGTTCCTCCAGTCTTTAGCGCCCGCCATCAGACGGGCGACCCACGCCTGCCGTGTGCCCGGCAGACGACCTCGACCCAAACAGGGCGAGCAGCACCGCGCCGACGGCAATCCAGCCCAGCGTGATGGACCACTCCACGCCCGAGAGCGCCGCCGGGCTGGCCGGCACCACCATGAGCGCGATGATGACGGCACCCGCGGCGACGGCGCACCCGATACCGAACTTCCCACCGTTCACGCGATACGGACGGGGTAGGTCGGGCTCGGTGTCACGCAGTCGCCAGCACGCTACGCCCGCCATGGTGCAGGCGAATATGAACCCGAGCGATGCCACGTTGGTAAGCGGCACGAGCATGTTGCGCCCGAGGAACGGCCCCACGAGGGTGAGCGCCCCCATGACCACGAGCGCCCGGCGCGGCGTGCCCGACGCGGGGTCGATCCGCGCAAACGACTCCGGAAGCATCCCCTTGCGCCCCATGGCAAGCATGAGGCGGGTCGACGCGCCAAAGAACGAGTTCATAGGGCCAAGCGGGCCCAGCGTGGCAATGACGAGCATGGCCACGTAGAAGAACAGGCTGATGCGCTGAAGCACCGCCAGCGCGGGCACGCTCGAGCGCACGAACTCGTGCCAGTCGATGAGGGTGCCAAAGGAATAGATGCAGACGAGGTAGAACACGCCCGAGGCCAGAAGCGCAATGGCCGGGATGAGACCGAACTTCTTCCAGTCAATGCCCTCAGAGGCCTCCTCAGCCTGCTGCGGAATGGTGTCGAACCCCGCGTAGAAGAAGGGCGTCATGACGAGCACCGCCACGATGCCGCCAAGCAGGCTCGTGGCCTCGGTAGAGGCGCCACCAGCCGCATCCGTCGCCTGGCTGAATACCGGCATGGCGTTCTCGGGCGAACCCGTGGCGAAGGAGATGCCCATGGCAAGCACCATGCCTGCGAGCAGCGCCTTGGTGAGGAAACTCGAGAGTTTGGCCGCCGCCCCCGCCCCGCGGAAGTTGAGCCAGATGACGAGCGCGGCAAACCCGAGCGCGATGACGGTGGGCCAGAGGTACACGTCGGCACCGAGGATGGTGTAGAGCTTGACGGAGCGCAGCCACGCGAGCGCCGGGAACTCCGCAAAACGGTCGGTAAGTAGCGTCGATATGGCGATGGCCTCCCACGGGCAGAGCGGGGCGTTGCCCAAGAGCAGCATCCAGCCGGTGAAGAAGCCCGCCTTGCGCCCAAAGGTGCGATCGACGTACTCGATGATGCCGCCAGAGATGGGAATGGCAGCCGTGAGCTCGCCGAAGCACATGCCGATGGGCACGAGAAACACCGCGCCGATGGCGAACGCGATCATGGCGGGTACGGGGCCTCCGCCAAGCACCATCCAGTCGCCCACGAGCAGCACCCAGCCCGTGCCGATGATGGCCCCGAAGCCAATGGTGAAGAAGTTGAAGAGCGTGAGCTCCTTCTTCATGCCGCCAGCGCCCGGACGTACGTCGCCGGGCGACGCAACCGCCGAGGCCGAAGCGTCGGAACCCCGCCGGGACGAACCATCGAGGTCATCCACGTTCACCGCCGCCTCTCACGACGAGGGCACCCGTCTCGGGTGCCTGGGCAGCCCGTCCCTGCGGGCTCACGCGACATGATAGTTTCAGTTTTGTTTCAAGCTAGCCCGCGACTGACGCGTGGCGGCGAGCGGCGCCCATTCGGGTTCGGACGGGGTCGTTCCGTCGGTGAGCGGAGCGACGATGCTCGACGCGGATGTCGGCGTGCGGCGCGGTCGACGGTGCGTGGCACGGGCGACAGCGGCAAGGCGCGGCCCATTCGGTAATTTGAGACTCGGATTATTACCGTTTCATCCGCATCCTGGGGCGTGCGTTACCGTTTCGTCCGCATCCTGGGGCGTGCGTTACCGTTTGGTGTGCATCCGCCGTATCTCGAGCGACGTGCGTTACCGTTTGGTGCGCATCGCCCGCGCCTCGAGCGACGCACGCTACCGTTTGGTGCGCGCATGGGCACGCGACGCCGCACGCCATCCCGTACGCCCAAGCGCCCGCTGGGTAGAATTTCGAGGACACAACTACTCCGGCCCAGGGCCGGACGGAGACGGGGGCCTCATGTACTCATTTTCCAGCAGGGTTCGCTACAGCGAAATCGGCGAGGGCGGGTGCCTCAAGGTCGCGTCGCTCATCGACTACCTGCAGGACTGCAGCACGTTCCAGTCCGAGTCGATGGGCATCGGCGTCGACTACGCAAGAAAGACCGGGCTCGCGTGGCTGCTGTCCGCCTGGGAGATCGAGGTGCTGGGCCTCCCCCGCCTTGGCGACGAGATTCGCGTGAGCACCTGGGCCACGGGCTTCAAGGGTCTGCGCGCCAGCCGCAACTTCACCATCTGTGACGCCGCGGACGAGAAGGGCGAGCGCCCGCTCGTTCGCGCCGCGTCGAGCTGGTTCATGTTCGATGCCAACATCGGCAGACCCGTGCGGGCTCCCAAGGAAGAGATTGACCCATATCTTAACGCGGCCAAGGCCGACGGCGACGCACTGCTCGACCTGCCGCCCGTTCCTCATGTGCTGCGCGTCGAGGGCGACGGAACGCCCGCGACGCCCGTCGTCGTCACGGCGGCGCACCTCGACACGAACCACCACGTCAACAACGCCCAGTACGTGAGCCTCGCCCTCGGCGCGCTCAGCGAGCTCGAAGGCACCGACGAGTGGAGCCGTTCGGCCGAGGGGGCACCACTGCACTGGCTCGATGTCCATTACAGCCAGGCGGCAAAGCTCGGTGACACCATCTACCCCCACGTACACCGCATCGACGGCGGGCGCGTGATCACCCTCGGCAACGAGGAGAACAAACCCTACGCCATCGTCCGCGTGCGCCAGTAGCCCATCCCACCACAGGACCGCCCCCAACAGCACAGCAGGTCAGGACGCAATCCCGGGGACACCTCCTCGCGCCACCCGAGCGAGGAGGCACCCGCGATAAAAATAGGCCCGACCCTCTCGTCGCCCACGAGTTCCGCAGAAGGCCCGGACACGCGTCCGGGCCTTCGAGGACTGTCTAAGTGGGAGATGAGAGGGTCGGGCCCAGTCGTTCGCAGTCCGCGTTACATCAGCTCGCACACGCGCGAGGCGAACTCCACGGGGTCGTCCGGCAGAATGCCTTCCACGAGCAGTGCCTGGTCGTAGAGCAGACCCGTGTACAGGGCCAGCTTGTCCTTGTCGCCGTCCTTCTCGGCAGCCTGAAGCTTGGCGAAAACGGGGTGCTTGGCGTTGAGCTCGAGTACGCGCTGGGCCTTGGGCGCCTCGGAGCCCTCGGACTGCTGCGCGAGCACCTTCTCCATCTCGAGCGACACGGGGCCCTCGCTCGTGATGGCGGCAGGCGCGTCGGTGAGCTTGGCGGACACGGCGACCTTCGTGACTTTGTCGCCGAGCGCCTCCTTCAGGGCCTTGAAGAGCTCCTCGTTCTCCTTGCTCGCCTCCTCGGCGGCCTTCTTCTCGTCCTCGGTAGCAAAGTCCACGTCACCGGACGCCACGTTCTTGAGCTCGAGCGTCACGTCCTCGGTTTCGGGCTCGGCACCGTCGGCCTGGGCCTTCTCGGCGGCTTCGCGGGCGGCGTCGTCCTCGTAGCGCTTGGGCAGGCCCTTGGCCACGTACTGACGCATGGCCTGGAAGGTGAACTCGTCCACGTCGGCCGTGCAGAGCAGCGCGTCAAAGCCGTGGTCGAGCGCGCTCTTGACCACCGGCATCTTGGCGAGGCGGTCGCGCGAGTCGCCGGCGGCGTAGTAG
>UWSJ01000009.1 GCA_900549525.1 uncultured Coriobacteriaceae bacterium | reverse complement strand
TGACGCAGTGGAAGCGGATGATGTCCTTGCCCACGATGTGCACCTGGGCGGGCCAGCGCTTCTCGAACTCGACGGCGGCCTCGTCGCCCGGCTGGCCGTAGCCCACCGCCGTGAGGTAGTTGATCAGTGCGTCAAACCAGACATAGGTAATGTGCTTCTCGTCGAAGGGCAGGGGAATGCCCCAGTCAAAGCTCGTGCGCGAGATGGAGAGGTCCTTGAGACCGCCCTCTACGAAGGAGATGACCTCGTTGCGCCTAATCTCAGGCTCGACGAACTCCGGGTGCTCACGGTAGAGCTTGAGCAGAGGCTCGGTGAACTCCGAGAGCTTGAAGAACCAGCTCTCCTCCTGCACGCGCTCGAGGGGACGCCCGCAGTCGGGGCACAGGTGCTGGCCCTCGGTGTGGCGCTCCTCGTCTGCGTGGCGCACCTGCGTCTCGGTGAAGTAGGTCTCCTCGGGCACGCAATACCAACCGTCGTAGCTGCCCTTGTAGATGTAGCCGCGCTCCTTGAGGACCTCCCAGAGATGCTGGACGGCACGAGTCTGGCGCTCCTGGGTGGTGCGGATGAAGTCGTCGTTGGAAATCTCAAGCTCGGCCCAGAGGTCCTTGAAGGCGGGAACGAGCGAGTCGCACCAGGCCTGCGGCGTCATGTCATGCGCGGCGGCGGACTGGGCCACCTTCTCTCCGTGCTCGTCAAGGCCGGTCAGGAACTTGACGTCATAGCCCATGGAGCGGCGAAAACGCGCCTGAACGTCCGCGAGGATCGTGGAGTAGGCGGTGCCGAGGTGCGGGGCGGCGTTGACGTAATAAATGGGCGTGGTGATGTAGTACGAGGGCTTGTCTGCCATGGGTACCTCTTCTTGGGACGTGCGGGGCCCACGCCCACCACCCGCAGGCGGAGGTACGCGGCGTCACCGCAGGCGAATGAGCCGGAGGTATTGTAGCCCGAGTGACGGGCATGCGTGAGGCGACAGGCTAGCGGGCGAGGCTCACCACGAGGTCATATGCTTCCGAGCGGGGCATGCCAAAGGCCTTCGCGACGCGCTTGGCAAGCGCGCTCTTCGGCTCGCCGGACGCCAGCCCCTTGCGAACCGCGTCCTCGGGCGACGCGAAGCCGGAAGCGGCGGCGGACGCGACGGCGAGCTCCCCCTCTGCCGGCCCCTCCACGACCACGACGCACTCGCCGCGCAGCTCGCCGCGCTCACGCACGCGCCGAGCGAGCTCCGAGGCCACGTCGCGCACGCACTCCTCGTGCAGCTTCGTGAGCTCGCGCACGAGGGCGACGCGACGGGCAGGGTACGCCTCGGCGATGGAGTCAAGCGTGGCCGCGACGCGGTGCGGGGACTCGTAAAAGACGAGCGCACCGGGGACCGTCCGCAGGGCCTCGAGCCGACGGGCCCGCTCGCCCGCCTTCCTCGGCAGGAAGCCCTCGAAGAAGAAGTGGTCCATGGACAGACCGGACGCCACGAGCGCGCAGGTCACGGCGCTGGGGCCGGGAATGACCTCCACCCGGAGGCCCTCGTCGAGCGCGGCGTCAACTAGACGCTGGCCGGGGTCGGACACGCCCGGCATGCCCGCGTCGGACACGAAGGCCACGCGCTGGCCCGCGGCCACACGGTCGAGCACCGACTCGACACGGGAGGCAATCACGTTCTCGTCGCAGCGCTCGAGCGGAACGCGAATCTCGAAGCGGGCCAGCAGCTTGGACGTGACGCGCGTGTCCTCGCAGAGCAGCACATCGGCCGCCCGAAGCGTGTCCAGCACGCGCGGCGAGGCGTCGGAAAGGTTACCGATGGGCGTGCCCACCAGCGAAAGCACGCCGACTGCCGCCGAGACACCCACCGCAGCAGTCCCGGAACCGGCGCCGACGGCCTCGGAAAGGCCCCCGTGCGCCGTCAATCGAACATCCCGCGCTCGAAGCTGGAGAGTGCAACGCGGGCGTCCCAGCTGGAGAGCCGGCCTTCTGTCTTCCACGCCTGGAAGAACCAGCCCGCCGTACCGGCGAACGCCGAGAGCTGCCCGGCCGTGTAAACGCGCTCGAGCGCGATGCGGCCCTCGGGCGTCATGCCGGCGTCGGCGATGGGCAGGGCGGCGGACCACTCGCCCACCATCACCTCGAGCCCGCTCTTTCTCGCCTTGGCGAGGTAGGAGGCAGTGTCGTCGACCAGACGGCGCACGCCCGTGGGGCCGGCGGCGTTCATCGACTCCGCATAGTGGTAGACATGGCAGTCGAGCCAGACGTTCTCGTAGCGGTCGGGCGACATGAAGCCGCGCCAGGAGCCCGCGATTCCGCCGTCATGGAAGACGATGACGGGGTCGGTGCCGGCGGCGGACCTCACCACCTCGTAGCAATCGCGGTAGAAGTTGCGCAGAAGGTGGGGCGGCACGCCCTCAGTGACGGAGAGCCCGTTGCGCGTCCGACAACGCACCTCGTCAATCGGCTCGATGCCGAGGAAGTTCTGGCGGGTGGCGTAGCGCGAGCTGAGGGCCCCGGCCACGTCAAGCATGGCATGGCGGAACGTGTCAACGTCCCCGAAGAAGGAGCTGGGCTCGCCCGGGTCGGTGCCGGGAGCCAGCGCCACGTCGAGCAGGATGCTCACGCCCGCGGCCTCGGCCCAGTCGAAGGCGCGGTCAACGTAGCTGAGGCAGCCGACGGAGGGCCCGGGCAGCGGACCGGACTCGCCGAACACGTACCACGGCACCTGCAGGCGCACGGCGTCGAAGCCGCGCGAGGCGATGCCCGCGAAGTCCTTCTCGGTCACGAACTCGTCACGATGGTTCCGCAGCAGCTTCGCGTAGCGCGCCTCGCTCATGGCCGACGCAAGCGAGGCCTCGTCGAAGGCGCCCGTCCCCGCGAAGAGCGAGGGGGTGACCCACGGCTCGAGCACAAGCCAGCCCGAGAGGTTGACACCGTGCAGCTTCGGGGCCGCAAGCCCCTCCTTCACCGCAGTGTCCCGCTTGGCTCCAAACATCTGGGCTCCTCCCCCGAGCGCATGGCCGATGGCACGGCGCGCTGTCCGTAGCTTTCAGAAGTATATCCACCCGAGCGAGCACGCATGCACGCCGAGACCACCCACGTAGGCACGCGTCGCGTTCGCCTGGGTATAACCACAACTGCCTTGAAAGGCGCACGACACGCAATCATCCATCAGGAGGCACGCATGAGCACGCTCTATGACTTCACCGTGAAGGACCGCGAGGGCAAGGAGGTGAGCCTTGCCGACTACAAGGGCAAGGTCGTCCTCGTCGTCAACACCGCCACCGAGTGCGGCTTCACCCCCACCTACGCCGACCTGCAGAAGCTCTACACCGAGGAGCGCGACAAGGGCCTCGAGATTCTCGACTTCCCCTGCAACCAGTTTGGTCAGCAGGCGCCCGGCACCGCCGACGAGATCCACCAGTTCTGCACCGGCCGCTTCGGCGTAACGTTCCCGCAGTTTGGCAAGCTCGAGGTCAACGGCGAGGGCGAGGCCCCGCTCTACACCTGGCTCAAGGGACAGAAGGGCTTCGCCGGCTTTGACCCGGCACACAAGATCACGCCGATTCTCGTCGACATCCTCGGCAAGGCCGACCCCGACTGGGAGCAGAAGGCCGACATCAAGTGGAACTTCACCAAGTTCCTCATCGACCGCGAGGGCAACGTCGTGGCGCGCTTCGAGCCCACCGCCGACGTCGAGACCGTCGTGAAGCCCGCCGTGGAGAAGCTGCTCTAGGAACGCCAGGGTGGTCGGGGTCCAAAGCCCCGACCCCCATTTTACAGGCCTTCGACCTCGCGGAGCCACGCTCCGCGTGACTCGGGCGTGGAGGCGTCGATGAGCCCGAAGTTGTGCCAGCGACGCGTGGGCGCGGCCGTAGGGACTTCCGGTGCCGCGGAAGCCTCCGGTGCCGCGGAGGTCGCGTCCGGCAGGGCACCGATGCCGAGCTGCGCCAGCGTGCCCTCGATGAACGAGGAGCGCAGGGCGAGCTCAAGGTGTTCGGTGGGTTCTGCCGAGGTCGTCCAGAGATCACACGTGCGGATGCCCGTCAGCGTGCCGAGCAGGCCCTTGCCCGTAGCCCGCCACGAGAACCCGACGAGCATCACCTTGTCGATGAAGCCACGTAGCATGGCGGGGATGTCGTTCCACCAGATGGGGCAGACTATCTCGAGGCGGTCAGCGGCGGCAACGAACTGCTGGTAGCGACCCACAAGCGGGTCGAGCGCCACGCCCTCGTTGTAGCGCGAAAGCTCGGCCGTCGAGAGCGCCGGCTCGAAGCCGTCGGCATAGAGGTCGATGACGTCATAGCCCTCGCCAGAGCGCTCGAGGCGCCTGACCACGGCCTCGAGAACGGCGTGGTTGAAGCTGCCCTCCCACGGATGGCAGTACACGACGAGCGTATGCATGATGGCTCCTTGTTCTCGAGGGCGCCCGCACCCGCGGCTCGCGGCAGTACGGAAACGGCTACAACACGCCAGCGGCTGCGGCGCGCGGCGGCCCAGGGTCAGCTATGACGCGTCCGCCGCCAGCTCGCCGGCCAGCTTCTCATCGGCCTCGAAGCGCGCGCGGGCCTCGCCCAGCTGCACCTTTACCGCGTCGTGGCCGGTACCGCCGTAGGTGGTACGGCGGCGGACGATGTTGTCGATGTCGAGCGCCTCGTGCGCGCCGTCGTCGAAGAGCGGCGAGTAGCTGCGCAGCTCGTCGGTCGTGAGCTGCTGCAGCGTCACGCCCTCGCGCACGCAGTCGCCCACGATGCGGCCCACCACCTCGTGCGCAGAGCGGAACGGCAGGCCCTTGCCCACCAGGTAGTCGGCCAAGTCGGTCGCGGCCATGTAGCCCTCGTGCGAGGCCTCGCGCAGGCGGTTCTCCTTGAAGGTGCAGGTGACAAGCATGCCCGTGCAGGCCATGAGCGAGCCCAGGAGCGTGTCGGCCGCGTCGAAGACGGGCTCCTTGTCCTCCTGGAAGTCCTTGTCATAGGTGAGCGGGGTGCCCTTCACCGTCACGAGCAGGCCCGTGAGGTCGCCCACCACGCGCCCGGTCTTGCCACGCACGAGCTCGGCGAAGTCCGGGTTCTTCTTCTGCGGCATGATCGAGGAGCCCGTCGAGTGCGCGTCGTCCATCTCCACGAAGCCAAACTCGGCGCTGCTCCAGTAGACCAGCTCCTCGCACAGGCGCGAGAGGTGCGTCTGGCAGACCGCGCAAGCGTAGATGAGGTCGAGGGCGTAGTCGCGGTCGGACACGGCGTCCATCGAGTTGGGGATGGGCGCGTCGAAGCCGAGCGCAGCGCTCGTCATCTGGCGGTCGAGCGGGTAGGTAGTGCCGGCGAGCGCCGCCGCCCCGAGCGGGCAGCGGTTGGCGGCGTCGCGAGCGGCCTTCACGCGCGTGAAGTCGCGAGTGAGCATCCAGAAGTAGGCGAGCAGGTGGTGCGAGAGCAGCACGGGCTGGGCCGGCTGCATGTGGGTGTAGCCCGGCATCACCAGGCCAAACTCGCCCTCCGCACGCTCGAGCAGCACGCCCTCCATCTTGGCGATGGCCACGAGGATCTCATCGGCGAGGTCACGTGCGATCATGTGCGTGTCGACGGCCGTCTGGTCGTTGCGCGAGCGACCAGTGTGGAGCCGCCCGCCCGCAGGCCCGATGCGCTCGGTGAGGACGCGCTCGATGGCCATGTGGATGTCCTCGTCACGGTCCACGTCGAAGGTAAACTCGCCACGCGCAATCTCGCCGGCGATCTGGTCGAGCCCGGCACGAATGGCCTTTGCGTCCTCGGCGGAGATGACGCCCTGGTGGGCGAGCATCGCGGCGTGCGCCTTGGAGCCGCGGATGTCCTGCTTCCACATGCGCTTGTCGAAGGGAAGCGACGCCCCGAAGCGTTCGAGCTCGCCGGAGGGCGCCGCCGAGAAACGTCCGCCCCAGAGGGGCTTGCGGGTTGCGGCCTGCGATCCGTCGGAGCTTGTGGGGTTGGTGGTCTCGTCGCTCATGCAGACTCCCTGGAATGATGGTCTCGTACTGTGGCCGGCCGGACGGCCGACACATGCGTCTTTATGGTACTCGGAAAGTGCGCGCCTGCATCCCGGCGACGTGGCATGCCGACCCACCCGAAGTGCCAAATCGCGCCGCCCGCCGGAAAGCCGCATGGTCTCCGGCTCCCAAGCCCCAAGCTTGGCACATGTCGCCGCTGCTCTCACATACCACGGCCCTCTCGCTCATGCGCGAGCACTGGGGAGACGGAGCCTTTCGTCGCTCGACGCGGGCGACGCTCCCGCCGGAGACCCTGCGTCGTGAGGGTCTTGACATCCTGCTCGACCCAGCAACCAGAAGCGACGCCACGATTCATGCGCTCGTGTCGCGGAAAGAGCACGCAAGGGCGTGCGACGGCATGCAGGCCCACCTTGCCACAAGGCCCTTCCCTGCCGGAGGGCTCGTCCTTCCGCCTCCGCGCGCAGGTGGGTTTCATGGCCTGGGACCCGATGCGCGTCTTTGCTCCCCGGAGGTCGTATTCATTCAGGTGGCAGCAGCCTTGAGCCTGCCCGAGCTTGTCCAGCTTGGCATGGAGCTCTGCGGCACGTACTCGGTTCGGCCGAGCGACGGCTCGCTCGTGCAGCACGCCCCCATGACCACGCCCGCGCGCCTCGGGTTCTTCGTCGAGCGCTGCTCGTGGCTTCGCGGTTCGGCCGCGGCAAGACGCGCCCTCGCCCATATCGTCGCCAACTCCGCATCACCCATGGAGACCATTCTCTACCTGCTCCTTTGCCTGCCGATCCGCCTCGGCGGCTATGGACTTCCGCAAGTCGAGCTCAACCCGCAACTCATCGTGCCGACGCGCACGAGGGCCATCACCTCGAAGCGAACCGTGTTCCCCGACGTGTACTTTCGCGCAAGCAAGCTGAGCGTCGAGTACGAAAGCGACAAGCATCACCTCACGAGCGAGGAATACGCGCGCGACTCCCACAGACGGACGGTTCTGTCCCATATGGGAATCCACGTGCTCACCGTGTCCCGCGCAGAGCTGTTCGACGCAGGCCTGCTAGACGCCACCGCCCATGCGATTGCACGCGAAATCGGGCATAGGTTGCGCCGCCTCGACGAAGGCTGGAGGTCGCGTCGCCGGGCGCTTCGCAAGATATTGCTTAACCCCTATCGCCCCGAGCTCACCAGCGACGTGGAAGGGATTTCGAACGCGCATCTCAACAGAGACCTCATCGAGACGAGCTACGTCGCCGATCAGTGGGGCAACATCATCACCCTGGAGGAGGCACGCGTGCTGGGCATCAACCTCCCGTCGACGGGTGAGCCGATAGAAGCGGAGCAGCTGGAAGCCCAGTTCCTCGATTCGCTCGATTAGGAGACGAACCGCCTGCGCGGTACGACGCGTCGCAACACGATAATGGCGGCGAAGTGGCCAAGATGGCGAGTTTTCTCACAATCGCTACCGCCGCATTGCCTTCAAGAGGGCCAGGGGCTTGGTTGTTGCACCAGAATGACGCGCTCATCCAAGCGCTATATGGCTTCCTCACCACCCGTACCTCGATGTTTGAAAATAAGACCGCCACCAGAGCTGGCGTCAGAAATTGCACCCGGCCGCAGAGTCACCAATGACGCCCGCATGAGAACGCCTTCGCCGGCCTCAGCCTGAGAAAACTCTCAATTCTGGCCACTTTGGGCAGACAGGCATACAGGCCAAGGTTCTGCCGCGTGAATCACACCTCCTCTAGGCGGCAAAAAACGGCCAGCCGCGTAAGCGGCTGGCCGTTTCCCAATCCAAAGACTGCTAGAGCCTCGAGCCGGAGGGCTACTTGCCCGCAGCGCCCTCCGCACCGGCCTCGTTCTTGTCGGCGGCCTGGGCCTCCTTCACGCCCATGGCCTGGATCTGGGCGGCGGCGGCAAGCCCGGCCGCCTTCTCGCGCTCAAGACGGCGCTCGGCCCACACGCGGTTGGGCAGGCCGAAGAGATCCATGAAGCCCTTGGCGGCCGTGCGGTCAAAGGTGTCGCCCTTGTCGTACGTGGCCAGGCCAAAGTCGTACATCGAGCTGTCGGCGCGGCTGCCCGTGACGGTGCAGGAGCCCTTGTACAGGTGCAGGCGCACCTCGCCGGTCACGGTCTTCTGCGTGCTCGCGAAGAACGCGTCGAGCGCGTCCTTGAGCGGCGAGTACCAGAGGCCGTTGTAGACCTGGCGGCTCCAGTCGTGCTCGAGCTGTAGCTTCGTGTGCAGCACGTCGCCCGGCAGGCAGAGGCTCTCGAGCTGCTTGTGCGCCATGATGATGGCCAGCGCGCCCGGCTGCTCGTAGCACTCGCGGCTCTTGAGGCCCACGAGGCGGTCCTCGATCATGTCGATGCGGCCAAAGCCGTGGCCGCCCACGATGCCGTTGAGGGCGGCGATGAGGTCATAGAGCTTCATTCGCTGGCCGTCAATGGAGACGGGAAGTCCCGCCTCGAAGCCGATGACGACGTCGCGCGCCTCGTCCGGGGCGTCCTCCGGGTCGACAGTGATCGACCAGGTACCCTTGGGGGCCTGGTTCCACGGGTCCTCAAGCACGCCGCACTCGATGGCACGACCCCAGACGTTCTCGTCGATGGAATACGGGTTCTCCTTGGTGGCGTCGACGGGGATGCCCTTGGACTGCGCGTACTCGATCTCGCTGGAGCGCGTGGTGAGCTCCCAGCTGCGCACCGGGCCGAGGATGTCGAGCGTGGGGTCAAGAGCCTTGCACTCGAGCTCGAAGCGCACCTGGTCGTTACCCTTGCCGGTGCAGCCGTGCGCCACGGCGACGGCACCCTCCTTCTGGGCCACCTTCACGAGGTGGCGGCAGATGGCCGGACGCGACAGAGCGGAGAGCAGCGGGTACTTGTTCTCGTACATGCCGTTGGCGTAGATGGCCTTTGCGACGAAGTCCTCGCAGAACTCGTCGCGGATGTCGACGTCGTAGGCGGCCACGGCGCCGAGTGACTTGGCCTTGTCACTGATGGCCTCGATGTCGGAGCGCTCGGAGGAGGGCTGACCCAGGCTGGCGATGCAGGACACCACGTCGTAGCCTTCGTCCTGCAGGTACTTGAGCAGACAGGAGGTGTCGAGGCCACCGGAATACGCGAGAACGACCTTACCCTTTTCGGACATGTGAGAGCTCCTTCTTGGTTTGCCCGGCTGACTGGCCGGGGTTGTCGACGATGTGTCCGGCGGAAGCCGGGTGATGCCTACTTGCGGACGTTGCGCAGCTTGTTGATGAGCTGCTCGAGGGAGATGGCCTCCTCCTCGGTGATGCAGATGACCATGATGGTGTCGTCCCCGGCGATGGAGCCCGCGACGTCCGGCAGGCCCGCGGCGTCGATGGCGGCCGCAACCCCCTGGGCGGCCCCCGCCTGGCTGCGCACCACCACGATGTTGTTGGCACGAACCACGCTCACGACGAGCTCGGACACCATGCGCTGGAGGTGGAGGTCCTCGGCGAGCACGTAGACGCCCTCGGGAAGCTTGCGCAGGCCCATGTCGGCGATGTCACGCGAGATGGTGGCCTGCGTGCAGGGAAAGCCCGCCGCCTCCAGCTCGTCCACGAGTGTGCGCTGCGTCTTGATGGACTTGTCGCGCACGATCTGCCGGATGGCGTCCTGCCTGTTGTTTCGTCGCTTCACCACGCGTGTGCGCCTCCGATAGCTCAGAGCTTCCGACCGTCCGACGTAAACGGGCTGCCGGTCATGTCGCCCCGGCAGCCTGTCATTTACGTCGTAGTGCATATTAGCACGATTAAATTCGATAAATCTAATGCTTGATATAGAAATATCGATTTTATCGGTTATTAACCCACTAGATTACGTTCTTGACCTGCTCCATCGTAGAGTCCGGCATGACCGCCGTACCGCCGAGAAGCCACGCGTTCTTAACGCTTGCGTGCCGATCCTGGAGGAAGCCGTCACCAAAGAGAACCGTCGTGTCGGTCGCGCCCATCTTGGGAGCACCGTTCAACAGCAGCACCGGGCCGGACTTCTTACCCGCCAGTGCGGAGCCCGCCAGCGCGTCGACACCCATGGGGCCCGGCGCACCGGATGCGATGACCACGTTCTCGGCGGAGAGATAGCCTTTATCGACCAGATACTTGGCAAGCGCACTGGACGTATCGTAGCCAGTCTGCCCGTAGACACGAGTCACGCGAGAAGCTCCAAGCTCATCCTCGATCGACGAAGAGGCGACGGCGCCCGTGCCACCCGGGACAAATACCGCAGCGCTCCCCCAGTCGCCCTTGAGCAGCTTAAGACCCTCGGATGTGATCTTACGCGCCGAGGGGCTATCGCCCGGCATGGTGAGGAAGATGGGCACATGGTACCTGTAGGCAAACGAGCTGATGGACAGCGCATCCTGGAAGTTCTGACCATAGGCGACAATGGCCTTGCTCGTGGCAGAGGAGTCGAGCTGCTGGATAACCTTCGCACACTCGACGCTCGTATCCGCAGACTCTGTGCCCGCGACGCGCTGCACGGAGAACCCCGCGTTCTTAAGGGCGCTCTCGACGGCGGGCTTGATGGCAACCGTTCCGCCGACGAGGTACACCTTGCTCACGCCGAGCCTCTTGAGCTCGGTAAGGGTCGCACCGGTCAGCTGGTCGCGCTGGGTTAGCAGGATGGGGGCGCCAGAGCCGCCCTCGAGCGCGCCCGCGAGACCCGTTGCACTCATGGAGTCGGCGAAGTCGTCGTAGCGGGCCACGACCGCAGTCGAGGACGAGGAGAACAGGCTCCTGGAGATGGCGACTGCGGTGTCCCACGCATCCGTCCCCCCGATGCGAGAGACGTTGGCGTTACCGCCTGTCTTGTAGAAATACGGGATCATGGTGAAGGCACTCGTATCGGCATTGCCGCCGATGCCGGGCACATGGCCAGAATCCGTATACTGCCAGCCGTAGTCGGTCGTGGAGAAGCTGAACGAGTAGCCGTTATAGAGGTTCGAGTGATAGCGGGCCAGCCAGGATATCTTCGGCCAGATGTAGGAGGAGTTGAGCTGGTTCTTGGCATACTCCTGACCGGTGTAGATACGCACGAAGCTATAGCCCGCTCCTGTCACCGCACTGAAGAAGTTCTGGACGATGCCCTCGTAGACGCTCGGGCTCGTCGGGCACGTAAAGCCCGTCCACGTCCACGCCTCGAGGTCGTAGTAGATGGGCATGTCCTTGTCGAAGCTGTACTTTGCCGCTATCTGGTTGAACCACTGACCTTCCCGGTAGGCGAAGTCGGAGTCGAACGCATAGCTGAAGAAATACACGCCGAACTTAATTCCGAGGCGCCGACACTCGCTCACGTTGCGCGCAAACTTCTTGTCCTCGTTGCCGATGCCGTATCCGCAGCGCAGGATAACGGCATCGACCGAGGACTTGCTCACCGAGTCCCAGTCGATGTCACCCTGCCAGTACGAGACATCCACGACCTTGAGGGCCTGGTTGAGGAACACGCTGCCGTCGCCGTTGTAGAACGTCTTGGGGCCCTTCGCGTCGGACGACCAGTAGGGCGAGCTGGAACGGAGACTGTACGTCGAGATGCCCTCGTCATCACCGGTGGCCATGCCCTCCGGGTCGGGCTGATCGGCGAGGTACTGCTCGCCGAAAGCAACGAAATCGTCGTAGGTAGCCCCGTCGCCCAGCTTGTCGAGGGGGATGGCAGAGTCGGTCGCGGCGGCAGCCGCGTCGGTGGTGGCGGCCTCCGTGGTCTCAGCAGGCGTTGCGGGTGCCTCCTCGGCAAGCGCCGGAACGGCAGAGGTCGCGAACCCGGCAACAGACGCCGCGGAGACGGCAACGAATGATCTGCGCGAAATAGAGTGATTCATAAACAGCCTCGTTTCAGGTGCGATTATGGATACATGACACTTTAGCGCGTCAGAAACAAAGACTCTAACAGGCGCGACGGCATCAGCGAATCTCCAGTGACTACAATTGACCAGGTTGGAAAGGAACCCCATGACGTCCTCGCACTGCACCGTATCAATCATCATTCCTGCCTTCAACGCCGAACGCTCGTTAGCAAGCGCCGTCCGAAGCGCGCTCGCGCAGACGCACGAAGCCGTCGAAGTCGTCATCGTTGATGACGGCTCGACAGACGCTACCCGTGACGTGGCAGAGGGGCTCGAGGGGCACGATCATCGCGTGCACCTTGTGTGCCACGACAGCAACAAGGGTCGCCTTGAGGCCAGACGAACCGGCGTGGCAGCCGCCCGAGGCGAACGGATGCTCTTTCTCGACGCTGATGACGAGCTTGACCCCACCTTCTGCAAGACCTGTCTCTCGGGCAGCAATGCCAGCTTCGATATTGTGCACGTGGGTTTCAACCTTCGCTATCGCCGTCCAGTCACGGACGAACAGCGCGCTCGCGACGACGCCTATTGCCAGCCTCCCGCGCAGGATGCTTTCGGTGATGACATCACACACATTATCTTCCGTGATAGAAAGGGGCCGTGGAGCCTCTGTGGCAAGCTGTTCGTCACCGCTCAGCTCCGAGACGCCTTCGAACAAATCCCTCCCTCGTCCATCAACCAGGCTGAAGACGCCTGCGCGTTCTTCATACTCTCCACAATTGCAAAAAGCTACAGGGGTATCCCGGGCTATCGAGGCTATACGTATAACTTTGACTCAGGACAGTCCGACGCCGCTTGGACGTCGATGGATCTAGAGCAGTTCTCCTATAGCTGTGGTTACGTTGATGCGATGTTGCGCATTCAAAGCTACCTCGAGAGGAACAGCCTGACCGAGCGCCTTCGGGATGATTATGAGCAGGTATACCGCGAACACCTTATGTCAGTTGCCGGGAAGCTCTGCTGTCAGGTAAGGCCCGAGTTCCGTGCGCAGGCGCTTCATGAATTTGCCGGATGCTGGCCGCGCGCCGACGTGGCGGGAGCCGTTGCGGACGTCAGTTGGAATGCTAGTGCCTCGTGCCTCGATGATTTCTCCTCTTCGCCCTCGCTCGCTATACCCGCAAGAAAGGTCAAGACAGTCGCACTTCTGTATTACCAGCTGACCCTGGGCGGCGGCGAGAGAGTTGCTAGCGAGCTCATGCGGATATGGGCGAACATGGGCTATCAAGTTGTGTTCCTTACCGAGAAGCCCGCACAAGACGAGGAGTACCCCCTGCCCGCATCGGCACGGCGCGCCGTTCTGCCCGACAGCTGGAAGGTATCCGCATCAAGGTCGTACCTTCCTCGCGCACGGGCACTCGCAAAGGCTCTGGCAGACAATGACATCGACCTACTTGTCGACCTCGAATGGGACAACTCGCTCTTCGGATGGGATCTACTCACCTGCAGGCTTTGCGGAGTCCCGATCATCTCCTACACGCAGAGTAGTTTTGGAGCCATCTTCAGGCGCGCCGACCCCAACGGTCTTCAGCTGCCCCTCCTGTACCGGCATCTGTCTGGCGTCATCTCGCTCAGCCAGAGCGACCGGGCGTTCTGGGCACGGTTCAACGGCAGGTCATGGCAAACGCCCAACACACTCACGCTTCTTCCGGATACGGCTGGACGCGCGTCCCTCGACAACCACGAGATCGTCTGGATCGGACGCCTTCACCGTGAGGAGAAGCGCCCCATCGAGGCTCTCCGTATCATGGCTCATCTCGCAAAACGCGACAAACGCGCTCACCTGACCATAGTGGGTCCGTCGACGGATACCTGCACCATCCAGGAGCTCGAGCTTGAGGCGGATAGGCTTGGCATTGCAGAGCACGTATATTTTGCAGGACCCACCAACGACGTCGTCCCTTATCTACGCCGAGCCTCCGCCTACCTTCTTACATCCGGGTTCGAAGGCTGGTGTCTTTCGCTGGCCGAAGCGAAGGCGACAGGGCTGCCTACCGTCATGTATGCCCTTCCCTACCTCGAGCTCACACGAAATAGCCGCGGCATCATCCAGGTAAGCCGAAACGGAGACCGTACGGACGTGACCTATGGCGAGACGGGAGGGACAAAAACGATCGACGTGCCCCCAGCCGAGGCCGCTGCGGATGCCTTGGCAACAATACTCTCGGACGAGTCGCTTCGCATGCGACTGTCCAACGAGGCGTTTTCGAGCGTGGAAGAGCTTGCTGCGTTCGACTTCAGTAGCCTATGGGCCTCCATCTTCCAAGAGGCTGGCACAAAGCCGCTGCCGGACGAGCCGACAGGTGGCGAGGCGCAGGCCGCGATGTGGGACACACTGCTTGAAGGATGTCGCCACGCCGGTCGAGAACTTGCCCGGAGCCGCACCGAACTCTCCGAAGCTCACGACGAGACCGAGGCACAGCACACACGGGCGGAGCAGGATGAGCATGAGCTCGACCGCACCAACGCCCATCTCGACGAGATAAAGAGCTCGACGACCTGGCGCGTCGGCTCTGTCGTGACATGGCTGCCCCGCATGGGCAAGGAATCCCTGCGTCGCCTCAAACGGCGACGCAGGTAACGCCCTGTGAAAGAGCGGGGGGGGCATGGCGCCCCCCCCGCTTTTTCTTGCAGGCTAACAGCCGCCGCGACCCTACAGCTTACTCCAGCCCCTTGATCTTGCGACCAATAGCCTTGGCCACCTCACGACGATGTGAGCCTAACGGCATGATTGGATCAATTACCTTGCGAAGCGGATTCTTGGGCGAGAGCGCCTTCGGCGGTAGGGGCTTCTCGAGAGCCTTGCGGCCGGTGCCGGACAGCATCGCCAGCAGCCGCTCGTAAAACGGCGTCTCTCGAGCGTAGCGCCAGTAGTGCTCCGCCCAGTCGCAGCCTACAGTGTTCCAGGGCTTCTCGAAGCCGGCAAAGTGACGGATTCTGGGATTGGAACGTGCGGCAAGATAGGCCTGGTACGTCTTGGCGGGAGCAAAGGAGAAGACGTTTCCCACGCGCGCCCCGCAATCGTGCATAACGTTCCAGCTTGGATCAAGGTAGCGCACACGTCCCTCGCAGTGGGCGTTGAGCACGTCCTGGTCGTCATAGATGAAGTTCGGTACGGAGGCAAAGTGAAGCCACTGCTCAGTCGAGTACGCCTCGCGCATGGCACGCGTATTGAGCAGAAGCACGCCCGCCTGGAAGTAGCGGTATGGGTCAGCCATCTTGAGAACTTTGTTGGTATAGGCAAGACGCGCCCCGTCGCTCATGTTGAGGTTGCCAAGGTAGTCCACATCGCTCACAGCGCCCAACAGGTTGTCGCCCAGCTCCGTGTCAAAGAGCTCTGCCACGTCCCCTTCGACGATGAGGTCGGAGTCGAGATAGAGCACCTTGTCGTAGAAGGGCAGCTCGCTCGGGACGAGGAAGCGGTAGTACGTCTCGACGCTGATGTGCTCGTTGCTCGTGGCAAGGTCGTAGCGGTCGATGACAGGCGCCACGTTGTGAAAGCGCAGCTTTACATGTGGGGCGAGCGCCTCGAGGTAGGCACTCATCTCGGCTTGGTTGTCGCCCGAGATATCACGCGTGAGCACGACCACGTCGTAGAAGCGCTCGGGATTGGCGTTCCTGAGCATCGAGGAAATCGTGGCAGTGAGCATGGGAACGTAGTTGTTGTCTGCCGCGAACACCACGGGCACCACGGGACGATCGGCGCTGGGCTCGCCAAGCGGTTCGATGCGCTCCGGATGGTTGAAGTGCACGCACTGAAGCTGCTTGGTCTTCCAGCCGGCACCTGCACGCATCTGATGGTTGTAGTAGATGTTAAAGAGGCGCTCGGAAAGGTGGCCGGGCGTGCGCAGAGCCTCTACGCTGCAGTGGTTCATGTCCGTCTCGGCTACAAACCGCTCGAGAACGGGGAAAAGCCATGCGCAGTAGTCCTGGAACGCCTGCTTGCGCATGATGAACATGTTGCAGAAGCAGCTGCGCCCTCCCTTCAGGAAGGCGTCTGCATCCTCGGCATAATCTGGGTGCATGTCCTTGAGGATGGAGATGACCCGTTCAAGGTCGGCAAGGCGCAGGCGAGGGGCAGCCTTGTACTGCTTGTAAGGCGTGTCATTGGTGCCGGGGAATTCGGATAGGTTCTTGAACTCCGTCGTGATGACGTCATAGCCCTCCACGGCCGCGAGGATGTTCTCATCATCAAGGGCGTAGCGACGTTGCGTCGAGGGGCTGATGTAATCGTCCATAATCTCGCCCCACTCGTTCTCCTCGTGGCGCTCGGACGAAAAATCGAAATAGCGGCGGTAGTGGCAGAAGCCGTAGTACTCTGCGTCTACGTTCTTCCACGCCCAGTACTGCGTCGTAAGCTCGCAGTACATCGGATTCTGCTCGGAGATGTTCTCGCCGGCATCATCATGGAGCGCCCAGGGGAACTTGTAATCCCGCAGGGCACACCCTACCTGGACAGGTTGCAGCACCGCACTGTCAAACAGGTCAACGGGCTTGTGGGTCGACACGAAGATTCGCACGTCTTGGGCGCCATAGGTCTTAAAGAGCTCGCGACGACGCGTCTCGTCCATCAGCTCTTCGGCACGCGTGCGCGTCTCAACAAGCCGCTCGTTGGTACCGTCACCCACCGCCAGCGCCTCATTGGAAAACCGCCTGGCGATGGGAAGCCACAGTCCCAGGCTCTCCACCTCAGCAGGGCTCGCGTCGTCCTGATACTGGCGCCATGTCAGATCCCTCACGAAGCGCCAGGCCTCGCGTGCGGCAACAGCGGGACCCATAGCCCGCGCCATGAGCTGCCCCGCCTGCAAGCGCTCGGACGGATCAACGCGCGTGTTCCAGTCGTTAGCAAGCAGCTCCGTCGCCTTCTCGGCAAAGCCGCGAGCGCAGGGGTGAACGTCAAGTGCGCTCCACGCATCAGCAAAAGCGTCGGCCGCCTCAAAGCAGGCAAGGAACTGCTCACAGAACGCGCCGTAGCGCTCCGCAGAAATCTCACTCGTACCCGTAACGCCGCGGCCGTAATGATAGATGTAGCCACGGACGGCCTTTGCCGCACGATACGAAGCCGCCAGCGAGGAAAGCACGAGGCACTCGTAGCCGTCCTCCGCGCGCTCGAGCCTGGCACCGGTCATGAGGTCGAAGCCACGACGAATCAGATCGGTGCGGAAAACCCTCTGTGTCACGCGCCAGTCGACCTTGTAGCCTCGTTCAGGATCAAAAATGTCCCGAACGATGTCTTCCCCCCCAGCGGGCGGAACATCGGCGTTGTTGAAGCTCTCAAACGCGAGGCACTCGTCTTCGTCGATACCGTTGTCCCCCACAACCGTGAGGCCGAAGTGCAGCACGTCGACTTCACCGCCATCCAGTTGCCCTGCGAGCTGGGCACAGAACTCTGGGGCGAGCTCGTCATCGGAGTCAAGGAAGAACGTGTAGTCACCCCGAACCTTCTCGACGCCGGTCTTGCGCGCAAGGTGAAGCCCTTCGTTGGTCTTCTTGTTCACGATAACGAATCGGCTGTCGCGGCTCGCATAGTCACGGGCAATCGCCAACGAGTCGTCAGGGCTCGCGTCGACGACGACGACGGCCTCCCAGTCCTCAAAGCCCTGCGCAAGCAGGCTGTCGAGGCAGGCGGGAAGATAAGCGGCAGTACCGTACACAGGGATGACGATCGAGAAGCGAGGCATGACCCCTCCGCATAGGGCAGGCCGCAGAACGCGGCCGCACCCGAGTAGGCGACAAAGATGGGTTACAGGGTATCGCTCCTCGCTTAGATGCACCCAAGCGAGACATGGGTTACATCAAAGAAGCGTGACCTCTATTGGTGCCGCGGGGAGGAGCCCGCCGCCGCATGTTGTGTGAGGGCGCGCCTTTCGCGAACGAGTCTCGTCAGGTTGTCGAGCCCCACCATCGCGAGCATGACGAAGAGCCCGAGCGACGAGTAGAGGTAGCGGGCACGGGCCTCAAAGAAGAACTCGAACACTACCAGGCCGAGCATAGCAACAATGAGGGCGAGAGGTGTCAGGCTCATGTCAGGGTCTCTACCTGAGACGACGGCCCCGTCTTCGGCAGATGAAAGATGGCGTGCCCGGTCTCTTCCACGCATGCGGGAGCCGGGCAAGGCCGCGCACGTCACGAGAGCGAGCACCGGAAGCCAGAGCGCCTGGCCCAACATCCACCAAACCGCTCCGCGCTTGCTGATAGAGGTGATGACGGAAAGGATGAGCCCCCGAAGGTCGTGGGTGTAGCCGCCCACAACGGCATATCGGTCGATGGGGTGAGAGGCATCACTGGCAGCTGCATCCGCAGCCTCGACCTCCTCCTCGGTCACGCGGCCGCTCTCGACGGCTTCCTCCTCGAGCCCCTTGTAGAACCCTCCTTCCGCACCCCACGAGAAGGCGCCGTCGGCATAGGTCGAGAGCGCCTTCCTCATGGAGTGCCCTATGAACCCCGTGGGGCCATAGGCTTCCATCCGCTCAGCCCAGCGACTGAGGTCGGCATGCGTGCGCTCGTCTTTGTTGTCGTACGACAGGGAGTACGCCACGTCATCGGTGAGGTAGCCGCCGTCCGACACGTCGTTGGTTCCCATCATGAGAAAGTGTGCGGGGCCCAGCGCCTGCTGTTCGTTCTCGGGAATGCCGAGCGAAGCCGCTGCCGCACCGGTAACCGTGAGCGCGCAGAGGCAGCCCACGGCGATACAAGCAAGCCTTCCTACATGCCGAGCAGCCACCCGGCGAGCGAGGTGGGGCACTCCCTCACGCCGAACTGCAGGGGGCCTCCGAAGAGGCTCCACACCTCCCCTCCCAGATCTCCCGGTAGCAAGCCCAAGCCCCCGAACCACGGCAGAGACGAGCATGAGGAGCTCAACCAGGCCGATCGCTATGAGCAGAAACGACGTCTGAGGCTTGATCCTGTAGCCGATCACGCCTACGAACCCACAGGCTGCGGCGGTGCAGGCAGATTGCGCAGCCCCACGCCCGCCCTCCGAGGCCTTCACGTAGCACCACGCCATAAGGGGCGGCACGGCAAGGGCCAACGCATCGCTATAGGGAATGGACACCCAGGGGGACAACAGGCAAATCGCCTCAAGAGTCACCCATCCAACCAACGCGTAACGCCTGTCGAGCAGCCGGTCCAGCGTCGCGTAGAGCGCAAGGGCCGCAACCGCCTGGGAGAGACAGTTGACCAGGGCAAACACCATCTCGCCGGACGCAAACGTCGTGGCACCAAGTGCAATGGCGAGGCGCATGCACGCGGTCGACACCCAGAGCAGCAGGAGGTTGTTGGGATAAATCTGAAAGTACGTGACCGTACCCTCGTCCAGCCTCATGCCTTGCGCAAGCTGCCAGGCGGTCTCGGACACCAGCCGCACGTCCCAACCCGTCGAGAAGCGATATACCGAGACGAGCCAAGCCTGAACAGCGGCGAACGCAAATGTCAGGATGACGATAAGACGGACGACCCCACAGCCATGCCGCTCACCGCCATCACCACCACGTAACCGAGCATCGGCGCCGCCGGCAGCCTGTGGTGCAGAGCGATGAACCCCCGAGAACGCCCAGACCCATGCCGCCACCCCCATCAAGCCCGGAAGCACCAGAATGATGTTGGGCAGCATGAGGAGCCGCTTGACGTTATACGAGACTGACGAGGGCGCGAAAAGAACCAGGGCGTTTATCCCGAGGAGCGCAATGAGCAGGCAGGCTCGAAAGAAGGCCGGGCAACGCCTCGGAAGCACGGCAGACACATCGGTGTAGGACGCACCCCGGCAAGCACGGCTCTCGACGCTCCTCGACATTGTCCACCCCTCCCGTCTGCCCGCAGAATCATGCCATTCCTCGGCATGGATTCAACTACCTCACAGACAAACCGGAAAGCAGGCTTTCGACACGACCCACCTCACTGGGGCAAATCGGAACCGCCGGGAGAGAATGGCTCGACTGAGACGCCTGTTCAGCTCCTACATCCAAGCGCGAACGGGATGATCGTGCGGCGCTGCCCTACATGGACCCCTACCCGCCCCTACATCCGTGTGCGGCCACGTCGAACAGGCGCTATTGCCCCGAGGCAGTGGCACCGAAGCAGACCGAAATACAGCGGAGCGAGAATGACCGCGTGTACCATGTAACGAGCCGGATTGACCTGACCGGGCAGCGACAGCGACACCGCATACAGGAAGAGGGTCGCCACGGACACGAGATAGGGGCTCATCTCTATCAGCCGGCGGCAGCTTTCCTTCATGCCCGCCCTCCGCAGCACGCGGAGCACATGGAGGAACAGCATCGGCACCACAGCGGTCCAGAGTGCGACATAGAACGGCCAGTTCAGAACCGGTGTGTCCATAATCGTCTCGAACAGACCGCTCACGACGGAACTCCCGATCGAAGCGGGTCCTACACCATAGAGCGTGCCGAATGTATCCGGGTTGACGTCCGACGAGAACACGAACTGCAACAGGAGCGGAGACCGCGAATACGGCGCCTCTGGCTGAGAGACAGACGACGTTGAGGAAAAGCTCGCCCACCCGGACTCAAGTGAGATGAACGCATCGAGATATACGAGAGGATGACGAAGGCCGATGCTCAGCCAAGCTCGCATGAACTGGAGGGTCCCCTTCTTATCCTTGACGTTATAGCCGGATACCGGGTCGACAATATAGGGGTTGTAGTCCTTGCCCATCCTGTCCCAGCCGGTCACCAGATAGCTGTCGATAGCCTCTCGCTCCTCGGGCGTGACGTCGTCGGGATGGAGATGCGCAACTCGCGCGACCTGCTGGATGGGCACCACTATTGCCGCCTGAGGGCCACCAGGGACGGCATTGACCAGCGGGAACACGAACGAAGGAAAGGCGACCTGCGCCACCAGATACATCCCCATCGCCAGGCCTGCCGCCACGACCTTATACCGAGCCCTCATGGAGACAAAAAGCAGCAGTAGGAACAGACAAAGCACGACGATGTACATGGCCGTCTTCTTCGTCAGCGAGCACCCTATCGAAAGCAGGAGAAACGCAATGGAAAACCAGGCGGACTTCAGCGCCCGCCCGGACGTGTGCATCGTCTCGGAGAACAGCAGGCACCAGGGGATGAAAAAGACGAGATGGATCACATCCTTGACAAGGATGGCGAACGTAATGGGAAAGACCGGGAAGAAGCGCACGAACGCACGAAGGGCGCAGAGCCAGCGCCGATCCAGTCCGCGCCCGCGAAGGTAGGCGAGTATGCAGCAACGATGAAGAGGTTCTGAGCGCAAGACGAGAATCACATGGGAGCCGGGGCGAATGCTATGCGTCTCCGCCCACGATGCGGCGTACGTTCTCAGGGAGCAGGTACGCCGGGTTGAGCCTGTTCTTCTCGTAACTGAGCGACGTGCCTCTCGTCTTGTCACACAACAGGCTAGTGAAGAACCGCTCCCAACTGAAGAAATCCTTGCTTTCAACGAACGCGGAGGGGTCACTGAGCATGGAGGGCAGCTCGTCATCGCGCACGATTCCCGAGCGCAGCAGTAGCCACTCGAACGATTCGGGAAGCAGCAAGAGCAGGTCCCCGACCCTCGACAGGTCGAGCACCCTCTCGAGCTCGGGACCGAAGGCCGCCCCGCCTGCAATCACGAGCACCCGCTCGCCCGGATGTGCTGCGACCACCCTGTAGATATTCGACTTGCCTCTGGCACTCCGCAGGGGACATTGAATATCGAACACAGGGCTCGGAAGAACTCGAAGCCCGAGCCCGAATCCTCGACGATGACAAGCGTGGGAACGAACGCGCGTCCTTGCACTTCGGTTTTCGAGCGTCTCGGCTCCGCACCTGTCATGACCGCCCGCGAAAGGTCCTGGCACTCCCGCCCGAGCACAACTTTGCGCGAACTGCTGAGACCAGTCCCGACAATTGGCTGATGCCCACCGTAGAGCTGCCTGGGGGAGCTGTAGTAGCGCCAGACGTTGCGATACTTCTGCCGTGTGTCATTGTCGATGCCGTACACCTCGGCCACGCTGTAGGGCAGGTTGAACAGGCTTTCCCTCGTCGCAATGGCAAAGTAGTTGTCGGAGGCGGCCGCAGCTCGAGCGAACTCAACGCTCGACGTGAACCGACTGCCCTCGTCGATGAACACGATCGACCGCGAGTAGCGGGCGAGGCCAGACTCCCAGCCACTACCCTCCAGCACCACGCAGGGACGCTCGCACCTCAGCTCGACGCCGCTGTCCGCCCCGTCTCGCTGGTAGTCTCCGACCATGCCCACCAGCGTGGTCTTTCCCGTGGCGCTCTTCCCGCGAAGGACGGTGATGTTGCGCCTGATGGTCAGCCTGAACTGCACCCGGTTGTTTTTATCGTGACTTCGTAGGAACCCCTCATCGTCCCCCACCAGGCCCCTCGTCGGGAATCTCCTCGCCGGCAATGAGGAAGCCCGCCGGATATACCAGCTCGGCCATGGAGTGAACGACCTGCCCGGTGTTCTCGATCCTGATGGAGAAGCGACCGCGCCCGAAGTCCATGAGGTGCAGGAGGTTGACCGTGACATCCTGGCGCCGCCCTATCTCCAAAAGCCAGTGAGCACAGTTGTCTCCGCAGGTGGAGGCGTTGAAGATGCGATCGGGCATGAAGTTGACGAGCAGGAGGGTCTTGGTGCCGCCGGAAAGCCCCTCAGGGGACACGGGGCCCATCACGCGGCTCTGTATGAGGCGGGGGCCTATGACCTCCGCCTTGTCCACGCTTTTGATCATCCGACGGGCGAAGTCGTCCTCGAACCACTCGTCTAGGTAGCTGTTCTTGAAGAAGACGGCCGTGTTGAAGACCGCCCCGTCCATGGGGCCGTAATGAACGCTGAGCATCTGGGCCTCCTTCTCCTTTCGGCGCTCGAAGACATGTCTCAGAAATGAAGCATTGCGTGACAAGTCCGGGTATAGTATAGGACAGAATTCTGGCCGATTGGAGCCCCTCATGACGAGATGCCTGCCAATAACCGCGCTCAAGAACACAAGCGCCTTCTCTGAATCCGTAAGGAACAGCGACGGCCCTATCATCATCACCCGAAACGGACATGAGGACTTTGCTGTGATCCGCCTCGACGACCTGGAGGCGCTCAGGCAGGAAAGCGCCAGGGCCCACCTCTACCAGCTCGTCTCCGAGGCAGAGGCCTCCGTGGCCGAGGGACGGGTTCGGGACGCCCGCGCGTCGCAAGCCGAGGCCCGGGCGCGCTATGGCCTATGATGTCGCCATTTCCGAGCCGGCAGAATCCGACCGTCGCATCATCGTCGAATCTCTGCTCGAGCACGGGTGGACGAGCGCCGCGTCAAGCTTCCTCGACCATATCGACGTAATCGTGAACAATCTTTCCCGTCATCCGCTGATGTATCCGGCGGCGGCTGACGCACGGCTCGAATCCCACGGTTACAGAAAGGCGGCGCTACCGAACTACGTGCTTCTCTACCGAGTCTCGGAAGCAGGCGCACGCGTCGTCATCATGAGAATCTTCAGCCAGCGGCAGGACTACGCCCGTCTCGTCTGATAGCAGACCCGAATTGAGTCGGCCGCCTCGCTCCATCAATTGGAAAAACGGCTTGGAGCAACGCCCGCCACAGCACAGGCCGGCGAGCAGGCCCGCCGCGGCGTAGCTCGAGAGGCCCACGAGACCTCCCAGCTTCTGGGACGGGCCAGCCAGGTAGCGCTTGATGAGCCAGACCATCGGGAAGGCGCCGCAGAGCATCATGCCGATGGCGCCGGAGACCTCGAGCGCGCGGATTTAGTGCAATCCCGCTCACGGCTCGCATCGCACACGGCCGCCACAGCCCCCCATTCAAGTGTTCATTTTTCCTCCGTCCCCATTTTATCTTGAACACCGCACTCCACCGTGCTAGCCTCGTTTGTCAGCTAACTGTAAAGAAACGGAAAGGAATATCCCATAGACCTGACAAAGAAGCAGTTCCTCGTTCTATGCGATCTCCTCCAGCACGCCGACACCAGTCAACGAGGCACCGCAGCCCGCACAGACCTCTCCCTCGGCAGCGTCAACACCGCCCACAAGGAGCTTGCGAACCTCGGCTACCTCGCCGATGGCGCACCCACCGCCGTCGGCCGCACGGCACTGGCCCCCTACAAGGTCGACAACGCCATCATCATGGCGGCCGGTCTCTCGAGTCGCTTTGCCCCCATCTCGTACGAGAAGCCCAAGGGCCTGCTCAGGGTCCGCGGGGAGGTTCTCATCGAGCGCCAGATCAAGCAGCTCCAGGCGGCCGGCATCGACGACATCACCGTCGTGCTTGGCTACAAGAAGGAGCACTTCTTCTACCTTGCCGACAAGTTTGGCGTCAGCCTCGTCGTCAACAAGGAGTACGCCTCGCGCAACAACAACTCCTCGCTCATGTGCGTGCGCGACCGCCTCGCCAACACCTACGTCTGCTCCTCGGACGACTACTTCGTCGCCAACCCCTTCGAGACCTACGTCTGGCACGCCTACTACGCCGCCCAGTACGCCGAGGGGCCCACCAAGGAATGGTGCCTCACGACCGGTGCCGAGAACCGCATCACGGGCGCCACCGTCGGCGGCGAGGACTCGTGGTACATGCTCGGCCACGTCTACTTTGACCGCGCCTTCTCCCGGCGCTTCGCGCAGATCCTCGAAGCCGAGTACGACCTGCCCCAGACCGCCGACAAGCTGTGGGAGGATCTCTTCCTCGAGCACGTCGACGAGCTCGACATGCAGGTGCGCCCTTACCCCGACGGCTTCATCAACGAGTTCGACTCCCTCGACGAGCTGACCGCCTTCGACCCGCACTTCCTGAGCAACATCGACTCTGACATCTTCGACCACATCACCCAGGCACTCGGCTGCTCGCGTGACGAGATCCATGACGTCTACCCGCTCAAGCAGGGGCTCACCAACCTGTCGTGCCACTTCGCGACGGACTCGGGCGAGTACGTCTACCGCCATCCCGGCGTGGGCACCGAGCTGCTCATCGACCGCCAGGGCGAGCTCGCCGCCCAGGGCGCGGCCTTCAGGCTCGGCATTGACAAGACCTTCATCTGCGGCGACGCCAGGCGCGGCTGGAAGATCTCGCACTTCATCCCCAACTGCAAGAACCTTGACCCGCACGACCCGGCGCAGGTCGAGCGCGCCATGCAGATCGCCCACGCCCTCCACGACACGGACGTCACCGTGGAGCGCCACTTCGACTTCTACGATGAGGCCCGGCGCTACGAGCACCTGTTGCGCCAGCGCGGCCCCATCGACATCAAGGGCTTTGCCGAGATGGCCGAGAAGGTCGACCGCCTCGAGGCCCACGTCAAGGCCGACCACGCACCCGTCTGTCTGTGCCACAACGACTTCTTCGCCCTCAACTTCCTCATCGACCAGGACGGCACCTACTACCTGATCGACTGGGAGTACGCCGGCATGAGCGACTACGCCAACGACTTCGGCACCTTCTGCGTGTGCTGCCAGCTCGAGCCCGACGAGGTGGACCACGCGCTGGCCGCCTACTTCGGCCGCACGCCCACGGCCGAGGAGCGCCGCCACAACCTCGCCCACATCCAGCTCGCCGGCTGGTGCTGGTACCTGTGGAGCCTGCTCAAGGAGGCCGAGGGGGACTTCGTCGACGAGTGGCTCTACATCTACTACCGCTACGCCGACCGCTACCTCGACGCGACGCTCGCCCTTTACGAGAAGGAGTAACCCATGCGCTACGGACTCGGCAGCGGCATCCTGTGGGGCCTCGACACCGTCATCCTGGGCATCGCGCTCGGCATGGGCCCCTACGTGGGCACCGCCGAGGCCGTCGCCTTCGCCGCGATCGCCGGGGCCTTTCTCCACGACGCCTTCTGCGCCATCTGGCTGTTCGCGCGCATGGCCCTCAAGGGTCGTCTCGCCGACACCTGGCGCGCGCTCAGGACGCGCAGCGGCCTCGTGGTCGTCGCGGGCGCGCTGCTGGGCGGCCCCATCGGCATGACGGGCTACGTCTTGGCGATCAACAACATCGGACCGGCGTACACGGCCATCATCTCGGCCTTCTACCCTGCGTTTGGCGCCTTCCTCTCCTACGTGCTGCTCAAGGAGCGCATGGGCAGAGGCCAGCTCGTGGCGCTGGGCGTCGGGCTCGCGGGCGTCATGGCGATGGGCCTCATCTCTGCCGGCCAGAGCGAGCTGGGTAACCCCGCGCTGGGGCTGCTTGGCGCGGCGCTCACCGTGGCGGGCTGGGGCTCGGAGGCCGTGCTGTGCGCCTGGGGCATGCGCGACGACGCCGTGGACGACGAGACGGCCCTGCAGATCCGCGAGACCTCGTCGGCGCTCGTCTACGCCGTGGCCGTGGTGCCGCTCTTTGGCGCATGGGGCTTCGTGGGAAGCGCCATGCCAAGCGCGGCCACGGGCGTCGTGGCCCTGTCGGGCCTCGCGGGTGCGGCGTCCTACCTGCTGTACTACAAGGGCATCTCGACCATCGGCGCGTCACGGGCCATGGCGCTCAACGTGTCCTACTCGGCCTGGGCGGTGGCCTTTGGCTTCGTCCTGCAGGGCAGCGTGCCCACGACGGCGACGCTTCTGTGCTGCGAGGTGATCCTCGCCGGCACGATCCTGGCCGCCTGCGACTGGGGCGAGCTGTTCGGACGCCGACGCCGCGCGGCGTAAAGGCCGATGTGGTCGTTCCTCGGAATGCACACAAGGCGGCGCTTCGCAAGGGCTCTGTATGCTTCCTGTAATAGACTTGAAAGTCGCTGTGCGGGACCCGTCTGCCGTTTTTCGGCCGGACGGGTCCCGCCGTGCGTGCCCGTGTTGCTTTCGAGCGAACAAAGGAGCGACCCATGCTCGATGCCCTCGCGCAGCTCTTCTCCCACGTCATGCAGCCCTGCTATGACCTGACAGGCAACTGGTGGGCGTCGATTGCGCTCTTCACCCTCATCATCAAGGTCGTGCTCATGCCGCTGGCCCTGTGGTGCCAGTACAACAGCATCGTCATGGTGCGCATCATGCCCGCGCTCAACCGCGTCAAGGTGCAGTACTTCGGCGACGCCGAGACGATCGGCGAGCGCCAGACCCGGCTCAACAAGGAGTACCACTACCACCCGATGCTGTCGCTCGTGCCCCTCGCGGTGCAGGTCATCATCCTGTTCGGCCTCGTCGAGGTCATCCACGGCGTCACGGACCACGGCGCGCCCGGCACCGAGTTCCTCGGCCTCGTGCCCGCCACCGACGGCGGCCTCGCGTGGGTCATGCCCTTCCTCGCGGCCCTGTCCGCCGTCATCATGGGCGAGGCGTCCAACCGCATCAACCCGCTCCAGAAGGAGCAGACCCGCCTCGAGAAGAACACGACCAACGGCATCTCCGTGGCCCTGTCGTTCGTGCTCGGCATCTACGTGGCCGCAGGCATGGCCTTCTACTGGATCTGCTCCAACCTCATGTCCATCCTCGTGCAGGTGCTCTGCAACGTCATCGTAAACCCCAAGCGCTTCGTCGACTACGAGGAGCTCGAGGCCAGCAAGGCCGAGCTCGAGCAGCTCAACTCGCTCTCCAAGAAGAAGGGCCCCTGGTGGCGCCCCGACCCCCTCGCCAAGCGCGAGAAGGCCGACTACAAGCGCTTCTTCGGGACGGTCGACAAGCACATCGTCTTCTACTCCGAGCGCAGCGGCTACTACAAGTACTTCCAGGGCGCCATCGAGTGGCTGCTCGCCCACTCCAACGCCCGCATCCACTACGTCACCAACGACGCCACGGACAAGATCTTCGAGCTCGCCAAGGAGCAGCCGCGCATCATGCCGTACTACGTCGGCGAGAAGCGCGCGATCACCCTCATGATGAAGATGGACGCCGACGTGGTGGTCCTCACCCTCGACGACCTCGACAACTACTACATCAAGCGCTCCTACGTGCGCAAGGACGTAAAGTACGTCCACATGCCGCACCACATGACCAGCATGTTCCTCACGGCGGCCGAGCACTGCTACGACCACTACGACGCGATGCTGTCCGTGGGCCCCCACCAGGTTCGCGAGATCCGTCGCCTCGAGCAGATGAACGGCCTGCCGGCCAAGCACATGGTCGAGTGCGGCTACGACCTGCTCGACCGCCAGATCGCCGAGTACGACGCGCGCCCGAAGCCCCATCACGACCGCCCCGTCGTGCTCATCGCCCCGTCGTGGCAGGAGGACAACCTGCTCGACCTGTGCGGCCTCGAGACGATCCGCCCGCTCATCGCTGGCGGCTTCCACGTCATCGTGCGCCCGCACCCCGAGTACCTCAAGCGCTATCGCCCGCGCTGGGAGGCCCTGTGCGCGGCCCTGGCCGACCAGCCCAAGGAGCTCCTGAGCCTTGACCAGGACTTCTCCTCCAACGAGTCCATCTACGATGCCGACGTCATCATCACCGACTGGTCGAGCATCTACCTCGAGTTCTCGTTCATCACCCTGAAGCCGTCGCTGCTCATCAACACGCCGATGCGCGTGGCCAACCCCGACTGGGAGAAGCTCGGCATCGAGCCGACCGACATCTCCCTGCGCCGCGAGATCGGCCGCGGGGTGGAGGTCGCCGACCTTCCCGGCATCGCCGACGTGGCCCACGAGCTCGTGGACGACGCGACGCAATGGGCCGAGCGGATCCGCGAGGTGCGCGAGCGCACCGTGTTCAACCTCGGGCACGGCGGCGAGAACGCCGGCAGGTTCCTGCTCGACACGATGCTCGCGCAGCAGGCCAAGCGCACCGGCGACGCCGTCGCGACAAAGGACGGCGAGGACGAGAAGGGCGGGGTCGGCGAGGCCTCGAAGCGTAACGCCAAGGAGGCCACCGATGAGGCCCACTAAGAATCTGGGGGCGCGCATCGCACTCGCCGCCTTTGACACCGCCTTCGCGACGGCCCTCGTGGGCACGTGCTGGCTCGCCCTCGAGACGCCGGCGCTCGCCTACGTGGACCCGTCGGTCATGACCTACACGATCCAGGCGCTCGCGGGCGTGGCCGTGGCGCTCTCGGCGGTGCTCGGCGTCGTGTGGCGACGGGCACGGCGGGGCCTGCTGCGCATCCTGCACATCGACGAGAACGCCGGCAAGGTCGTCGAGCCCGCGGTGCGCGGCGTCGAGGCCGGCGACGAGGCGGCGCTCGAGGAGGCCACCTCCCAGGCGCGCGCCGAGCGCGAGCTTCAGGGCAAGGAGCGCCCTCAGAAACTCCCGTGGGGCGCCCGCTTCGCCCTCGCCCTGCTCGTGACCGTCATGTTCGGTTTCACGACCTTTATGGCCGCCCCGCTCGAGATCGTCGCCACCAATGCCTCGGCGCTGCTGTTCTCCCCCGCCGACGTCTGGCAGCCGCTGACGCTCTTTGCCGTTTGCTTCGCCGTCGCGGGCGCCCTCGTGCTCTCCGCACTGCGCGGCCGCGTCTATGACATCGTGCTCGCGCTTATCACGGCCGTAGGCATTGCGGCGCTGTTCCAGGCACTCTTCTTCAACACCGGGCTGCCCGCGGCCGATGGCCAGCCCGTCAACTGGGACGACTTCACGAAGCTCACCGTCGCGTCGGCCGCCATGTGGGTCGTGGCCATCGCCGCCGTCATCACAATCGCCCTCAAGCGCCCTTCTGCGTTCAAGGGCTTCACCGTTGTGGCTTGTCTGCTGCTCGCACTCACCTCCGCGGTCAGCATGGGCATGACGATCTCCGCCCACGCGTCCGACTTCGACCGCCCCTTCGTGACCGAGGAGGGGCTGATGGATGTCTCGCCCAAGAGCAACGTCATCATCTTCATCCTCGACACCTTTGACACCAAGTACCTCGAGGCAGACCTTGCGGACGACCCGCACCTCCTCGACGAGTTTGACGGGTTCACGTACTTCCGGAACTCAGTTGGGTCGATGATCCCCACGCGCTACGGCGTGCCCTTCCTCGTCACGGGCCACGGCCTCTCGCCCGACGAGCCCGAGTTCACGGCACAAACGGTTCGCAGCTGGTTCACGCAGCACAACCTCCTCGACGACGTCCAGGGCCAGGGCTATTCCATCGGCGTCTACTCCGACCCCAGCTCCATCGGCAAGGGCTTCGAGGGCCAGGACAAGCCCCTCCTGAACCAGACCATCAACGTCCATGACATAAGGCCCCAGACGACCGGCGCGCTCAAGATCGCCAAGACCCTTGGAAAGGGCGTTCTGTACCGCAACCTCCCTTGGGTGCTCAAGCCGCAGTTCCGCTTTTACACCGACGCGCTGAACCAGGGCGTCGTCGCGCAGGACAAGGCCGCGCCCGATCAGACGCCCTACGTCATCGACGACCCCTCCTACTTTGCCAAGCTCAAGTCCCAGACTCTCAAGGCGGACGACACGGCCGAGGGTGGCGCCTACCGCATCATCCACCTCTCCGGAGCGCACGGGCCCTACACGATGGACGAGCACGGCAACCCCATGCCCGCCGGCGAGAACTCCACGCTCGAGCGCCAGAGCATCGGTTCGATCGAGATCGTCAACGAGTACCTTCGCCAGCTCAAGGAGCTTGGCGTCTACGACCAGAGCACCATCATCGTCACGGCCGACCACGGGGAGTGGTACCTCGCCAACAACCTCTCATCGCCGACCGCGCCCATGCTTCTCGTGAAGCCCGCGGGCGCCGATGCCTCGAAGCCGTACTCGACCTCCGACGTCCCCACGGGCCACCTCGACATCCCCTCGACCGTGCGCGCCGCCACGGGCGCCGACCCTGCAGGCCCCACGGTGTTCGACGTCCCCGATGCCCCCAGGAAGCGTATCTTCTTCTGGACCGACAGCGACAGCAAGGGTGACTACGCCGAGCGCATATGGGAGGTTGACGGACCGGAGCTCGACTTCTCAAGTTGGCATGACACCGGGCACGCCATCCCAATCCACTAAACAGGAACACCAAAGGCGAGGGCCCCGCTGCCCTATGGCGGTGGGGCCCTCGCCATGGAGGAGGAGACCGTGAAACACGAACTGACTCCGCAACAGCGGTCGGAGAGGCTTCGACTGGCACCTCGCGTCGCGCTCGCAGGGCTCGACGCCGCCTTCGCGACGGCCCTCGTGGGCACGTGCTGGCTCGCCCTCGAGACGCCGGC